>NZ_JBHZGM010000004.1:0-289476 GCF_043392685.1 Metapseudomonas phytobenefica | reverse complement strand
CGGATTCCATCAGGGCCAGCAGGGCTTATCGGCCTGCACCATAGGCCGGATATAAGACTGCTCCTACCTACACGCCAACATGATTACCGATTGAGCTCCGGGAGGCGTCCATATAAGGATTTCCTTAAACGCTCGGCCGACGTGCCAAGGGCCCTGGCCGCCTCGGCTGCGGTCAGGGTTTCCTTGAACTCCAGCAACGCGGCGCCGATCTGCTTCATCTTCCGATTGATCGGCGCCTTGGCTTCCCTGAGCAGGATCCAGCCCCGCACCCGGCCCAGGGGCGGTGACCGCTCGGCCTGTGGTGGTCACCGACCTGCGACCCTGCGCTATACCAGATCCCTGGTGACTGGCTGCTTGGAGAGCAGGGGACATGAAACGAGCGGTCGAGCAGGACACCTTGCAAACCTTGGTCGAGACCGGGGCGGCGCGGGAATTCCGCGTGCTGCGCGACGGCGAGGGGTGGCGGCTGGAGTTACGCCTCGGGGTGAAATGGTTGTCGGTGCGCTCGCGGCGGGAGCCGGTGAGGCTCTGGCGCTCGCTCACTGCCGTGGGGCGGTTTTGCGCAGGGGGGGGGATCAAGGCGCTGACGGTGGAGCTGTGAACCCGGTGTCGCTACCGCCACTCCATTGCAGCAGGCTCCGCAGGGCTGTTGCCCTTGCTGTCAGCACCATATGCCTTGCTGGGTGCCGATTGGTACACGTGCGTCGGCCACTCCACGCGCTACAGACGCGCTCTTTTAAGCCTTACCAAAGAGCTTTGAAAAGGTGGAATGTTTCGCTTCGCGCCAGGTTTCCGTCAAATCGCCATTGAGCTCCAGGGCTTCGAAAATGCTCTTCACCTGCTCGTTGGTGATCAATTTTGCCGTGAGCATCTTCTTCAGTAACTCATGACCATGCCAAACCGTAATGCCAAAGTCCGTGGCCAACTGATGCATCCCCAAGTCATCGGTGACCACAATGGCATTTCTGATCTGGCCGAATGCAAGCACTCGACAGTCTGTTGAGGACGGAGGAGAGCGCTTACGCGTGGTATAGGCAACCGGGTTCATCAACACCCATCCGTGCAACACGCTTTGCGCTGCATCCAGCTGGGCTTTTTCTTCTGCCTTGAGGCGTACCTGCTTCGCCCCCCGTTCAGCGGCCACATCCTCGCCGTCGAACCAGGGATACTTGAACCTCAGCGCGCCATTGCGATGCACTTCCGTCTCGACGTCTTTCAGAATGGTCAGCACATAGTTTTTTTGACCAAACGCAACCCCAAGCATTGGTCTTATACGCTTGGCGAGGCGGAGATAGGCATTCGTATCCAGCAGCACCAGCGTCTGCGCAGAACTCAACTCGCCAGTTCCTCATGGATCCCCATCGCATCCACCAGTGAAATGTCCATAATTTGCTGAACATACGAAGGGCCCGTGCCATGTTCACGAATCATGCACTTCAGCGCATGGAAAAACGCCGACTGGAAGACATTTTCTGCGGCTGCCATGTACTGCGCAGGCTTCGGCGGGACAGGGTCAAACAAGACCGCACTCACCCATTGAGGGTCTGAGCTGTTCCGAACCGCGTGAATGGTCTTGTCTGCCACACGCAGCGGCGGAAGTTGATGCTCCAATGCGTAGGCCTGAACCTGCTGATACACCGTATTCAGCGAGATCTCATGGTGTGTAGCGCATTTTTGCAGGACAGCAATCTCTCCAGCAGCACCTGGCGCACCCGCCGCTTCGGCATATGCTAGTTGAGCGCTGGCCTCAGGAAACAGTAGGGCACCGGCAAAGGCATCCGCAAAATCTTCCCCTTCATTACTGCCGGCAAGCTCGGGGGTATAGACATGCGCTAGCTCATGGGCCATCCAAAACTTGAAGTCTTCCAGCTTGGTGTCCAGGTTAACGAACACGAAGGTGACGTCTGAAGACGGCAACAAAATGTGCAAAGCATTCTTGTGCTGCTGCTTCTGTCCCCAGAGCACCGGCACAAGCACCGCGCCACACGCCTTGAACTCGGCAATCAACGCTTGATAACCAAGAACGCTACGTTCGCCTATTCCTAGCTTACTGCGCACCTGCAACGCATCACTTTGCAGCCGCGCATAGGACGTAGAAGGGGAAGAAATCTGGGTACGTAGCGTCGGCAGTTTTGGCAGAAAGTCCACAAGGGGCTTGAGCAGGCCACCGATGCCGATTGCTTTAGCAATGTGCGCGTCAGTGGTCTTGGTGCCGGCTCGCTTACGGAAAGCCACGATGGGCTGATCCTTAGGCGGCTCGACCAACTGAGCAAAAGTCAGGTGCAGGGTTGTCGCCAGCTTGAGCAGCTTGTCCGGCCGTGGGAAGTCCTTGCCTTTGAACCAGTTGGTCACGGACTGCGCCGAAACCCCCAACTGATCCGCCAGGTCTTTTTGTGTCCAGCCACGCTCGGCTAGAGCCGCACGGAGCGACTCGACTTGAAGGGTATTTTGCATAGCTGGCCAGTGTAATAGCGAGCCACAAAAAATCAAGTTTAATCAAGTTTTGCTAGGCCCATGGCACCATCACACTGCATCCCCAAAAGCAGCTTGTTCCAGCACCTGATGCTGCCGCTGCCACCCCGGCATATGGCTAGCCACCAGCGCCCAGAAGGCCTTGGTATGGTTCTTTTCCACCGTATGGCACAGCTCATGGACGATGACGTAGTCCTGCACGCTGGCCGGCAGCTCCATCACCCGAGGATGAAACTCCAGGATATGGTTCGCATCGCAGCTCGCCCAACGGCTTTGGAAGTGACGTATACGCATACCCGCAGCCAGTAGACCGGTTTCGCGCTGCCAGTGGCGAACACGCAGCGGGAGCTTCTCCTGAGCGCGTTCCCGATAGAACCGCTCCAACAAGGGCATCAGCGCGTCGGGGTGAATACTCAAACCATCAGGGTTATCAACGATGAAGCGTGACGCAGTGAAGGCCAATCGCGGCTTGAGGGCGTCCGGCACATGACGAACTTCGGTGTAATAGGTGCGCCCGGCGTAGCGCAGGCGACTGCCCGTCACGATGGGCTCGCTGGCTTGGGGCTGATTCACCTGTGCCAGCTTTTCACGAATCCAGCGTGCACGACGCAGCACCAAAGCCTCTTGCTCAGGTTCATCCACCTGCGGCCCGCGCAATAGAACGGGCCGCCCCCGTTCTACCGTCACGTAATGGCGCTTGAGTTTGCTATCGAGCTGGAAGTACCACTCGATAGCCGTTTGGCCGTAATTCAATACTGGCATGGGTGGCGCTGCGTCAGTTTTTCAGCAGGATATCGAAGATTCGCTTAGCGTGATCACGCGCCACTGAACGCTCCCAGCCCGCCAGAGGCATCAATACCCCGCGCAGGTGGTCTCTAAAATCAGGGTGCGTATCCGGCATTTTCTTCCAGTTTTCAGTCGCCAGCGCACGACTCAGCATTTCATCTTCGAACAGCTTGGTCGTAGCCACTCTGGCCGTGTCCTCAGCCAGTAGGGCAGCAAGATAGTGGTACACCGCTGAGTGCGCTGGCTTATTAAACCCGGTGTTGTCCTTGTCCTGAATCCGCTGGCTGAACAGCTCCAGTTGCTCCAGGAACTTGGCTTGGGTAATGCGACCCGCCTTTTCCTCTTCCAGCAGCTTTTCCAGCTCCTCGGCTATCTTGTCGAAGAATGCCGGATCCTTGTCCTTGCCGGTGACGATGGTCTGCTTCAGCTGGTTTTTCATCACCAGGGCGCGACTACCTGGGCTCGCCAGCTTCTTTAAACGCTCCATATCACTGGCATCCAGAATCGATACCTCGTGGCCCAGCAGGCTCTTGGCCGGACTGGCAGCGATGTACTCATCCAGCAGCTGTTGCAGCAGCGCGGACTCCAGTTTGGTGATGCGTTCCTTGTAGGCAGTGCCCGGAAGCTTGTCGCGCAGCATCAGGCGAATCTCACCCAGCAGGGTGAAAAAGGGCTTGAAAGGTACTCCACGGACATCCGGCAGGATGATGTCCACCGAGCGGTTGAACTGCTTCACCAGGTCGAGGAATTCTTCGACCATGTCCAACCGGGTGGCGGGGTCAAGGAAACGCTCGGCGTCGTCTTTGTAGGCCTCGCGCTGCGCCACCGGGTCATGCTTTTTCGGCAGCAGCTTGAGGATGCGGTCGAGTGTGGCTTGCAGTTTGGGCAGTTCGGTTTCAACACCTTCCCAGACCTGGGAAGGCTTCACGTCGCCGCCATAAATCTTCAGCGCATGGTCAAGGTGCTCAACCACCCCGTGGTAATCCACGATGTAACCGGCATTCTTGCCGGGCAGGGTACGGTTCACCCGCGCGATGGCCTGCAACAGGGTGTGTTCCTTAAGCGGCTTGTCGAGGTACATGGTGCCGACAATCGGGGCATCCCACCCGGTCAGCAGCATGTCGGAAACGATGATCAGCCCGACGTTGTTCGCCTGCGGCTTACCATCGAGCCCCTTACTTTCTTCCCCGTAGGGCAGGGGAAACAGCTTGCTGACAAAGTTGCCGATCTGCTCGGATGGCATGGCCACCGGGATCTTTCCGGCTTTCACCTCGGCCTTCACCCGCTCCTCGATGCTGCGGATCTTGTCGGCCTCGATCTCGTACTCTGCCGCCTCTTCCATGGCAGAAGCCCCGGTACGGGAAGAGGTGATGCTGGCCAGGGAAATAACTACCTGGCTGTCAAAGGTTGGCAGCCCTGTTTGCGCCCGCTCGACCATGATCGCATCGAGCAGATCCTTGTAGCGTACCGCCATGTCGCGGCCATCGCACACCAGCATGGCCTTCAAGCCCTTGGCTTTTACGTTACTGAGGAAATGCTCGACTAGATGTTCCGCGACCTGTTCCATGCGGTCACCGGCCTGACGCCAGCGGCGCAGCAGTTCACGCTTTAACTCGTGCTGGCGAACCTCACTCTGGTCGGCGAACTGCTCTTGGAACGCGGCATCCAACTCAGCATTGGCCGACAGCGCCACCCAGGCATCGTGGTATTTGATCGGTAGGGTGGCACCATCCGCCACCGCTTCATGCAAGCGGTATTCGTCGATGTACTCGCCACCACCAAACTCGCCCAGCGTGTGTTTGTCTTCTTGCAGCAGCGGCGTACCGGTGAAGGCGATGAACTTGGCGTTGGGCAAACTGGCGCGCATAAAGGCTGCGAGGAAGTCGTACTGGCTGCGGTGAGCTTCGTCGACCAGCACATAGAAATTGGGCTTGGTACTCAGCACGCGGAAGTGCACCTTCTCCCGGCTGATCTCTTCCCACTGGGCCTTCACCGGCGCACCGTTCTCATCCACCGCCAGGTGGCGAACGTTGCGCTCATGGACGACGACGAAGTCCTTGTCCTCACGAACACGCCGATGGCGAGTCGCTTGCAGGTCATCTTCTTCGTCAGGTGTCTCGGCGGCCTGTTCACCGGGCTGATCGTTCTCCTGAAACTTCTGCACCGTGCTGGTAAATACGCTGCCGTAGTCGTTGGACAACATCTTCACCAAGCCATCAACCGACACAGCCTGAATGGCATGGATGCCCACCGCATGGAAGGTATCGAAGATCTGCTTATCGAGGTCTTTGCGGTCGGTCAGTACCAGCACGGTAGGGTTGTTCAGCCCCGTGCTATCGGCACGCAGCATGCGCGCGAGCAGGGCCATGGTCAGTGATTTGCCGCTACCCTGGGTATGCCAGACAACACCGCCCATGGGCTTCGGCGCGCACAGGCGACCCACCGTTTTGCGCACGGCCCGCCATTGTTGATAGCGCGGCAGCTTCTTCACCGTCTTGCCGTCGCGGGTTTCGAACAGCACAAAATGAGTGATCAGTTGCAGGAAGCGGTTCGGCTCGAACAGCGCCCACAGCAGGCTCTCCTGCTCACTCGGCGCCTCGCCTAATAGGGCAGCAACAGCAGCAGTCTCCTGTCCCTGCAACCGATAGCGGGCGTAATACGCTGGCTTGGTCAGTATCGCGCCATATAGTCCTGCATGCCGATTCAGCCCAACACAGACCTGGTTGAAGACAAACTGGGTTGGGAAGGTGCTTTGGTAGCCATCCAATTGCCCCAGGGCTTCATCCAGGCGGTGATGGCTGGCTTTGCATTCGATGATGGCCAGCGGCAAGCCATTCACAAACAGCAGCAGGTCAGGGCGGAAAACATCCCCATCCGCATTGCGCCCCACGTACTGATCGACCACATGGAAGTCATTGTTGCTGGCATCGCTGGCGTCGAAGAAGCGCACACTGCGCGGCTTGCCTTCGACATCCTTCACCTGGATATCCGAACGGTGAACCACCTGTTCCCAGAACGCCTTGTTGGCGGGCAACAGCTCATCGTTGACGCGCTTGCGTAGCTCGATCAGTGCGGCACTGATGCCACCGGGTGCAGTCTTCAGCCATGGGTTGAGGGTCAGCAACCGAGCCTGCAATACATCATCCAGTACCGGTGCCAGGTGACGATGCTCAACCTGCACCTGGTTACCGGGCAGATGGGTGTAGCCCAACTTGATCAGCCAATTGATGGCGGGCAGCTCGACCCCGACCTTCTCCGGTGACTGGCTCATTGCTTACTCCTGTTCCTTGGAGGTTTCCCTCGGCCGACTGCGATACCAAACCACCGTAGCGCCATTATCAGCTTGGCTTTGCTTACGAATTTCAAACTGCTGCGACTCATGGATGACATGACGCCAACTGCCACAGCCATAGCGTTTGGGCGTCTGCTCGGGGTAGGTCTTGGCAATCCAGTGAATGGCCTCGAACAGAGGTGTCCACCCCGCCTGAGCGAGCTTGGTTTCCGCTTCACGCAAGCAGGCCGTTATCCCGCTGCTGGGCCAGTGTACGGTGCCATCGACCCAGATGCCGTTCAAAACAGCATCCTCGTACTCTTTGGTTTGCATGAACGAAACCATTAGCTGTCGAGCCTCATCCATGGATTTGGCCCAGTCGCGTAACGTCAGGTAGTGGCCGTGGATGGTTTCGTAACTCTCATCGAGATATGTCTCGGCGGCTACACAGCCATCCACGGCCCAAAGGTCGAAGCGCTGAAGGAAGTGGTGCACCAACTCATTGCGCAGGTCGACCAACTCCTTGAGCGCAGCCTTGGTCTCGACGTAGCGCTCTTCGGGTAACTCCATTTGATACCGAAAGCTAAACCACATCCGGTCGCCATTATCGGCTTCGGGTTGATCCTGCGTATCAGGCAAGTCCGGCAGCTTCAGATAGCTCTCGGTCAGCATCCCGACCAAAGTGCCCAGGGTTTTCTTATGGGCACAGGCGACCTTCTCGTCACGGAGTTCCTGAAGTCGTTCCGCTGGGCCGCTTAGCTCGCTATGGGCCACCATGGCCTTGAGCAGCCGCTCGTACTGCTGCAACTGCAACATGCAGCGCCCAAGCTTGCGCTGCACGGTACGCTGAAGGTCAGGTACCGGTTCCGAGGGCAGGGGGGTGATTTCGTCCATGAAGAAAGACTCAGGCTGTACCGGTAGGGCTATCGAGCTTGACCCGCCATTCGCCGGTTAACAGTTTTTTCATCAGGCCTCGCTTGAGGGTTTGGTAGTGGGCCTTTTTCGTGCTCAGTATTTCAATGCGAGCATTGGCGGCAGCCACAATATCGGCAATCCGTACTTGCTCATCCAGAGGTGGCAAAAGCACCGGAAAGGCCTTTAACTGGGATGAGTTGATGCTAGCTAGATTCGTAGTACGTTTAGCGCACGAGAGAAAATACTGGCGGCCATAATCACTTGCGGCTAACGCCGCAAGGTAATAGGAATTCAGTTTGGAGGGAGCTGGTCGTACAGCAAAGACGTGATTCTGATGAAGACAAGGGGATATCTGTCCCCCCCAAACATCCCCACGGCCTAGCTTGTCGAAATCCCCACCTTCGGTCATCAGTACATCACCAGACTGAAGCGCATACCGCCCAACTTGGGCCGCTTCCACCGTAATGGTCTTTACCTCAGTGAGGTCGATATGCCCATCCTGCACATTGGCAACCCGCAGGTACGGCAGTTCGATAGGTTCCTTCAGCCCCTTTTTGCCTTTCGCAACACCAGTACGAACTTCCGCAACCTCCTGTAACGAAACCGAGGGCCAATTAGCAACGCCCTGGCTGAACAGGGTTTGCATCAGACCCTGCTTGAGGGCCTGGGTGGCTTCAATCTGGCGGGCAATCACGTCCAGCTTGCCGTCAACAGCTGTGAGAACGGCGGCGATTTTTTGCTGTTCGGGAAGCGGGGGAATTGCTGCGGTTAGGTTCTGTAAGTCCTTGGTGGACAGGTGCTTAACCGTTGTCGCCGAAATACCGTCCTGTATCTTTCCTATAACACTGGCAACGAGGAAAAAAAGGAAACCTACATCTGAATGCCCTGGCTTCTCTGAAATCTTTAAAACTCGCTGATTCAAGAGTGCCGGTGAGCCTTTCCATCGTACAACATGGAATTCGCCGTCCATGCCGACCAATACGTCCCCAGCATTTACGAGGTATCGGTCGTCGTATTCGCCTACATAACCTGTTTCGCTGAAGCCTCGCAGCAAATCACGGATACGAATTAGCGGAATGCCCCCATCCGATGAGAAAAGCTCAGACTTGAATGGTGCGCCGGTCAGGAGGGTTAGGTAGCCTCCCAGTTGTTCACATCTCCAGTCTTCTGGCACCCAACCGACAGCCGTTTCTTTGTATCCGTGCTTACCAACTAAACTCATGCCTCGGCCTCCAGCAACCCCAACTCAACCAGATAGCCACTGAGTCGTACATCTATCTGAGCTTCTTCCTCATCCAGTTCTGCTAGTTGTGCCAAGGTTGCAGCTACATCGATGGACTCTTCTGTTTCACCATTGTCGATATAGCGAGCGATGTTGAGGTTACCGTCGTTGCTACGGATTTCGTCCAGCGTCACGACCCGGCAATAGCTCTCGACCTCGACTTGCTGCTCAAATGCGGCCTTGTGGGTACTAACGATGCGGGTGATATCTTCAACGCGAAGGCTGTTTTGCGCCTTGCCTTCCAAGTAGTCACGGCTGGCATCGATGATGATGACCTTGCCCTTCAGAGCAGCAGGTTTCTGCTTATTGAGTATCAACACACAGGCCGGGATACCGGTGTTGTAGAACAGAGCAGAGGGCAGGCCGACAATGGCTTCAATCAGATCACCAGGCTGGTTGCCGCTAGCAGCGTCAGTACCGAACAGCAGCCCCTCACGAATCTTGCCCTCCTCGCCGCTACGGAACAGTACACCGTGCGGCAGGATAACCCCCATGCGACCATCTGCCTTAAGGCTGGCCAGCATATGCTGAGCAAAGGCGAGGTCGGCATAGCCCCGTGGCGGGATGCCATAGACCAGTCGACCGTAAGGGTCACTGACCTGCTTGTAGTTGGGCGCTTTAGCCTTCTTGCCATTCTCCTGCTCGTTCTCGTTGCTTAACTCCAGCGGAGTCCACCAGGACTTGGCCGAGAATGGTGGGTTGGCGATCACCCGGTCGAAGGTCTTCAGATAGTCGCCGTCGAGGTGCTTAGGCTCCACCAGGGTGTCGCCGCGCTCAATGGCAGCGTGCATGTTGTGCAGGTAAAGATTGAGCTTGGCGATAGCCCAGGTGCCCAAGTTCTTTTCCTGCCCGTACAACAGCACATTGGGTTTACCCATCAAGGTGCCATTGGGCAGACCAGATACATGGTGAGCGCTCTCCACCAGCATGCCCCCGCTGCCACAGGTGGGGTCATACACGCTATGGCCGGGCTGCGGGTCGATTAACTCAACCACCAGTTGTACCACAGCCTTGGGCGTATAGAACTCGCCGCCTTTCTTACCGGCGTCGTCGGCAAACTGCTTGATCAGATACTCGTACGCATCGCCCAGCATGTCGGCCTTGTACAGGTCGTCATTGCCCAGCTTGTACTGGTTGAAGTGACGCAGCAGACGCTGCAAGGTGGCGTCCGCCAGCACCCGCTTGTCGCCGTACTGAGTAGCCGTCAGTACATGTTGCAGCTCAGGATTGTTGGCCTCGATGGTCGCGAACGCCTTGTCCAGGGCTTCGCCAATGTTCTCGGTGCGTGAGATCAGATCGAACCAGCGGGCACTGATAGGGAATTTGCCCCATTTGTCCTCGACTTCTTCCTGAGCATCGCCATAGCTCAGGCTTTCGTCGTTCATCAGCTTAGCGACACGCTCATCGAACACGTCGTTGTAACGTTTGAGGAAGAGCAGGCCGAAGATGTAGTTCTTGAAGTCAGAGGAGTCGATGGAACCGCGCAGAATGTTGGCGGATTCCCAGAGCCAGGACTCCAGCGTTTCGAGTGACAGCTTGTCAGCCATGGGTCAATCAATCCCTATAAAAATACGGCGCCCAGCACCCGGCGATTGCTGCCATTGCGCGTAGGCACATCAGAAAAAGTGGGTCTGATTGTACAAGTCGACGTCACTTGGAGCCCGAAAAATCAATCCCCATAAAATAACAAAACCCCGGTAGACCTTTCGGTCAACAGGGGTTTGTTGACAGGGCAGTGGGCTATTAGCTTCGTCCTAAACGCTTAACTCTGGCCGAAACGGCAAATAACTTTGCCCGCCTCCAATACCGTCAGACGTCGAGGTTGGACACCGCGAGGGCGTTGCTCTCGATGAAGTCGCGACGCGGTTCCACGGCATCACCCATCAGGGTGTTGAAGATCTGGTCCGCAGCGATGGCGTCTTCGATGGTGACCTTGAGCATGCGGCGGACGTTCGGGTCCATGGTGGTTTCCCACAGCTGCTCGGGGTTCATCTCTCCCAGCCCCTTATAGCGCTGGATGGTGTGACGCTTGGTGCTTTCGGACATCAGCCAGGCCAGGGCTTCCTTGAAGCTGGCTACCGGCTTCTTGCGTTCGCCACGCTGGACGAAGGCACCTTCTTCCAGCAGGTTGTTGAGCTTGTCGCCCAGTTCGGTCACCTGCCGATAGTCGTTACTAGCGAAGAAGTCGCGGTTGAAGGTGATGTAGTGGGACAGGCCATGGGCGGTCTGTTCCACTTCCGGCAGCCACAGGTGACGCTCACGATCTTCGCGCAGGCTGGCAGTGTAGGTCAGGCCGGACTTCTCGGCAGACTTCAGGCGAGCAGCGAAGCCTTCCAGCCAGGACTGCATGACCGCCTGATCGGAAAGCTGCTCCAGGCTGACGCGAGGCAGATAGATCATGTGCTCGGTCAGGTCCTGCGGGTACAGGCGCGACAAACGCTTGAGGGTACGCATCACCCCGCGGTAATCGTTCACCAGGCGCTCCAGGGCTTCGCCGGAGAGCCCCGGAGCATTCTCGTTGACGTGCAGACTGGCGTCCTCGAGGGCGGACTGGGTCATGTATTCGTCCATGGCCTCGTCGTCCTTGATGTACTGCTCCTGTTTGCCCTTCTTCACCTTGTACAGTGGCGGCTGGGCAATGTAGACGTAGCCACGCTCGATCAGCTCAGGCATCTGCCGGAAGAAGAAGGTCAGCAGCAGAGTACGGATGTGCGAACCGTCGACGTCGGCGTCGGTCATGATGATGATGTTGTGGTAGCGCAGCTTCTCGATGTTGTATTCCTCGCGGCCGATCCCGCAGCCCAGTGCGGTGATCAGGGTGCCGACTTCCTGGGAGGACAGCATCTTGTCGAAGCGAGCTTTTTCCACGTTGAGGATCTTGCCTTTGAGCGGCAGGATCGCCTGGGTCTTGCGATTGCGGCCTTGCTTGGCCGACCCCCCCGCGGAGTCACCCTCCACGATGTAGAGTTCGGAGAGGGCAGGGTCCTTCTCCTGGCAGTCGGCCAGCTTGCCCGGCAATCCGGCGATATCCAGAGCGCCCTTGCGACGGGTCATCTCGCGGGCCTTGCGGGCGGCTTCGCGAGCGCGGGCGGCGTCAATCATCTTGCCGACGACAGCCTTGGCTTCAGTGGGGTTCTCCAGCAGGAAGTCGGCAAAGTACTTGCCCATTTCCTGTTCCACCGCGGTCTTCACCTCGGAGGACACCAGTTTGTCCTTGGTCTGGGAACTGAACTTGGGATCCGGAACCTTCACCGAGATGATGGCGGTCAGACCTTCACGGGCGTCGTCACCGGTGGTGGCGATCTTGTACTTCTTCGCCAGGCCTTCCTGCTCGATGTAGTTGTTCAGGTGACGGGTCAGTGCCGAACGAAAACCGGCCAGGTGGGTACCGCCGTCACGCTGGGGAATGTTGTTGGTGAAGCAGAGGATGTTCTCGTTGAAGCTGTCGTTCCACTGCAGGGCGACTTCTACGCCCACACCATCTTCCTCGCGCTGCACATTGAAGTGGAACACTTCGTTGACGATAGTCTTGTTGGTGTTCAGGTATTCGACGAACGCCTTGAGGCCGCCTTCGTACTTGAACATCTCTTCCTTGCCGCTGCGCTCGTCGCGCAGCAGGATGCCCACACCAGAGTTCAGGAATGACAGTTCACGCAGGCGCTTGGCCAGGATGTCCCAGCTGAAGTGAATATTGGTGAAGGTCTCGGCGGACGCCTTGAAGTGCACCTCGGTGCCCGTTCCGTCGGTTTCACCCACGGGGCGCAGCGGGAATTGGGGAACGCCGTGGTGATAGATCTGCTCCCAGACCTGGCCGGCGCGGCGAATGGTCAGGCGCAGCTCTTCGGACAGGGCGTTAACTACCGAAACACCCACACCGTGCAGACCGCCGGAAACCTTGTAGGTGTTGTCGTCGAACTTGCCGCCGGCGTGCAGCACGGTCATGATGACCTCGGCGGCAGAAACCCCTTCTTCCTTATGTATATCCACCGGAATGCCACGACCGTTGTCGCGAACGGTGATGGATTCATCGGTGTGAATGGTAATGCTGATTTCCGAGCAGAAGCCGGCAAGTGCTTCGTCGATCGAGTTGTCGACGACCTCGAACACCATGTGGTGCAGACCTGTCCCATCATCGGTGTCGCCGATGTACATACCGGGGCGTTTGCGTACGGCATCCAGTCCCTTCAGCACCTTGATGCTGGAAGAGTCGTACGTTTTGTTCTCGCTCATGCTTCACTCCCGATGTTCGTGGGGCTGATACAGCCATGTTCCACGTGGAACATGGCGACCGGCGTATCCGTGCGCCAGCCGTCCCTCAGAAATTCATGGTCAACGCAGGTGATGAACACCTGGCAATCCAAATCTTCCAGCAATCGACAAAGTGCCTGTCGATGCTGTTCGTCCAACTCTGACGGTAAGTCGTCAACTAAGTAGATGCACTGTCCGCGTTTCGCCTGGTTGACCAGATGGCCCTGCGCGATTCGCAGTGCGCAGACAACCAGCTTCTGTTGGCCGCGCGACAGTATGTCAGCCGCATTATGAGCACCTGAACGCAATCGCAGGTCAGCGCGCTGTGGCCCTGCCTGGGTGTGCCCGATCTGTTGGTCGCGGAGGAGGGAAGTGTTCAGCACTTCGGACAGCTCCCGATCCTTGTCCCAGCCGCGGTAGTAACTGAGCGTGAGACTATCGAGTTCCACAAGGTCAGCAAGAGTCCGTTCAAAGACCGGTTTCAACGCGTGGATATAAGCCCGGCGATACTGGTCGATTTCATCGCTGGCCAGGCACAGCTCCCGGTCCCAAGCCGCCTGCGAAGCGGCGTCCAGTGTACCATGCCGGAGCCACGAGTTCCGCTGCCTCAGGGCCTTCTGCAGTCTTTGCCAGGCCGGCAGGAATCGAGGTTCCACGTGGAACACTCCCCAATCGAGGAACTGCCTGCGAATCTTCGGAGCCCCTTCCAGCAGGCGAAAGCTATCCGGATTGATTAGCTGCAACGGCAGCGCTTCGGCAAGTTGCGCAGCGCTCCTGGCATTTTCTCCGTCGATACGAATCTGAAATTCGCCCTGACGATCCCGCGATATCCCCAGATTGCTTTGGCCACCTTCGGGAAGGCTTACCTGGCCGAACACAGTGCACGCCGGCTGCTCGTACTGAATGACAGGCTGCAACCGCGTACTGCGGAACGAACGGGCAAGACCGAGAAGATGAATGGCCTCAAGCAGGCTGGTCTTTCCGCTGCCGTTGGCGCCGTAGAGGATATTGATGCGGGGGGAGGGGGAGAGGGTCACCGGGTGCAGGTTGCGCACACCGGTGACCGAGATACGGCTGAGGGACATTGAGTCGTTACAGGCGCATCGGCATTACGACGTAGGAGGAGTCGTCGTTATCAGCTTCCTGAAGCAAGGCACTGCTGTTGGCATCGGACAGGATCAGGCGAACCTGTTCGGTGGACATCACACCCAGCACGTCCAGGAGGTAGCTCACGTTGAAGCCGATCTCCAGGTTGCTGCCACCGTATTCAACGGCAACTTCTTCCTCGGCCTCTTCCTGCTCGGGGTTGTTGGCCTGGATCTTGAGCAGACCCGAGGCCAGGGTCAGGCGGATGCCACGATATTTCTCGTTGGAAAGGATCGCAG
Organism: Metapseudomonas phytobenefica; assembly: GCF_043392685.1. Classification (NCBI taxonomy): domain Bacteria; kingdom Pseudomonadati; phylum Pseudomonadota; class Gammaproteobacteria; order Pseudomonadales; family Pseudomonadaceae; genus Metapseudomonas; species Metapseudomonas phytobenefica. The sequence continues at coordinate 275,117 of NZ_JBHZGM010000004.1, read as the reverse complement.
TCCGGCTGAATGCTTCACGCAGTGCCTGACGGTCGCCCACCACAAGCTTGTCACCGCCGCGGGGCAGCACACGCTCGTAATCCGGGAACTTGCCGTCCACCAGCTTGGAGGTGAAGGTGAATTCACCGGTGGTGGCGCGGATATGGTGCTGGCCGAGCACGATGCGAACCTCGCCATCCTGTTCGGTCAGCAGACGTGCCAGCTCGAGGATACCTTTGCGCGGCACGATCACCTGGTGGCGATCCACGCCCTCGATACCGGCCTGCATGGCGCACATCGCCAGACGGTGGCCATCAGTGGCAACGGCGCGCAGGACGCCGGCATTCACTTCCAGCAGCATGCCATTGAGGTAGTAACGAACGTCCTGCTGGGCCATGGCGAAGCTGGTGCGCTCGATCAGGCGGCGCAGTTTGCTCTGCACCAAGCTGAAATTCAGAGAACCCGGGCCTTCTTCCACGGTGGGGAAATCATTTGCCGGCAGGGTGGACAGGGTGAAACGGCTGCGACCAGCCTTGATCAGCAGCCTCTGCTCGTCTACGCGGATGTCGATCAGCGCATCCCCGGGCAGGCTCTTGCAGATGTCCATCAGCTTGCGCGCCGGAACGGTGATCTCACCTGGCTCGGCCGGTTCTTCCAGGGCGACGCGCCCGACCAGCTCGACCTCGAGGTCGGTACCGGTCAACGACAGCTGTTGGCCTTCGACCACCAGCAGAACGTTGGAGAGGACCGGCAAGGTCTGGCGGCGCTCTACGACGCCGGCGACCAGTTGCAGGGGTTTCAACAGGGCTTCGCGTTGAATTGTGAAATGCATGGTCTAGTCCCTTGCCTCTTGGGCTGCGATCAGGTGGTCAATGTACGCAGCAGATTCTTGTAATCCTCGCGGATATCCGCATCGGATTCCCTTAATTGCGCAATCTTACGACAGGCGTGGAGCACCGTGGTGTGGTCTCGTCCGCCGAATGCATCGCCGATTTCCGGCAGGCTGTGGTTGGTCAGTTCCTTGGACAACGCCATGGCGACCTGCCGCGGCCGGGCCACCGAGCGCGAGCGGCGCTTGGACAGCATGTCGGACATCTTGATCTTGTAGTACTCGACTACAGTGCGCTGGATATTGTCGATGCTGACCAGCTTGTCCTGCAGGGCCAGAAGGTCCTTGAGCGACTCGCGAATCAGCTCGATGGTGATGTCCCGGCCCATGAAGTGGGCGTGGGCGATCACGCGCTTGAGCGCACCTTCCAGTTCACGCACGTTGGAGCGAATGCGCTGGGCGATGAAGAACGCGGCGTCGTGCGGCAGTTCGACCTTGGCCTGCTCGGCCTTCTTCATCAGGATCGCGACTCGGGTTTCCAGCTCCGGCGGTTCGACGGCCACCGTCAGGCCCCAGCCAAAGCGAGACTTCAGACGTTCTTCCAGCCCTTCGATTTCCTTCGGATAGCGGTCGCTGGTGAGAATCACCTGCTGGCCACCTTCCAACAAGGCGTTGAAGGTGTGGAAAAACTCTTCCTGCGAGCGCTCCTTGCGGGCGAAGAACTGGATGTCGTCGATCAGCAGCGCATCCACCGAGCGGTAGAAACGCTTGAACTCGTTGATGGCGTTGAGCTGCAGGGCTTTGACCATGTCCGCGACGAAGCGCTCGGAATGCAGGTAGACCACCTTGGCATTCGGATTCTTCTTCAGCAGGTGGTTACCCACAGCATGCATCAGGTGAGTCTTGCCCAGGCCAACGCCGCCGTACAGGAACAGCGGGTTGTAGCCGTGCTTCGGGTTATCCGCTACCTGCCAGGCCGCAGCGCGGGCCAACTGGTTCGACTTGCCCTCGACGAAATTCTCGAAGGTGAAAGTACGGTTCAGGTAGCTGGTGTGCTTGAGCGCACCTTCAACCTGCACGGAACGCTCGGTCCGGATCGCCGGCGCGGGCACGACCGAAGCCAGCGGATCGAGATTGTCGCGAGTTTCTTCCACGGTCTCGATGCGCATCTGCGGCGGCGCAACTGGAGCAGGCGGAGGAGGCGGAGCCATGACTGGTGGCGGCGGAGGCGGGGCCTTCCGCGGAGCCGGGCTGCGTTTGCTGCCTATTAATAAGGAAAGAGCAGGCGCAAGGCCATTGCCCCGTTCGCCGAGCAACTCGAGGAGCCGCCCCATGTACTTTTCGTTGACCCAATCGAGCACGAACCGGTTCGGCGCATACACGCGCAGTTCGTCTCCATCGGCTTCAACCTGCAATGGGCGGATCCAGGTATTGAATTGCTGGGCAGGCAGCTCGTCGCGCAGGAGTTCCACGCACTGCTGCCAAAGTTCCACTGACACGGATGTCCCCCAAGTCGGAAAGATGCCGGACGCAAAAAAACAGCCGTCATTGTAGCCGCCACGGGAAGAGTTATCCACACGAAAGATGGTCAATGGTTGAATAAAATCAATGTGTTATTCACCGCGCCAGACCAGGCTGTGATTGGCATGAATCTTGTGGATAACCAAGCAATAACCCCCCGTCCGGCCTTGGGGAAAACAGCATGAACAACCTGCCTGTGGGTAAATCGTCGATTCACCCCCAGCTTCCACCCAGTTCCCCCACAGCCGGATAACCGATTTTCGACAGGGTTGTTAGTAAGCTCATCAACAGGCGGCATGCGGCTCCGGAGGGGTTTTCCACAGGCAGCCCCGGGACCCAGCTTTAAAAAACATAACCAGCCTTTCTTTAAAAATTCCTTCCTTCTATATTCTTTGGCTCGACGGTGCTGGTTGGAAATTGACCTGCCCGCAGCGTTTCACTAGAATTGCCGGTCTCTTTAAACGGGGACCACTTCCGGCCCGTAGTGACCACCAGGTAAAGCATCATGAAACGCACTTTCCAACCCAGCACCATCAAGCGCGCTCGCACCCACGGTTTCCGTGCCCGCATGGCCACCAAGAACGGCCGCCAAGTCCTGTCGCGTCGTCGCGCCAAGGGCCGCAAGCGCCTGACCGTCTGATTATCCGGAACGGGTGGTGAGTCAGGGCTTCGGTCGGGAAAAGCGTCTGCTGGTTCCCCGACAATTCAAGGCAGTCTTCGACTCACCGACCGGGAAGGTTCCCGGCAAGCACGTCCTGCTCCTCGCGCGCGACAACGGTCTCGATCATCCCCGCCTGGGTCTGGTGATCGGCAAGAAGAGCGTCAAGCTCTCCGTGGAGCGCAACCGCCTCAAACGTCAGATTCGCGAATCCTTCCGCCATAACCTCGAGTTGCTGGCCGGTTGGGATATCGTGATCGTGGCGCGCAAAGGCATTGGCGACCTGGAGAATCCCGAGCTGCGACATCAGTTCGGCAAACTCTGGAAGCGCCTAGCGCGCAGCCGGGCTCGCCCTGAACCCTCAACCGGATCAGGGGTGTCCGACAGTCCCCATGCGTAAACTGGCCCTCGCTCCGATCCAGTTCTACCGCTACGCCATCAGCCCACTGATGGCCAGTCACTGTCGTTTCTATCCCAGTTGTTCCTGCTACGCGCTGGAAGCCATCGAACAGCATGGCGTCCTGCGTGGCGGCTGGCTGACCCTGCGTCGGCTGGGCCGCTGTCATCCGTGGAATCCGGGCGGCTATGACCCGGTGCCACCCGCCAACACTTCCCAATCATCTTCGATGGCCGAGTAATCATGGATATTCAACGCTCGATCCTGATCGTCGCCCTGGCAATCGTGTCCTACCTCATGGTTCTCCAGTGGAACCAGGACTACGGTCAAGCCGCCCTGCCGACCGCGGGTACCAGCGCAAGCAGCGCTCAAGCGACCCTGCCGGACGACACCGCAACCGCCAAGTCCAGCGACGACGTGCCGACTGCCGCCAGTGCCGAGCGCAACGAGCCGGCAGTCACCCAGGTTGCCCCCAGCAGCGACCTGATCCGCGTTGAAACCGATGTGCTCAACCTGGCCATCGACCCGAACGGCGGTGACATCGTCCAACTGACCCTGCCGAAGTACCCGCGCCGCCAGGACCGTCCTGACGTGCCGTTCCAGCTGTTCGACAACGGCGGCGAGCGCCTCTACCAGGCGCAAAGCGGCCTGGTCGGCGCCAATGGCCCGGATGCCCGCGCCAACGGCCGCCCGGTATACAGCGCAGCTCAACGCAGCTACAAACTGGCTGATGGCCAGGAGCAGCTGGTTGTGGACCTGACCTTCAGCGAAGCCGGCGTCAACTACACCAAGCGCTTCACCCTGACGCGCGGCAAGTACGATCTGCAGGTTTCGTACAAGATCGACAACCAGAGCACCCAGCCCTGGACCGGCAGCATGTACGCCCAGCTGAAACGTGATGCCAGTGCCGACCCATCCACCACCACCGCAACCGGCGTATCCACCTATCTGGGCGCTGCGGTCTGGACCCCGGACGAGCCGTACAAGAAGATCTCCATGAAGGACATGGACAAGCAACCCTTCAAGGAAACCGTCCAGGGCGGCTGGGTCGCCTGGCTGCAGCACTACTTCGTGACTGCCTGGGTTGCCGACAAGGACCAGAACAACAGCGTACAGACCCGCAAGGATTCCAAGGGCAACTACATCGTCGGTTTCGTAGGCTCCGCGCTGAACGTTCCGGCCGGCGCCTCTGCCGAAACTTCCGCCACCCTGTATGCCGGTCCAAAAACCCAGGATCACCTGAAGGAACTGTCCCCGGGTCTGGAGCTGACCGTTGACTACGGCTTCCTGTGGTTCATCGCCCAGCCGATCTTCTGGCTGCTGCAACATATCCACAGCCTGCTGGGCAACTGGGGCTGGGCCATCATCGTCCTGACCATCCTGATCAAGGCCGCCTTCTTCCCGCTTTCGGCCGCCAGCTACAAGTCCATGGCGCGCATGCGTGCCGTCTCGCCGAAGCTGCAGGCACTGAAGGAACAGTTCGGTGACGATCGCCAGAAGATGTCCCAGGCGATGATGGAGCTGTACAAGAAGGAGAAGATCAATCCGCTGGGCGGCTGCCTGCCGATCCTGGTGCAGATGCCGGTCTTCCTCGCGCTCTACTGGGTACTGCTGGAAAGCGTCGAGATGCGCCAGGCCCCGTGGATGTTCTGGATCACCGACCTGTCGATCAAGGACCCGTTCTTCATCCTGCCGATCATCATGGGCGCCACCATGTTCATCCAGCAGCAGTTGAACCCGACTCCGCCGGACCCCATGCAGGCCAAGGTACTGAAGCTGATGCCGATCATCTTCACCTTCTTCTTCCTGTGGTTCCCGGCCGGCCTGGTCCTGTACTGGGTGGTCAACAACGTCCTGTCGATCGCGCAGCAGTGGTACATTACCCGGCAGATCGAGGCGGCCAGCAAGAAGGCAGCAGCCTGACAGCGACGCCAGACAGCTTGAACAAGACGCCCCCTCTGGGGGCGTCTTGCTATCCGCCATCCGCAGACCTCAAGGTATCCACAGATGAATCCTGTCCGTGACACCATCGCCGCCGTCGCTACCGCCCAGGGTCGTGGCGGGGTTGGCATCGTCCGTGTATCCGGCCCGCATGCCGCGCGGATAGCCGAAGCCATCAGCGGCCGGATCCCCAAGCCCCGCTTCGCCCACTACGGGCCTTTCCTCGATGGCGCCGGGCAAACCCTGGACGAAGGCATAGCCCTGTACTTTCCTGGCCCCAACTCCTTCACCGGCGAGGATGTCTTCGAGCTGCAGGGCCACGGTGGCCCCGTGGTGCTCGACTTGCTACTGCGCCGCTGCATGGAGCTGGGCGCTCGCCAGGCCCGCCCGGGCGAGTTCAGCGAGCGTGCGTTCCTCAACGACAAGCTCGACCTCGCCCAGGCCGAAGCCATCGCCGACCTCATCGAGGCCAGTTCCGAGCAGGCCGCACGCAACGCCCTGCGCTCTTTGCAGGGTGCCTTCTCGAAGCGGGTACATGAGCTGACCGAGAAGCTGATCGAGTTACGCATCTACGTGGAAGCGGCGATCGACTTTCCCGAGGAGGAAATCGACTTTCTCGCCGATGGCCACGTCCTGCGCCTGCTGGATGGCGTGCGGGAAAACTTATCCACAGTGATCCGCGAGGCGGGACAGGGCGCACTGCTGCGCGACGGTATGACAGTGGTCATCGCCGGACGGCCGAATGCCGGCAAATCCAGCCTGCTGAACGCACTGGCAGGGCGTGAAGCGGCCATCGTGACCGATATAGCCGGCACTACGCGGGATGTGTTGCGCGAACATATCCACATCGATGGGATGCCGCTGCATGTGGTGGACACCGCTGGCCTGCGCGACACCGACGACCATGTGGAAAAGATTGGCGTCGAACGCGCCCTGAAAGCCATTGGTGAAGCCGATCGTGTGCTGCTGGTGGTCGACGCAACTGCACCCGAAGCGGCCAATCCCTTCGCCTTGTGGCCTGAGTTCCTCGACCAGAAGCCCGATCCGGCCAAGGTCACCCTGATCCGCAACAAGGCCGACCTCAGCGGTGAAACCATAGGCCTGGAAATGAGCGACGATGGTCATGTCACCTTGAGCCTGTCCGCACGCTCAGGAGAAGGACTTGAGCTCTTGCGGGAGCACCTCAAGGCCTGCATGGGTTATCAACAGACGGCCGAAAGCAGCTTCAGCGCCCGCCGACGCCACCTGGAAGCCCTGCGCCAGGCTAACGCCTTCCTCGATCATGGCCGTTCCCAACTCACCCTTGCAGGGGCCGGCGAGTTGCTGGCCGAAGACTTGCGCCAGGCCCAGCAGGCCCTGGGTGAAATCACCGGCGCCTTCAGTTCCGACGACCTGCTCGGTCGCATCTTCTCCAGCTTCTGCATCGGCAAGTAAGCCGAAGCCCCTCTTTACTTATCCACAACGAACGCGACTGCCTGCCTGCCGGGTGGTTCGTTCGTGTCTGTTCGCCCGAAAAACCCTGCGCCTGAACCCTGTTGATAAGTTGCCCGTAACCCAGTCCATAAGCCTGGTGAAAAGCCGAGGGATAAATTGTCTGTGAATAACTGCCTTCCGCGTACACAGCTTTCTGACGGTATACACAACGGCTACGGGCAGGAACGTAACAGGGTTATCATTCGCTGAAGACTTCGGCTTTACTGGCCTGGAATGATTTATCCACAGAAAGGCCTTCCCCCAAGGTATAAAAATAAAAACAGGCTTTTTAAGAAATTCTTCTCTTTTGTTTTCTTTTACTCACAACCACTTTTCCCCAGCTGGATAACTTTCTGGGGAAGCGCTGACCGGAATGGTTGGCTATTTTTTGTCCAGACGGCTTCATGCCAAGGGTGAAATTCCCCTATACTGTGCGGCTTTCTCTATTTCCCAGCCTTGAACAGGCACGAGGTGCGTGGTGGATTTCCCTTCCCGTTTTGACGTGATCGTGATCGGCGGCGGCCATGCCGGCACCGAGGCCGCGCTGGCGGCTGCACGCATGGGCGTGAAGACCTTGCTGCTGACCCACAATGTGGAAACCCTCGGGCAGATGAGCTGCAACCCGGCCATTGGCGGCATCGGCAAGAGCCACCTGGTCAAGGAAATCGATGCCCTGGGCGGCGCCATGGCCATGGCCACGGATCTGGGCGGCATCCAGTTCCGAGTACTGAACAGCCGCAAGGGCCCGGCCGTACGTGCCACACGCGCCCAGGCGGATCGCGTGCTCTATAAGGCGGCGATTCGCGAAATCCTCGAGAACCAGCCGAACCTGTGGATATTCCAGCAGGCCTGCGATGACCTGATTGTCGAGAACGACCAGGTCAAGGGCGTAGTGACCCAGATGGGTTTGCGTTTCCTCGCGAAATCCGTGGTGCTCACCACCGGCACCTTCCTCGGCGGACTTATCCACATCGGTCTGCAGAACTATTCCGGCGGTCGCGCCGGCGATCCGCCGTCCATTGCCCTGGCCCACCGCCTGCGTGAACTGCCGCTGCGCGTCGGTCGCCTGAAGACCGGGACGCCACCACGCATCGACGGACGCTCGGTGGACTTTTCGGTGATGACCGAGCAGCCAGGAGACTCGCCGATCCCGGTGATGTCCTTCCTCGGCTCCAGGGAACAGCACCCGCGCCAGGTCAGTTGCTGGATCACCCATACCAACGCACGTACCCACGAGATCATCGCCAGCAACCTCGATCGCTCGCCGATGTACTCGGGCGTGATCGAAGGCATCGGCCCGCGCTACTGTCCGTCCATCGAGGACAAGATCCACCGTTTCGCCGACAAGGACAGCCATCAGGTGTTCCTCGAGCCGGAAGGCCTGACCACCAACGAGCTGTATCCCAACGGCATCTCCACCTCACTGCCGTTCGATGTGCAGCTGGAAATCGTGCGCTCGATCCGCGGTATGGAGAACGCCCACATCGTTCGTCCCGGCTACGCCATCGAGTACGACTACTTCGATCCGCGCGACCTGAAATACAGCCTGGAAACCAAGGTCATATCCGGCCTGTTCTTCGCCGGCCAGATCAATGGCACCACCGGCTACGAAGAAGCTGGTGCCCAGGGCCTGCTCGCCGGCGCCAACGCCGCCCTGCGCGCCCAGGGCAAAGAAGCTTGGTGCCCGCGCCGCGACGAGGCCTACATCGGCGTACTGGTGGACGACCTGATCACCCTGGGTACCCAGGAGCCCTACCGTATGTTCACCTCGCGCGCCGAGTACAGGCTGATCCTGCGCGAGGACAACGCCGACCTGCGTCTTACCGAGAAGGGCCGCGAACTCGGATTGGTGGACGACAAGCGCTGGGCCGCATTCGAGGCCAAGCGCGAGGGCATCGCCCTCGAAGAGCAGCGGCTGAAGAGCACCTGGGTCCGTCCCGGCACGCCGGAAGGCGATGCCATCGCCGAGCGTTTCGGTACGCCGCTGGCCCATGAGTACAACCTGCTCAATCTGCTGAGCCGTCCCGAAATCGATTACGCCGGCCTGGTGGAAGTCACCGGCGGCGGCGCCGAAGACCCGCAAGTCGCCGAGCAGGTCGAGATCAAGACCAAGTACGCCGGTTACATCGACCGCCAACAGGACGAAATCGCCCGTCTGCGCGCCAGTGAAGACATCCGTCTGCCGGCGGATCTCGACTACGCCACCATCTCGGGCCTGTCCAAGGAGATCCAGCACAAGCTGAGCAGCTCCCGTCCGGAAACACTGGGCCAGGCGGGGCGTATCCCCGGCGTTACCCCGGCAGCCATTTCCCTGTTGCTGATTCATCTGAAGAAACGCGGCGCCGGCCGTCAGCTGGAGCAGAGCGCCTGATGTCCCTGGTTACCCCGCGCCACGCAGACGAACTCTCCCGTGGCGCACAACAACTCGCTGTAGAACTCACTCCGGAAACCCGGGAAAAGCTCCTGGCTTACCTGGCCCTGCTGATCAAATGGAACAAGGCCTACAACCTGACTGCCGTGCGCAATCCGGATGAAATGGTCTCCCGCCACCTGCTCGACAGCCTCAGCGTCGTGCCCTTTGTCCGCGCGCTTGGGGATAACTGGCTCGACGTCGGCAGCGGCGGCGGCATGCCCGGCATTCCGCTGGCCATCCTGTTCCCCGAGCGACGCTTCACCTTGCTCGACTCCAACGGCAAGAAGACCCGCTTCCTCACCCAGGTGAAGCTGGAGCTGAAACTCGCCAACCTCGAAGTGGTCCACAACCGCGTTGAAGCATTTACGCCTGCACAGCCGTTCAGTGGCATCGTCTCCCGCGCATTCAGCTCGCTGGAGGATTTCAGCAACTGGACCCGCCATCTCGGTGATGGCGAAACCCGCTGGCTGGCGATGAAGGGATTGCATCCGGACGACGAGCTGCAGGCATTGCCGGAGGACTTCCGCGTCGAGTCCGCGCATCAGCTGGAGGTTCCCGGTTGCCAAGGTCAGCGCCATCTGCTGATACTGCGCCGCACGCTATGAGGGGGAAGGCAGCCATGGGCAAGGTATTCGCAATTGCCAATCAGAAGGGCGGGGTCGGCAAGACCACCACCTGTGTAAACCTCGCCGCGTCGCTGGTCGCCACCAAGAGACGCGTGCTGCTGATCGACCTCGATCCCCAGGGCAACGCCACCATGGGGAGCGGCATCGACAAGCTCTCGCTGGAGCACTCCATCTACGACGTGCTGACCGGAGAGTGCGACCTGGCCACCGCCATGCAGTACTCCGAGCACGGCGGCTACCAGTTGCTGCCCGCCAACCGCGACCTTACCGCGGCTGAAGTGGCCCTGCTGAATGTGCCGAACAAGGAGCATCGCCTGCGCGAAGCCCTGGCGCCGATCCGCGAGAACTACGACTACATCCTCATCGACTGCCCGCCCTCGCTGTCGATGCTCACCATCAACGCCCTGGCGGCGTCCGATGGCGTGATCATTCCCATGCAGTGCGAGTACTACGCACTCGAAGGTCTGTCGGACCTGGTCAACAGCATCCAGCGCATCGGCCAGTTGCTGAACCCGAACCTGAAGATCGAAGGCCTGCTGCGCACCATGTACGACCCGCGCATCAGCCTGACCAACGAAGTCTCGGCCCAGCTCAAGGCGCATTTCGGCGACCAGCTCTACGACGCCGTGATTCCGCGCAACATCCGCCTGGCGGAAGCGCCGAGCTTCGGCATGCCTGCGCTGGTCTACGACAAGCAATCCCGTGGCGCCGTCGCCTACCTGGCGCTGGCAGGTGAACTGGTTCGTCGCCAGCGCGCCAAAGCCAAAACCGCTACCGCATAAGGAATCCGCATGGCCGCGAAAAAACGAGGTCTGGGTCGTGGCTTGGACGCCCTGCTGGGCGGCAGTACGGTCACCAAACTCGAAGAAGAAGCCGTCCAGGTCGACAGCCGCGAACTGCAGCACCTGCCCCTGGACCTGATCCAGCGCGGAAAGTACCAGCCCCGCCGTGACATGGACCCTACCGCCCTGGAAGAGCTGGCCCAGTCCATCAAGGCCCAGGGCGTCATGCAACCTATCGTAGTGCGCCCGATTGGTGCGGGCCGCTACGAGATCATCGCTGGCGAGCGCCGCTGGCGCGCCAGCCACCAGGCCGGTCTGGAGAAGATCCCGGCCCTGGTCCGCGAAGTGCCGGACGAAGCCGCCATCGCCATGGCGCTGATCGAGAATATCCAGCGCGAGGATCTCAATCCCGTCGAGGAAGCCGTCGCCCTGCAGCGCCTGCAGCAGGAATTCCAGCTCACCCAGCAACAGGTGGCTGAAGCGGTCGGCAAGTCGCGCGTCACCATCACCAACCTGCTGCGCCTGATCGGCCTGCCGGAAGAAATCAAGACCCTGCTTTCCCACGGTGACCTGGAGATGGGGCACGCCCGTGCCCTGCTCGGTCTGCCCCTGGAGCGGCAGGTGGAAGGGGCGCGACATGTTGTCGCACGAGGCCTCACCGTGCGCCAAACCGAGGCACTGGTACGGCACTGGTTGAACAGCAAGGAAAAAGCTGTCGAACCGGTCAAGGCCGATCCTGACATCAGCCGTCTCGAACAGCGCCTGGCTGAGCGGTTGGGCGCTCCGGTGCAGATCAAGCACGGCCAGAAAGGCAAAGGCCAACTGGTCATCCGCTACAACTCCCTCGACGAATTGCAGGGCGTACTGGCCCACATCCGCTGAAACATCTGGCGCTGTAGCGACGGTCGGATTTCACTACCCGGCAGTTGAACAGGGGGGGTTCCCCCCCTATACTCTGCGCGCAATTTTGTCGGCACAAAGTATGCCAAGTCGTTGAATTCAGCGGCCGACGCCAGAGGAACAGCTGCGATGGATATCCGCACGCCAAACCGCCTGCCCTTCCATCGCCTACCGGTCTTTCCGGTACTGCTGGTCCAACTGGTCGTACTGCTGCTCGCTGCTGTCGTTCTCTGGCAGTGGCGTGGCACGGTAGCTGGATACTCTGGCTTGTGCGGCGGGCTCATCGCCTGGGTGCCGAACCTGTATTTCGCCCGCAAGGCGTTCCGCTACAGCGGAGCCCGTGCAGCCCAGGCGATAGTCCGCTCTTTCTATGCGGGCGAGATGGGCAAGCTGATTCTGACGGCAGTGCTGTTCGCACTGACGTTTGCAGGTGTGAAACCTCTGGATGCGCCGGCAGTTTTCGGCGTCTTCCTGCTGACCCAGTCGGTCAGCTGGTTCGCGCCCCTGCTGATGAGAAAAAGACTTTCGAAACCTTAGGGCGTTTGAGGCAAACATGGCAGAGCAAACCGCTTCGGGCTATATCCAGCACCACCTGCAGAACCTGACCTTCGGTCGTCTGCCCAATGGCGATTGGGGCTTCGCCCACAGCGCCGAGCAAGCCAAGGAAATGGGCTTCTGGGCTTTCCACATCGACACCCTGGGCTGGTCCATCGGCCTCGGCCTGATCTTCGTCCTCCTCTTCCGCATGGCAGCCAAGAAAGCCACTTCCGGCGTTCCCGGCGGCCTGCAGAACCTGGTCGAAGTGATGGTCGACTTCGTCGACAGCAACGTGAAAGACACCTTCCACGGCCGCAACCCGCTGATCGCTCCGCTGGCGCTGACCATCTTCGTCTGGATCTTCCTGATGAACGCCATCGACCTGGTCCCGGTCGACTGGATCCCTATGCTGGCTGCCAAGATTGCCGGCGACGATCACCTGTTCTTCCGCGCCGTTCCGACCACCGACCCGAATGCCACCCTCGGCATGGCCTTCTCGGTCTTCGCCCTGATCATCTTCTACAGCATCAAGGTCAAGGGCATCGGCGGCTTCCTCGGCGAACTGACCCTGCACCCCTTCAGCAGCAAGAACATGCTGGTTCAGATCCTGCTGGTCCCGGTCAACTTCCTCCTCGAATTCGTCACCCTGGTGGCCAAGCCGATCTCCCTGGCACTGCGTCTGTTCGGCAACATGTACGCCGGCGAGCTGGTGTTCATCCTGATCGCCGTGATGTTCGGCGCCGGCATCCTGCTGCTGAGCGGCCTGGGTATCGCACTGCAGTGGGCGTGGGCCGTGTTCCACATCCTGATCATCACCCTGCAGGCCTTCATCTTCATGATGCTGACCATCGTCTATCTGTCGATGGCGCATGAGGACAACCATTAATAACGCGCCGCGCTCCCGCTGACCTTCTCCCGAGAAGGGGGAAGGCCAAAGGGGGCGCGGCCAGTTTGAGATGGTTCCGGCCCTGGGCCGGAAAGCCCGCAAGGGCGGTGGGAAACAACGATTTCGTTTTACCGCTTCACTTAAACCTTAACCAACACGACATAAAGTCGGGAGGAAAAATGGAAACTGTAGTAGGTCTGACCGCGATCGCCGTAGCTCTGCTGATTGGTCTGGGTGCCCTGGGTACCGCCATTGGCTTCGGTCTGCTGGGTGGCAAGTTCCTGGAAGGCGCTGCCCGTCAGCCGGAAATGGTTCCGATGCTGCAAGTCAAGATGTTCATCGTGGCCGGTCTGCTCGACGCCGTAACCATGATCGGCGTTGGTATCGCCCTGTTCTTCACCTTCGCTAACCCGTTCATTGCTCAGGTAGCCCAGTAATTCTCGATTTTCGAGGATTCGACTGACAACGAACGAGCGAGGTGTTGGCGTGAACATTAATGCAACCCTGATCGGCCAGTCCGTTGCGTTCTTCATCTTCGTACTGTTCTGCATGAAGTTCGTGTGGCCGCCGGTCATCACTGCTCTGCGTGAACGTCAGAAGAAGATCGCTGATGGCCTGGACGCTGCCAACCGTGCGGCTCGTGACTTGGAGCTGGCCCATGAAAAAGTGGGTCAGCAACTGCGCGAAGCCAAAGGTCAGGCAGCAGAAATCATCGAGCAAGCCAAAAAGCGCGCTACCCAGATCGTCGACGAAGCTCGCGATCAGGCACGTGCTGAAGGCGAGCGTCTGAAGGCGCAAGCTCAGGCCGAGATCGAACAGGAACTGAACAGCATCAAGGATGCGCTGCGCGCCCAAGTGGGTAGCCTGGCGGTCAATGGTGCCGAGAAGATCCTGGGTGCCACTATCGATCAAAACGCGCACGCGGAGCTGGTTGACAAACTGGCAGCCGAAATTTAAGCGAGGGCGATCATGGCAGAACTGACCACGCTGGCCCGACCTTACGCCAAGGCTGCTTTCGAGTACGCCCAGGCCCATCAGCAGCTGGCCGCCTGGTCGGCCATGCTAGGCCTGGCCGCTGCGGTGTCGCAGGACGACACCATGCAGCGTGTGCTCAAAGCCCCGCGTCTGACGAGCGCAGAGAAAGCCAACGCCTTTATCGAGGTGGTTGGCGACAAGTTCGACGCCCAGGCACAGAACTTCATCCACATCGTTTCCGAGAACGGCCGCCTCGTGCTGCTGCCGGAAATCGCCGAACAGTTCGAGCTGTACAAGGCCGAACAAGAGAAATCGGTAGATGTGGAAGTCACCAGTGCCTTCGCATTGAGCGATGAACAGCAAGACAAACTCGCCAAGGTTCTCAGCGCACGGCTCAGCCGGGAAGTGCGTCTGCACGCCGTGGAAGACTCCAGCCTCATTGGCGGTGTAGTCATCCGCGCCGGCGACCTGGTTATCGATGGCTCGGTTCGCGGCAAGCTCGCGAAACTGGCCGAAGCGTTGAAATCTTGAGTTTGAAGGGGCAGCAGAGCAATGCAGCAACTCAATCCTTCCGAAATTAGTGAAATCATCAAGGGACGTATCGAGAAACTCGACGTCTCTTCCCAAGCCCGCAACGAAGGCACCATCGTCTCCGTTTCCGACGGCATCGTGCGCATCTACGGCCTGGCCGACGTGATGTACGGTGAAATGATCGAGTTCCCGGGCGGCGTCTATGGTATGGCGCTGAACCTGGAGCAAGACTCCGTTGGTGCCGTGATCCTGGGTAACTACCTGGGTCTGGCCGAAGGCATGAGCGCCAAGTGCACCGGCCGCATCCTGGAAGTACCGGTTGGTCCGGAACTGCTGGGTCGCGTCGTTGACGCCCTCGGCAACCCGATCGACGGCAAGGGCCCGATCAATGCCCAGGCCACCGACGCTGTGGAAAAAGTAGCTCCGGGCGTGATCTGGCGTAAGTCGGTAGACCAGCCTGTACAGACTGGCTACAAGGCCGTCGACGCCATGATCCCGATCGGCCGTGGCCAGCGCGAGCTGATCATCGGCGACCGCCAGATCGGCAAGACTGCCCTGGCCGTCGACGCCATCATCAACCAGAAAGACAGCGGCATCCGCTGCGTATACGTAGCCATCGGTCAGAAGCAGTCGACCATCGCCAACGTAGTTCGCAAGCTGGAAGAAAACGGCGCCCTGGCCAACACCATCATCGTGGCCGCCAGTGCTTCCGAATCCGCTGCTCTGCAGTTCATCGCGCCGTACGCCGGCTGCACCATGGGCGAATACTTCCGCGACCGCGGTGAAGACGCCCTGATCATTTACGATGACCTGTCCAAGCAAGCCGTAGCCTACCGCCAGATCTCCCTGCTGCTGCGCCGTCCGCCGGGCCGCGAAGCTTACCCGGGCGACGTGTTCTATCTCCACAGCCGTCTGCTGGAGCGCGCTTCCCGCGTCTCCGAAGAGTACGTAGAGAAGTTCACCAACGGCGCCGTGAAAGGCAAGACCGGTTCCCTGACCGCCCTGCCGATCATCGAAACCCAGGCTGGTGACGTTTCCGCATTCGTTCCGACCAACGTGATCTCCATTACCGACGGTCAGATCTTCCTGGAATCCGCCCTGTTCAACTCGGGTATCCGTCCGGCCGTCAACGCCGGTATCTCGGTATCCCGCGTTGGTGGCGCGGCCCAGACCAAGATCATCAAGAAGCTGTCCGGTGGTATCCGTACCGCCCTGGCCCAGTATCGTGAACTGGCTGCATTCGCACAGTTCGCTTCCGACCTGGACGAGGCTACCCGCAAGCAGCTGGAACACGGTCAGCGCGTTACCGAGCTGATGAAGCAGAAGCAGTATGCGCCCATGTCCATCGCCGACATGTCGCTGAGCCTGTACGCCGCCGAGCGTGGCTTCCTGCAAGACGTCGAACTGGCCAAGATCGGCGCCTTCGAGCAAGCCCTGATTGCTTACTTCAACCGTGATCACGCCGCTCTCATGGCGAAGATCAACGAGAAGGGTGACTTCAACGACGAAATCGACGCCGGCATCAAGGCTGGTATCGAGAAGTTCAAGGCCACCCAAACCTGGTAAGCCGCAGCGGGGGGTCGAAAGGCCCCCCGCCTGCTAACCCGATAGGTGTTACATGGCAGGCGCAAAAGAGATTCGCAGCAAGATTGCGAGCATCAAAAGCACGCAGAAGATCACCAGCGCCATGGAAAAGGTGGCGGTCAGCAAGATGCGCAGGGCTCAACTGCGTATGGCTGCCAGCCGCCCCTACGCGGAGCGCATCCGCCAGGTGATCGGTCATTTGGCCAACGCGAACCCGGAGTATCGCCACCCGTTCATGATCGACCGTGAAGTCAAGCGTGTCGGTTACGTCGTGGTGAGCAGTGACCGTGGTCTGTGCGGCGGTTTGAACATCAACCTGTTCAAGACCCTGGTCAAGGACATGGCGGGTTACCGCGAACAAGGCGTGGAGATCGACCTCTGCGTGATTGGTGGCAAGGGTGCGGCCTTCTTCCGCAACTACGGCGGTAACGTCGTTGCAGCCATCAGCCACCTCGGCGAGGAACCCTCGATCAACGACCTGATCGGCAGCGTGAAGGTCATGCTCGACGCATACCTGGACGGCCGTATCGACCGCCTGTTCGTGGTTTCCAACAAGTTCGTCAACACCATGACGCAGAAGCCGACCGTGGACCAACTGGTTCCGCTGGTGGCCGACCCGGATCAAGAGTTGAAGCATCACTGGGACTACCTCTACGAACCCGACGCCAAGGAGATCCTCGAGGGTCTGCTGGTGCGCTACGTGGAATCCCAGGTGTATCAGGCCGTGGTTGAGAACAATGCCTGCGAGCAGGCAGCACGGATGATCGCGATGAAGAACGCGACCGACAACGCCGGTGATCTGATCAGCAACCTCCAGCTGATCTACAACAAGGCGCGTCAGGCTGCGATCACTCAAGAGATTTCGGAAATCGTCGGCGGCGCTGCCGCGGTTTAAGACCGGTTCATATATTTAGAGGAACCAGATATGAGTAGCGGACGTATCGTTCAAATCATCGGCGCCGTTATCGACGTGGAATTCCCGCGTGATCAGGTGCCGAACGTATACGACGCGCTGAAAGTCAGCGGCGTCGAAACCACCCTGGAAGTTCAGCAGCAGCTGGGCGACGGCGTGGTTCGTTCCATCGCAATGGGTTCGACCGAAGGCCTCAAGCGTGGCCTGGACGTATCCAACACTGGCAAGGCCATTTCCGTCCCGGTCGGTAAAGCGACCCTGGGCCGTATCATGGACGTGCTGGGCAACCCCATCGACGAAGCCGGCCCCATCGGCGAAGAAGAGCGTTGGGAAATCCACCGCGCTGCTCCGTCCTACGCCGAGCAGGCCGGTGGCAACGAGCTGCTGGAAACCGGCATCAAGGTAATCGACCTGGTCTGCCCGTTCGCCAAGGGCGGTAAGGTCGGCCTGTTCGGTGGCGCCGGTGTAGGCAAGACCGTGAACATGATGGAACTGATCCGTAACATCGCGATCGAGCACAGCGGTTACTCCGTGTTCGCCGGCGTGGGTGAGCGTACTCGTGAGGGTAACGACTTCTACCACGAGATGAAGGATTCCAACGTTCTCGACAAGGTAGCCCTGGTATACGGTCAGATGAACGAGCCGCCGGGCAACCGTCTGCGCGTTGCGCTGACCGGCCTGACCATGGCCGAGAAGTTCCGTGACGAAGGCCGTGACGTTCTGCTGTTCGTCGACAACATCTACCGTTACACCCTGGCCGGTACCGAAGTATCCGCGCTGCTGGGTCGTATGCCGTCCGCTGTGGGTTACCAGCCGACCCTGGCCGAGGAAATGGGCGTTCTGCAAGAGCGCATCACCTCCACCAAGACCGGTTCGATCACCTCCATCCAGGCCGTATACGTTCCCGCGGACGACCTGACCGACCCGTCCCCGGCGACCACCTTCGCCCACCTGGACGCCACCGTCGTACTGTCCCGTGACATCGCCTCGCTGGGTATCTACCCGGCCGTTGACCCGCTGGACTCGACTTCCCGCCAGCTGGACCCGCTGGTGATCGGTCAGGAGCACTACGAGACCGCTCGTGGCGTTCAGTACGTCCTGCAGCGTTACAAGGAACTGAAGGACATCATCGCGATCCTCGGCATGGACGAACTGTCCGAGTCCGACAAGCTGCTGGTGGCCCGCGCTCGTAAGATCCAGCGCTTCCTGTCCCAGCCGTTCTTCGTGGCCGAAGTCTTCACCGGCTCCCCGGGCAAGTACGTATCGCTGAAGGACACCATCGCTGGCTTCAAAGGCATCCTCAACGGCGACTACGACCACCTGCCCGAGCAGGCGTTCTACATGGTCGGCGGCATCGAAGAAGCCATCGAGAAAGCGAAGAAACTGTAACCCCCTGAGCGCCCGGCGACGGGCGCTTACGTGAGGCAAGCGTATGGCTATTACTGTCCATTGCGATATCGTCAGCGCCGAAGCGGAGATCTTCTCCGGTCTGGTGGAGATGGTGATTGCGCACGGCCACCTGGGCGATCTGGGTATCGCTCCGGGTCACGCCCCGCTGATCACCGACCTCAAGCCGGGTCCGATCCGCCTGGTCAAGCAGGGCGGTGAGGAGGAGGTGTACTACATCTCCGGCGGTTTCCTCGAAGTCCAGCCGAACATGGTGAAGGTCCTTGCCGACACCGTGCTGCGCGCCAGCGACCTGGACGAAGCTGCTGCTCAGGAGTCCCTCAAGGCTGCTGAGAAGGCCCTGCACGAGAAGGGCGCGGAGTTCGATTACTCTGCCGCTTCCGCTCGCCTGGCCGAGGCCGCGGCCCAGCTGCGTACTCTCCAGCAGATCCGCAAGAAGTTCGGCGGCTAAGAAGCCCATTCACGATCCGGTGAGCCAGAGCCGTGCAAGGCCGACGCATAGCCGATCGTGAAAAAGGCTCTTTGGTCCAAGGCTTCATTGCAGACAAGTTAAAGGGTAGCCTTGGCTACCCTTTTTCTTTTCCGGCATTCCGGTTTTCGCTTACCAGCCTGATTCGGTGATCCCCTCCATGTCCCTCGATATCGTCATCCTCGCCGCCGGCCAGGGCACGCGCATGCGTTCGGCCCTGCCCAAGGTCCTGCATCCGGTGGCCGGCAAGGCCATGCTTGGCCACGTCATCGACACTGCCCGCAAACTCGAGCCCAAGGGCATTCACGTGGTGATCGGCCATGGCGCCGAGACCGTGCGCGAGCGCCTGGCTGCCGATGACCTGAATTTTGTCCTGCAGGCCGAACAACTGGGTACCGGCCATGCCGTAGCCCAGGCCCTGCCGCAGCTTACCGCCGAGCGCGTTCTGATCCTCTACGGCGACGTGCCGCTGATCGAAGTGGAAACCCTCCAGCGCCTGCTGGAAAAGGTGAAGGATGACCAGCTCGCCCTGCTCACCGTGGACCTCCTCGATCCCACCGGCTACGGCCGCATCGTCCGCGACGCCGCGGGCGTGGTGAAGGCCATCGTCGAGCATAAGGATGCGACCCCCGAGCAGCGTGCCATCTGCGAAGGCAATACCGGCATTCTCGCCGTACCCGGCAAGCGCCTGGCCGACTGGTTGGGCCGCCTTTCCAACAACAACGCCCAAGGCGAGTACTACCTCACCGACGTCATTGCCATGGCCGTCGCCGATGGCCTGGTGGTGGCCACCGAGCAGCCCCATGACGCCATGGAAGTGCAGGGCGCCAATGACCGCGTCCAGCTTGCCGAGCTGGAGCGCCACTACCAGAAGCGCGCCGCCCGCTGCCTGATGGCCCAGGGCGTGACGCTGCTGGACCCGGCCCGTTTTGACCTGCGTGGTGAAGTCAGCGTCGGCCGCGACGTGCTGATCGACGTCAACGTCATCCTCGAAGGCAAGGTCGTGATCGAGGAGGGGGTGCAGATCGGCCCGAACTGCGTGATCAAGGACAGCACCCTGCGCCGCGGTGCCGTGGTCAAGGCCAACAGCCACCTGGACGGTGCCGAGCTGGGCGAGGGCGCCGATTGCGGTCCGTTCGCGCGCTTGCGTCCGGGCGCCGTACTGGGCGCCAGGGCTCATGTGGGTAACTTCGTCGAACTGAAGAACGCCGTGATGGGCGAGGGCGCCAAGGCCGGCCACCTGTCCTACCTGGGCGATGCCGAGATCGGCGCGCGCACCAACATCGGTGCCGGCACCATCACCTGCAACTACGACGGCGCGAACAAGTTCCGCACCGTCATGGGCGAAGACGTCTTCATCGGCTCCAACAGCTCCCTGGTCGCTCCGCTCACCCTCGGCGACGGCGTCACCACGGGCGCCGGCTCCACCATCACCCAGGACGTACCGGCTGATACCCTGGCCGTCGGCCGTGCCAAGCAGCGCAACATCGACGGCTGGAAGCGTCCGGTGAAGATCAAGAAGTAAGGTTGTGGAAAACCCGGGCTGTGGATAACCCGCACCCCTGCAAAAGGCGGCTCAGGCCGCCTTTTGTCGTTTTCGCTATTGACGCCGGAAATATCTTGGGTTTTGATTCGCGCCATTATCTTTCGAATCGAAACTTTCACTGATGACCAAACGCAACACGCCACAGCGTCGCCATGCCATCCTTGCGCTGCTTAACGAGCAGGGCGAGGTGAGTGTCGATGAGCTGGCCAAGGCGTTTTCCACCTCCGAGGTGACTATCCGCAAGGACCTCACCGCCCTGGAGAAGAACGGCCTGTTGTTGCGTCGTTACGGTGGGGCCGTACCCATGCCCCAGGAGCTGATCGGCGAAGGTGCCCAGCCGGTGTCGTCCTATAAGCTGGCCATCGCCCGCGCCGCCGTAGGCTGCATCCGTGAACACGCGCGCATCATCATCGACAGTGGCAGCACCACCGCGGCGATGATCCCGGAACTCGGCCACAAGCCCGGCCTGGTGGTGATGACCAACTCCCTCAGCGTCGCCAACGCCCTGCGCGAACTGGAGCATGAGCCCGTGCTGCTGATGACCGGCGGTACCTGGGACCCGCATTCGGAATCCTTCCAGGGCCAGGTGGCCGAGCAGGTCCTGCGTTCCTACGACTTCGACCAGCTGTTCATCGGCGCCGATGGCATCGACCTGCAGCGCGGCACCACCACCTTCAACGAATTGCTGGGCCTCTCGCGCGTCATGGCCGAAGTGGCCCGCGAAGTGATCGTTATGGCCGAATCCGACAAGGTCGGCCGGCGCATTCCCAACCTGGAACTGCCCTGGAGCAGCATCCACACCCTGATTACCGATGAGCGCCTTTCTGCCGAAGCGCGCGAACAGATAGCCGCGCGCGGGGTCAAGCTGATCTGCGCGCGCATAGAGTGAGATAGGAGAAAAAGCCATGTGTGGCATCGTTGGCGCCATCGCCGAGCGCAATATCACCCCCATTCTGGTCGAGGGCCTGAAGCGCCTCGAATACCGTGGCTATGACAGCGCCGGTGTGGCCGTCTTCACCAATGACGGTGAGCTGGATCGCCGCCGTCGTGCCGGCAAGGTCGCCGAGCTGGAGCAGGCCCTGGCCGAGCAGCCGCTGGTCGGTCGCCTGGGCATCGCCCACACCCGCTGGGCCACCCACGGCGCCCCCAGCGAGCGCAATGCCCACCCGCACTTCTCCGGCGAGCAGCTGGCGGTCGTCCACAACGGCATCATCGAAAACCACGAAGCTCTGCGTGAGCAGCTCAAGGCCCAGGGTTATGTCTTCACCTCGGACACCGACACCGAAGTCATCGTCCATCTGCTGAACCACAAGCTGAAAACCATTCCCGATCTGGCCGACGCCCTCAAGGCAGCGGTGCCGGAACTGCATGGTGCCTATGGCCTGGCGGTGATCAGCGCCAGCCAGCCGGACCGCCTGCTTGCCGCCCGCAGCGGCAGCCCGCTGGTGATCGGCCTGGGCCTGGGCGAGAACTTCCTCGCTTCCGACCAACTGGCCCTGCGCCAGGTCACCGACCGCTTCATCTACCTGGAAGAAGGCGATATCGCCGAGATCCGCGGTAACAGCCTGCAGATCTGGGACGAGCAAGGCCGCGCCGTGCAGCGCGAGCAGGTGCAGTACCACGAAGGCGCCGAAGCTGCCGACAAGGGCGAGTACCGCCACTTCATGCTCAAGGAAATCCATGAGCAGCCCAAGGTCGTGCAGCGCACCATGGAAGGCCGCCTGGGCGCCGACCACGTCCTGGTCAACGCCTTCGGCCCGCGTGCCGCCGAGCTGTTCGCCAAGGTGCGCAATGTGCAGATCGTCGCCTGCGGCACCAGCTACCACGCCGGCATGGTTGCCCGTTACTGGCTCGAAGACCTGGCGGGTATTCCCTGCCAGATCGAAGTGGCCAGCGAGTTCCGTTACCGCAAGGTGGTGGTGCAGCCGGACACCCTGTTCGTCACCATCTCCCAGTCCGGTGAAACCGCCGACACCCTGGCCGCCCTGCGCAATGCCAAGGAGCTGGGCTACCTGACCAGCCTGGCCATCTGCAACGTCGGCACCAGCTCCCTGGTACGCGAATCCGACCTCACCCTGCTGACCCAGGCCGGTCCGGAAATCGGCGTGGCCTCGACCAAGGCCTTCACCACCCAACTGGTCGCCCTGATGCTGCTGACTCTGTCCCTCGGCCAGGTGCGCGGCACCCTCGAGCCGAGCATTGAAGCCCGTTTGGTGGAACAACTGCGCCGCCTGCCGACCCGCCTGGGCGAAGCCCTGGCCATGGACAAGACGGTGGAAAAGGTCGCCGAGCTGTTCGCCGAGAAACACCACACCCTGTTCCTCGGACGTGGCGCCCAGTATCCGGTGGCGATGGAAGGCTCGCTGAAGCTCAAGGAAATCTCCTACATCCACGCCGAAGCCTACCCCGCCGGCGAACTCAAGCATGGTCCGCTGGCCCTGGTGGACAGCGACATGCCGGTGGTCACCGTGGCGCCGAACAACGAGCTGGTGGAGAAGCTCAAGTCCAACCTGCAGGAAGTGCGCGCCCGCGGTGGTCAGCTGATCGTCTTCGCCGACCGCGAAGCCGGTATCGAAAACGGCGAGGGCACCCACATGGTGGCCATGCCGCACATCGATGACGCCCTGGCGCCGATCCTCTACACCATCCCGCTGCAGCTGCTGTCCTACTACGTTGCCGTGCTCAAGGGCACTGACGTCGACCAGCCGCGCAACCTGGCCAAGTCGGTGACCGTGGAATAATCCACAGCCTGCTGGAACGAACGGCGCCTCAGGGCGCCGTTCGTGTTTTTGGGGACCGCAGAGGCAATACGGTCCGCCGGTCCGGCCCTCTGCCCGGCTCCAGTGTTTCACCAGGCAGGCTCAGGATTTCACACTGCCGAGCTGTGCAAGACAGCCTGAGCCGTTGTCATGTGCCCGTGGTCGAACTACATGAGCGGACCCCATGGGCGGTAGCGAGGCACTTGCGGCGCGCACCATTGGGGAAGACTATCGAATCGATAGCCTGACAACTGCACAGGTTGGTCTACCTTTCCAGTGTTCTTGGAAAAGGAGGAGTTCCCATGCTTGCTCAACTTCCACCGGTCTTGCGCGATCTGAAGCTACCGCTACGCCTGCAGCTTTGGGATGGCAAGGAAATCGATCTCGGCCCCAACCCGACCGTGACCATGACGGTGAAGGACCCCAGCGTGGTCTCTCTGTTGAGCCGGCCGAGCCTCGGAACACTCGGCAGCGCCTACGTGGAAGGGCGCCTCGAACTCACCGGGCCGATTCTTGAGGTGATCCGGGTTGGCGATGCCCTGAGCGAGGCGCTTGTAGGTGACGACGACGTTTCGACGGCGCCGCGCCCGTCCCACGACAAGGCCACCGACGCGGCGGCCATTTCCTACCACTACGACCTGTCCAACGACTTCTATGCCCTCTGGCTGGACCGCGAGATGGTCTATTCCTGTGCCTATTTCCCCACCGGCACCGAGGACCTCGACAGCGCCCAGCAGGCCAAGCTGCATCACCTCTGCCGCAAGCTGCGGCTGAAGCCGGGCGAGTACCTGCTGGACGTGGGCTGTGGCTGGGGTGGCCTGGCAAGGTTCGCGGCCCGTGAGTACGGCGTCCGGGTTTTCGGCATCACCCTGAGTCGTGAGCAGTTGGCCCTTGGTCGGGAACGGGTCAAGGCCGATGGGCTGGAAGGACAGGTGGAGCTGGAGCTGCTGGATTACCGCGACCTGCCCCAGGATGGCCGCTTCGACAAGGTGGTGAGCGTCGGTATGCTCGAACACGTCGGTCACGCCAACATGCCCATCTATTGCCAGCGCCTGTTCGGGGCGGTGCGTGCCGGCGGGCTGGTGATGAATCACGGCATCACCTCTCGACACCCGGATGGCCGCCCGGTGGGGCGTGGCGCCGGCGAGTTCATCGACCGCTATGTCTTCCCTCACGGCGAGCTGCCGCACCTGGCCACCATGGTCACCGAGCTGAGCCTGGCCGGCCTGGAAGTGGTGGACGTGGAAAGCCTGCGCCTGCACTACGCGCGGACATTGGAGTTCTGGAGTGCCAACCTGGAAGCCAAGCTGGCCGAGGCTGCCAGGCTGGTTCCGGAACAGGCCCTGCGTATCTGGCGGCTGTACCTGGCGGGTTGCTCCCATGCCTTCCAGAAGGGCTGGATCAATCTGCACCAGATACTCGCTACCAAGCCCTGCGCGGATGGCTCCCATGAGTTGCCGTGGAGCCGGGCGGACCTCTACGTCCGATAGCGCCATGCATATTCGGCAACGGCGTCGTGCGCGTGGAGGCTCTCCGCGTGCACGACCCGTAGCCTGAACCCCTCCAGCCAGTCCTGCTTCTGCAAGGCGCTGCCCAGGCGCCTTGCTGCGTCCTCGCAGAACATCAGGTTCTGTCCGTTGGCCAGGGCGAAGGCCTGTTCGTCTGCCCGCTTCACCGCCGTCTGCACCGCTGTGCCCAGGGTGTGCTCCGCCAGATCGACCAGACGGGGCACGGGAAGGTCGTCCATCGCCCCCAGGTGTATCCAGAAGGTGGCGGTACTGCGCTGGCTGTGGGGCGTGGCGACTATGCCCTGACTGCTGCCCAGCCAGGCGAGCACCTGATCCCGAGGCACACTCTGCCCCGGAAAGTCCTCGGCGAAGCGCTGCTGAATCAGCTGACTGGCAAGGGCGGCCGAGCAGGGGCAGGTGGAGGAATAGGCCAGTTGCAATTGAAGTTCCACGTGGAACCCCCATCGATCCTGGCGTGCACGGACCTCGAACGGATAGGCCTTCCATCCGGCCAGCGGGCTTACCAGCGCTGGCCGCTGCAGTAAGGCTTCTCCACGTACGCGCAGGCTGGCGCTGGCCGACAGGCCCCGGTGGCTCTCGAGGAAGCGTGCCAGCACCCGGCGCAACAGGGGGCCGGATAGCGTCTCCCGTTCCAGTTCCTCCAATGCCAGGTAGAGGCGCGACATATGGATACCCCGAGCACCGACGTCATCCAGGCTGACGCCAGCATCGACCCGCGTGGCGATGCGCTGTCCCGCTAGTACCACGGGCTGGGCAATGCCGCACATGCCGACCCAGTCCAGGGGCAGGTCGAAGGTAGAGGTTTGCGCGGCGATATCCGGGAGAGAGAGGGCGTTCATCAGTCGGGCTCTTGAAATCAGCAGCGATTGTTATGTTATAACAAATTAGACATCCGAGAACCACCACCTGCCGTTTCAACGCCAGGTGCCACCGCCAACGCCAAGCCTGAGAGGAAATCCCATGGATCAACGCCTACCCGTCACCCTGCTCTCCGGCTTCCTCGGCGCCGGCAAGAGCACCCTGCTCAACCACGTGCTGAAGAACCGGGACCAGCTGCGCGTGGCCGTGATCGTCAACGACATGAGCGAAATCAACATCGATGCCAGTGAGGTCCAGCGCGACGTCAGCCTGAACCGCGCCGAAGAACGGCTGGTGGAGATGAGCAATGGCTGCATCTGCTGCACCCTGCGCGAAGACTTGCTGGAAGAGGTCAGCCGCCTGGCCCGCGAGGGGCGTTTCGACTACCTGCTGATCGAATCCACCGGGATTTCCGAGCCGCTGCCGGTGGCCGAGACCTTCACCTTCCGCGACGAACAGGGCCGGAGCCTGTCCGACCTGGCGCGCCTGGATACCCTGGTCACCGTGGTCGACGGGGTGAACTTCCTGCGTGACTACCAGGCGGCGGAAAGCCTCGCCAGCCGAGGAGAATCCCTGGGAATGGATGACGAACGCGCCATCAGCGACCTGTTGATTGAGCAAGTGGAGTTCGCCGACGTGCTGCTCATCAGCAAGGTTGACCTGATCTCCAGCGCTGAGCGCGATGAGCTGGCGGCCATCCTGCGGCGTCTCAATCCCGGGGCGGAGGTGCTGCCGATGGTGATGGGCCAGGTCGACCTCGGGCGCATCCTCAATACCAGCCGCTTCGATTATGAACGCGCCGCCCAGGCGCCGGGTTGGCTGAAGGAGCTGCGTGGCGAGCACAGGCCGGAAACCGAGGAGTACGGCATCGCTTCCACGGCGTATCGCGCGCGGCGGCCATTCCACCCCCAGCGCTTCTTCAGCTTCCTCAATCGCGAGTGGAGCAATGGCCGCCTGCTGCGCTCCAAGGGCTTCTTCTGGCTCGCCAGCCGCCATCGCGAGGCGGGTAGCTGGTCCCAGGCTGGTGGCCTGATGCGCCACGGGCTGGCGGGACTCTGGTGGCGCTTCGTGCCGCGCGAACGCTGGCCGGCTGACCGGGAGGGCCTGAGTGCCGTTCTCAAGCACTGGATAGCCGGTGTCGGCGATTGTCGCCAGGAGCTGGTGTTCATTGGCCAGGGCATCGACTTCGACCGCCTGCGCGCTGAGCTGGATGCTTGCCTGCTGGACGACGTCGAGATGGCCGAAGGTCCGCAAGCCTGGGCGCTGCTGCCCGATCCCTTCGGCCCCTGGCATGACGAGGAGGCGGCCTGACCCTGGCGCGGCAGCTGCCGGGCGCATGAACTTGCCGTTTCTGCATCAAGTGTTGCAGGTAACGGCGTTGCCCGTGGAGCTGGCTTTCTGGCGAATGGCCTCGTTTCGCCGGCAAGCTGACTCCTGCAAGGTTCCGAGCGGGGGGACTGGCCTTACTCCCACTTGCCTTGGCTCTGGGTTTCGCAAAAGGGCTTCAGGTAGCGGGCATCGCTGGCCACGCCGTAGTAGTGGATATCCTGGCGGTAGGCCTGGTTGCTGACCCTGGCATTGCGGCACACGCCGAATGCACCGGCCGGACAGTTATCCACAAAGCTGACTTCGACTTTCTGGCCCTTCATCTCCGGCTTGCAGAAGCCGTCACGAAAGAGTTGCGGCGGGATGCTACGGTTTTCCTGGCAGAGCTTCACGTCGAGCCCGTCGCCCTGGCTGTGGACAACACAGGCTTGGGCATGGACGTCGACGGACAGCAACAGCAGCACGGGCAGCAACCAGATACGCATGGGAGGTCTTCCGGGTCATGAAGCACGCGACTCTAGCACGAGGCTTTCTCGGCAGGCTGTGAAGCAGCACCATAGGTCCATGCTTACTCATATCCCTACCCATCTCATCGCCGGGCCCCTGGGCGCCGGCAAGACCAGCCTGATCCGTCACTTGCTGGCGCAGCGGCCTGCCCATGAACGCTGGGCGGTACTGATCAACGAATTTGGCCAGATCGGCCTGGACGCGGCACTGCTCACCAGCAACGACGACGGCATCGCCATCGCCGAGGTGGCGGGCGGTTGCGTCTGCTGCGTCAACGGCGCGCCCTTCCAGGTCGGACTTGGCCGGCTACTGCGCAAGGCGCGGCCAGACCGGCTACTGATCGAGCCTTCCGGACTCGGACACCCGGTCGAGCTACTGCGACAGCTACGCGAACCCCCTTGGGAGGGCGTACTGGCGCTACAGCCGAGCGTCATGGTGCTCGACGCGGCGGCGCTGGCTACGGGCCAGCTACTGCCAGACAGCCAGCGGGAGGCACTTTTGAGTGCTGGCCTTATGCTACTAAACAAGGCCGAAGGCCTGGATTCTGCCACCTGTGAACAACTTGTCGCGAAACTGCCCAAGGTTACTCTGCTGTGGACGACTTACGGGAGGCTGGATATTCAGCAGCTTCCAGGTATTCATTCACATTCTGGAAAAGCTGTTGGTATCACTGACTTACCAACAGGTGTGGATAAACCGGCCGTCCTGTGGAGGAATCCGGCCGACCCCATCTGCCAGATCCAGGCTGGTGACGACGCTTGGAGCATGGGTTGGCGTTGGCATCCGAGCCAGCGATTCGAACTGATGCGCCTGCAGCTATGGCTGGCCAGCCTGCCCTGGCGCCGCGCCAAGCTGGTGCTGCAGACCAACGCCGGCTGGCTCTCCGGCAATGCCCTGGATGGCGCACCGATCCACTGGCAGGCCAGCGAATGGCGCAAGGATTCGCGTCTGGAACTGATCTTCGCCGGGCCCCAGGACGAGCCGGCGCTGAAGGCGGGATTGGCTGCGTGCCGGCTGGACTAAGAGAGCGCCGGGTATCGCAGGTTTTCCCGGGCTGGAAGGGTTAGGCCGATTCGCTAGGGGGGGCGTCGCGTGCGCCGATGGTTTGACGTAGGTCGAAGTCAATCTCGGAATCGGTGTGTACAGCGCCGCGCCCTAGGGTCCAGACGGAGCTAAAGAGGTCGGCTTTACGCTCGGGGGAAATGCCCCCAACGAACACTCGGATTCCCCCGGAAACGAAAACGGGCCCCGAAGGGCCCGTGTCGTGTCGATCCGGAGAAGGGATCAGTCCTGGTTCATCCGCGAATGGGTGCGGGTGTCCTTCATGAACAGGTACACCAGCAGCGAGCAGGCGATGCACGCGGTGACGTACCAGTAGAAGCCGCTTTCCATGCCGATGCTCTTGAACCACAGGGCCACGTATTCGGCGGTGCCGCCGAAGATGGACACGGTGAGTGCATAGGGCAGGCCCACGCCCAGGGCGCGGATTTCGGTGGGGAACAGCTCGGCCTTCACCACGGCGTTGATCGAGGTGTAGCCACTGACGATGATCAGCGCCGCCATGATCAGGAAGAACGCGCCCCACCAGGTTTCGATACTGTGCAGGGTGCTGAGGATCGGGTAGGTGAACAGGGTGCCCATCACGCCGAAGGCGATCAGGATCGGGCGACGGCCGATCTTGTCGGAAAGCGAGCCAACGATGGGTTGCAGCAGCATGAACAGGAACAGCGTGGCGGCCGAGATCATGGTCGAGTCGCCCTTGCTCATGCCCACGGTGTTCACCAGGTACTTCTGCATGTAGGTGGTGTAGGTGTAGAAGGCCAGGGTACCGCCCATGGTCAGGCCGACCACGGTGAGCACTTCCTTGGGATGGCGCAGCAGGGTACGCAGCAGGCTTTCCTTCGGCTTTTCCTTCTTCTTGGTGAAGGACTCGGTCTCTTCCATGCCGCGACGCAGGAACATGGCGACTACCGCACACAGGGCGCCGATGAAGAAGGGCACGCGCCAGCCCCAGCTTTCCAGCTGTTCGGTGTTCAGGGTCTGCTGCAGGATGATCAGCACCGCCAGGGCGATGAGCTGGCCGGAAATCAGGGTCACGTACTGGAAGCTGGAGAAGAATCCGCGTTGCTCCTTGGTCGCCATCTCCGACAGGTAAGTGGCCGAGGTGCCGTATTCACCACCTACCGAGAGGCCCTGCAGCAGGCGCGCGACCACCAGCAGGATGGGGGCGGCGACACCGATGGTTTCGTAGCTGGGGGTCAGGGCGATGATCAGCGAGCCGAAGCACATCAAGAGCACCGAGGCCAGCAGGGCAGCCTTGCGGCCCTTGCGGTCGGCGTAGATGCCCATCAGCCAGCCGCCGATGGGGCGCATCAGGAAGCCCACGGCGAAGATGGCCGCAGTATTGAGCAACTGGGCAGTCATGTCGCCCTGGGGGAAGAAGGCCTTGGCGAAGTACAGCGAGAAGGCCGCGTAGACGTACCAGTCGTACCACTCGACAAGGTTGCCTACCGAGCCACTGAAAATCGATTTGATGCGTTGCGATGTCGTACGGGGTTCTGCAGAGGCAGTCAGGGTGCTGGAGTTATCCATCATCTTTCCTCGACGCGTAGTAGTTGTTTTTGTGGGGGCTGGCCGAAGCCGCGTTGGTGCGTCAGGCACATAGCAGAAGCTGTGCCAGGGGAGGAAAGTCCCGGAATAGAGCGGTTTCAGCGAGGTTTCGTGGCGATCATGCGCGGAATCCTGCCGATGCCAGGAGGGTGATAAGCAAGATTCCGCCGATGATCAGGTTGAGGGCTGGCAGGGCATGGTGTGGGAGATTCCATGTCGATCAGTCCCGTAGGTTGGTCCGAGGAACGAGGCCCAACGCTACAAGGCGAGGCCGCTGGGTTGGGTTTCGCTTCGCTCGCGGAGCGCCGCCCGACCCAACCTGCAAAAGCCTCCCGGCCTTGTGGGCGAACTCATTCGCGAAAGCAGGCCATAGGTCTGTCCTTGGGAATCCCGGCCAGATCCAGCTGCCTCAACCCTCTCCCAGAGGGAGAGGGGGCTATCCGTGCCGACCTTCAATCATCCTCGCCACGCAGGAACTCGCTGCGCGCCAGGCCGTGGCGGACCATCTTCTCGTTGAGGGTGCGGCGCGGCAGGCGCAGCAGGTCCATCACCGCCTTGATGTCGCCCTGGCAGCGCGCCAGGGCCTGGCGCAGGCATTGCGCCTCATAGGCTTCCATCAGTTCGGCCAGGGAGGGTTCCCCCTCGGCCCGATCCGCCCGGCCTGTGGATAACCCCAGCACATGGCGCTCGGCGGCGTTGGCCAGCTCACGCACGTTGCCCGGCCAGTCGTGGGCCAGGAGCTGGGCCAGTTCGGCCGGGGTCAGCGCCGGCTGCGGCCGGCCCAGGCGTTCGCTGGCCTGGCGGGCAAAGTGTTCGAACAGCAAGGGAATGTCTTCGCGGCGCTCGCGCAGCGCGGGCAGTTGCAGTTCCGCCACGTTCAGGCGGTAGAGCAGGTCTTCGCGGAAGCGTCCGGCGCGGACTTCGTCGCGCAGGTCCGGCTTGGTGGCGGCCACCACGCGGATATCCACAGCGATGCTCTGGTTCGAGCCCAGGCGTTCCAGGCGCTGCTCCTGCAGCACTCGCAGCAGCTTCACCTGCTGCGCCAGCGGCATGCTTTCGATTTCGTCGAGAAACAGGGTGCCGCCGTGGGCGTGTTCGATCTTGCCGATGCGCTTGCCCTGGGCGCCGGTGAAGGCGCCGCTCTCGTGGCCGAACAGTTCGCTCTCGAAGAGGTTCTCCGGAATGGCCGCGCAGTTCAGCGCCACGAAGGGCTTGCCGGCGCGGGGACCGAAGTCGTGCAGGCAGCGTGCGACCATTTCCTTGCCGGCGCCGGTGTCGCCGCGCAGCAGGACGTTGACCGGAGTGGCGGCCAGGTCCAGCACCTTCCGGCGCAATTGCACCATGGGCCTGGACATGCCCAGCAGACGGCCGTCGAGCTGGTCCTTGAGCTGTACCTCGACCCGCAGGCGACGGTTCTCCTGGACCAGCCGACGCTTTTCCAGGGCGCGGTGCAGGCTTTCCAGCAGGCGCTCGGCGGTGAAGGGTTTCTCGATGAAGTCATAGGCGCCCAGGCGCATGGCTTCCACCGCCTGGGGCACGTCGCCGTGGCCGGTGACCATCAGGAACGGCAGCTCGCGGTCCAGCGCCTGCACGGCCTGGAGCAGGGCCATGCCGTCCATGCCGGGCATGCGCAGGTCACTGATGACCACGCCGGGGAAATCCGCATCGAGGCGCTTCAGGCAATCCTCTGCGCTGGATTCCACCCGCACCTCGAAGCCGGAGAGTTCCAGCCATTCGCGCACCGCGTCACGGATGGCCGCTTCGTCGTCGACGAAGATCACCTGGGCTGTCATGGTTGCTCCTCTCTGGTCTTATCCACAGGCAGGCGCAGGCTGAACAGAGCGCCCTCGCCCTGGTTGGCGGCGCTCAGGGTGCCGCCCAGTTCATGGACGATGGCGTAGGACACCGCCAGTCCGATTCCCAGGCCGGCCCCCGCCGGCTTGGTGGTGAAGAAGGGATCGAAGACCCGTTGCAGGTCGTCTTCCGCGATGCCGCCGCCGTTGTCGGCCACTTCCAGCAGCCAGTGGTCGTCGTCCCGACGCAGGGTTATCCACAATTGTGGATCGGCTTTGCCGGCCACAGCGTCCAAGGCGTTGCGCAGCAGGTTGACCAGTACCTGCTCCAGGCGAATGGCGTCGCCCGAAACCCAGGCCGGCACCGTCAGCTCCTGGCTGATCCGCACTTTCGCGTCACGCAGGTTGGGTGCCAGCAGCTGCAGGGACTTATCCACAACGCTGCCCAGTTCCAGGCATTCGCGCAGGCCGCCGGGCGTCTTGCGCGCATAGGTCTTGAGATGGCCGGTGAGCGCGGCCATGCGCTGCAGCAGTTCGTCATGACGCCCCAGGGCCTTGCGTGCCTGCTCCAGCTGGCCGTTGTCGAGCATCAGGCGCAGGCTCGCCAGGTGCATCTGCAGGGCGGTGAGCGGCTGGTTGATTTCGTGGGCCAGGGCTGTGGACATCTGTCCGAGGGCGGCCAGCTTGGCGGCCTGGATCAGTCCGTCCTGGGCGGTGCGCAGGGCGGCGGTGCGTTGTTCCACCAGTTGCTCCAGCTCCTCCCGGCTGCGCTGGCGGATGCGTGCCAGGCGCCAGCGCTGGTGCAGGAACAGCACCAGGAAGAACACCGCCAGCCACGCTCCTCCGGCAGCCAGGCTGGCGGCGCGGGCGCTGTCGGCGGCCTCCTGCGGGGTGCGCAGCAGATGCAGCGTCCAGCCTTCGCTGGGCAGCGGCAGGCTTTCCCAGAGGTAGTCGCGGGGGCCTGCTGGTCCTTCGACCCGGGCCAGCCGGCTGTCATGGCCGAAATCGATCCGGGTGTTGTGGATAAGTGGCGCCAGGGGTTGTTTGTCGTACTGCCGGGTTGCCGCCATCTCGGCACGGTCTTCGGCGGAGATGGGATGCAACTCGCGGTAGCGCCATCCGGGCTGGTTAGCGATGAACACCACGCCACGGGCGTCGCTGACCAGGATGATGTCCGAGCGCTGTCCCCATTCCTGCTCCAGTTCGGGGAATTCCAGCTTCACCACGATGGCACCGATGAAGGCGTCCTGGGCATCGCGCACGGCGCTGGCGAGGAAGTAGCCGGGAACACCGCTGGTCACGCCCACGGCATAGAAGCGGCCGCTGCCCAGGCGCCGAGCCTCGCCGAAGTAGGGGCGGAAGCCGTAGTTGTGGCCGACGAAGCTGGTGGGCAGGCGCCAGTTGCTCGCGGCCACCGCCAGGCCCTCGCGGTCCAGCAGTTCCAGGGTGGTGGAGCCGGCGGCGCGGTTCATCCGCTCCAGCTTGAGGTTGAGCATGTGCTGCGTAGCGTTATCCACAGGGCCGTTCAAGGTGCTGCGCAGCTCCGGGTCCAGCGCCAGCACGGCGGGCAGGGCGCGGAAGCGGTCGATCAGCGTGCGCAGACTGCCGGCATACAGCGTCAGTTGCTCGCGGGCCTGTTCACCTTCGTCGCGCATGGACTGGCGCTCGGCTTGTCGGCCAGCCAGGTGCATCGCCAGGAACAGGCCGGCGAGCAGCAGCAGAATCAGCAGGGTGATGCGCAGTTGGCGGGAAATCAAGGGTGACGTCCGTGGGGTCGGAGGCGCCGACGATACCACGGCTGACCATGCCCACTGCTGCGGACGGAAGTCTGCGGATACACTTCGCGCAGTCATTTCGAGGCACGTTCGATGCAATTGATCCCATGGTCCCACTCATCCTCCGCCGGGTTCACCCTGCGCGGCTGGCACACGCCGGCCACTGGCAAGCCGCTCCTGCACTTTCTTCATGGCAACGGTTTCTGTGGCCGCACCTATACACCGCTGCTGGAGCTGCTGGCCGAGGACTTCGATCTCTGGCTCTGTGACATCCAGGGCCACGGCGACAGCGACCATGGCGCCCGCTTCCTCGGCTGGAACCGTAACGCCGAGCTGGCGGTGGAAGCCTTCGAGGCCGGCCGGGGACAGTTCGGCGAGGTGCCGCGGATGGCGGTGGGGCACAGCTTTGGCGGGGTACTGAGCAGCCTGATCCTTGCCCGCCATCCCGAGCTGTTCAGTCGCGCCGTGTTGCTCGACCCGGTGCTCTTCACCCCGGCGATGATCGGTGTGATGGCCTTCTCCGAGGTACTCGGCCTGCACCGCCGCACCACCATGGCCAGCCGCGCACGGGCCCGGCGCAACCACTGGGCCGACCGCGAGGCGGCGTGGAAGGGTCTGCATGGCCGGGGCATCTTCAAGGGGTGGACCGAGGAAGCCTTGCGGGGCTATTTGGATCACGCCATCAAGGCTGTGGATAACGGCGTCGAGCTGAAGTGCCGGCCGAGCCGCGAAGCGGAAATCTTCAGTTCCTTCCCCAAGCGGCTGTGGCCTTCGCTTGGCCGCATCGTCACGCCGACGCTGATCCTCCACGGGCAGCACAGCTACCCCTTCGTGGCCAAGTCAGTGGCACGCCTGACTGCGCTCAACGGCCATGTCAGCGCTCAGGTGGTGGAAGGCGGTCACTGTTTCATGCAGGAATATCCACAGCCCAGCGCCGAGCGCGTGGCCGAGTTCCTGCTGCGTGGATAAGTTTTCCCGTCGAGACTGGTAGCGGGGTGGAGATGGCGTTGCTTGCCGGGCGGCTAATCCGCCCGTCGCTGTTCATCCGGCTTGGGATGGCTGCGCCGCCACTCGTTCATGTGGATAACCTTGCCGTCGTGCCGGGCTTCGGTCTGGAAGGGGTGGGCCTCCACATCGATGCGGCCCAGGTGGTTGCCGAACATCTGGATGCTCCCCGCCAGGCGCTGCTCGCCGGTCACGGTGAACTCGAAGTCGTAGATGCGCGCCAGGCGGCGATTGCCCTTGCCGTCGCGCACTATCGCCAGGCGGCGGAAGGCGACGTTGCCGTCCAGCAGTTCCACATCCAGCCGCGCGCAGTGCTGCTTGGCCAGCACCAGGGCGCGTTCGCGCACGCCGTGCCCGCGCCACAGCCAGGCCGCGCCAGCAGCGAACAACATCAGCAGGAAAACGTCAGCAAGGCTCAGCATGATGACTCCGGAAACATAGGCCCAAGCTTAAACCATCCGCGGTGGTTTCAGAGGGCCAGTTCGGCAGGGTTTCTTCCCGGTTGTGTGGCGCAGATCACCATGGGCTCTGGCCAGGCCGATGCTGGCGCTGCCCCGCAGTTTGCCGAACGGTTGGAAATCGAGGGCGTCCGGCCTGCGTCCTTCTGTCCCAGCGACTAGGCTTCAACCCAGGCAGGCGCATGGCTAGCATAAGCGCCCCCGGATCGACCGGCATGGAACCTTTCTCGTGACCGACAAGAGAGCACGACAGCGCGGTGCCTGGCTTGGCCTCCTGGCCATGCTGCTGGTGTTCGTCGGTCCGTTGCTGTCCCAGGCGCGGGACATGGGGCAGGGCGGCGTCCCCGAATGGATGGGCGAGCTGGCCTGTGCCGCCGAGCATGGCGATGCGGGCCACCAGCCGGCGATACCCGACCACGAGATGTCCTGGGCCAAGTGCGGCTACTGCACCCTGCTGTTCAATTCACCGGCCCTGAGCCCCGCCCCCCTCCACGAGCTGGACCTGGCCGGCCTCATCAGTCCGCATGCCGCGCTGGCGCCGCTGGCCGGCCACGGCGGACGGAGCATCTTCCCGGGCGCGCTGACCCGCGCACCCCCTGTCGCGCTTTCCTGATCCACGCAACCTTCCTTACCGCGCACGCCCTGTCCAGGCGCGCGTGCGTGCGGACCATTGGTTCACCAGGGAGCACGACAATGTCGAAGCACACTGCCTCCTTTTACAACCTGGCGTGGCGCTGGCATTTCTATGCCGGGCTGTTCGTCATCCCGTTCATGATCATGCTGGCGGTCACCGGCAGCATCTATCTGTTCAAACCCCAGCTGGACGATCTGCTCTACGCCGATCTGATGCGGGTCCGCCCGGCAGGCCAGGCGCTCAACGCCGACCAGCAACTGGGCAAGGTGCGCCAGGCGTACCCGCAGGCCGCCGTCAGCCAATACCTGCCGCCGCTGGATGCCGAGCACAGCGCGCAGTTCGTGGTCAGCCTCGACGGCCGCAAGACCAACCTGTTCCTCGATCCCTACAGCGGCCAGGTACTCGGCACCCAGGACGCGCAGAACAACCTCCAGGCCATCGCCCGCGCGCTGCACGGCACCCTGCTTATCGGCACGGTCGGGGATCGGCTGATCGAGCTGGCCGCCGGTTGGGCGATCGTCCTGGTGGTGTCCGGTCTTTACCTCTGGTGGCCAAGGGGCCAGGGCATGCGCGGCGTGTTCTGGCCGCGCCTGACCGCTCGCGGGCGGCTGTTCTGGCGCGACCTGCACGCGGTGACCGGATTCTGGGGCTCGCTGTTGTTGCTGTTCATGCTGCTCACCGGGATGACGTGGACCGGTTTCTGGGGCGAGAAATTCACCGAGGTGTGGAACCGTTTCCCCGCCGCCATGTGGAATGAGGTGCCCAAGTCCGGCCAGCAGGCCCGCAGTCTGAACACCGCCGCTGACCAGACCGTGGCCTGGGCGGTGGAAAACACCCCGCTGCCGGCCTCCGATCCCCATGCCGCGCACAATGGACACGGCGCCAGCGGCATGCCCGCACCAGGCGGGCAGGTCAGCCTGCAGCAGGTGGTGGATACCGCCACCGGGCGCGGCGTGGTGCCCGGCTACAGCATCACCCTGCCGGCCGACGAGACCGGGGTGTACAGCATCGCCGTGTTCGCCGATGACCCGCGCAACGACGCCACCCTGCACCTGGACCAGTACAGCGGCAAGGTGCTGGCCGACATCCGCTGGCAGGACTACGGCGTGGTGGCCAGGAGCGTGGAAATGGGCGTGGTGCTGCATGAAGGCAAGTTCTTCGGCCTGGCCAACCAGTTGTTGATGTTCGGAGTCTGCCTGCTGATCCTGCTGAGTTCCGTGAGCGGCCTGGTGATGTGGTGGAAGCGTCGCCCGCAGGGCAGCCTCGGCGTGCCGCCGCTGCGCCATGATCTGCCGTTGTGGAGAACCGCAGTGCTGATCATGATCGGCCTCGGCGTCGCCTTCCCACTGGTAGGGCTGTCCCTGCTGGCGATCTGGGCGCTGGACTGGGCGGTGCTGTCACGCATCGGCAGCGGCAAGGTAGTGGCCGGCTAGGCCGGTTCCGCAGGCGTGGCCCACTGGCTGCGTCCGCGATGGAGAGCAATCGGCACCTGCCGGGGGTGGGTGCCCGTCAATCGAATGAATGGAGTTCCGACATGCGCAAGAAATTGCTGGCCCTGGGGGCCCTGCTGAGCTTTTCCGGCACCCTGGCCGCCCATGACTACAGCTTCGGCCCGCTACACATTGAGCACCCCTGGGCCATGGCTGTGCCCGCGGTTTCGCCCAATGGCGCCGCCTACCTGGTTATCCACAACATGGGAGCGCAGGCGGACACGCTGCTGGGCGCCGACACCGCCCGCGCCGGCAAGACCGAAATCCACGAACACCTGCACAAGGACGGCCTGATGAAGATGCAGAAGGTCGAGAGCGGCGTGGAGATTCCCGCCGGCGGCGAAGCGCGCTTCGAGCAGGGCGGCTACCACCTGATGATGTTCGGCCTGAAGCAGCCGCTGAACGATGGCGACAAGTTCCCCATGACCCTGCACTTCCAGAAGGCCGGCGACCTGGATGTGGAGGTTCACGTCCAGACGCAGCCACCAGCGGCAGAGGCAGCCACCGAGCACCAGCACTGACGTCCGCGCGCGGGGCCGACCGGCCCCGCGCTTTCCTCGCAAGTTATCCACAATGCCGCTCGGCAGCGGGGTTTGCCGAGGCCGGGTGCGTCTTCTAGCCTGATTTCATCGCAAGGAGCACCCGCCGGCAGGACGCCAGCCCCGCGCATTTCGCGGCCTCGCTTGAATCGTCTGCCCTCACTGTTCCCTGGCGATGTACCACCCGCGGGCCAGGGCGCTGCGTGTTTCGCAGCGCTCCGTCGGCCCATGCCCTGATGAGCAGAAAGGAGAGGGACGATGAACGCTACAAGGACATTCCGTGTCGCCTGGTTGCTGGTCCTGATACTTGCCTGTGCCGGCCCCCTGCTGGTAACGGGCCCGGCGCAGGCGGCGAGCCCCGCGTGCAGCGCCAGTCAGGACTGGATCACCAATCCCAACCCCCCCAGCGAGATCCCGGAAGGCAGCAACGCCGATTTCTGTGACTTCTACCAGTTCGCCTGGCAATGGTTCTTCCAGCTGGTCAGCCCATCGGCGAGTGATCCCGCCCTGCGCAACTTCCAGGTCAACACCAACTACCCGATCCTCCAGGCCACTGGCACCAACTCCTGCGACCCGTCGAAGCAGGCCGAGGTGATGTTCGTGCGCCGGGAGAAGAGCGTGGCATCCGACACGCCGTTCCAGATTCCCGAGCGCACCGGCCAGGCTGGTGATGGCGCCACCATCTTCGACCAGAACGGCAATGTGGTTTTCTACGAGATCCGCTTCAGCCAGAACCTGTGCAACATTCCGCAGATCCAGAGCGCGCTGAACTATCCGAGCGGAACCACGGAGCTGAAGAGCGCATGGCGAATCATCACCGATGCCGACAAGCCCAACTACTTCTGGATCGAAGCCAACGTGGATGGCGTGCCGGGTAATGAACTGCTGGGCATGGTCGGCTTTCACATGGCCATCGCCACCGCGCTGCACCCGGAATTCATCTGGGCCACCTTCGAGCACCGCAGCAACGTGCCGGAATGCAGCAATCCGGCCACTGCCCCTGCGGGGGGCTGGTCGTTCACCAGCGCCGCCTGCGCTGTGGATAACCCTCCCGCGAGCTGCAACATCAACCAGGCGGCACCTAGCAGCAGCCTCACCGGCACGCCGTCGGAAATCTGCAGGGTCTACCACGACGGCACCGATGTCTCGGACCACGAGGCCTCGGACAACATCGCCGACATCGACAGCCTCAACACCCAGATCCAGGGCTTCCTCTCGGCCTTGTCCAGCGACAATCCAATGGCCGTCTGGCAGAACTACATGAATGTCGGCGCCATCTGGGAAAACGATGTCACCCAGCCATCCTCCATCTTCTCCA
Organism: Metapseudomonas phytobenefica; assembly: GCF_043392685.1. Classification (NCBI taxonomy): domain Bacteria; kingdom Pseudomonadati; phylum Pseudomonadota; class Gammaproteobacteria; order Pseudomonadales; family Pseudomonadaceae; genus Metapseudomonas; species Metapseudomonas phytobenefica. The sequence continues at coordinate 236,149 of NZ_JBHZGM010000004.1, read as the reverse complement.
ACCAGCGCGGGTCCATGCGCCTGGCCAACTCAGTGATGGAAACCACTTTCCAGAACGTGGACCCGACCCAGTCGTTCATTTCCAACTGCTTCGGTTGCCACAAATTCAATGGCAGCGGGAACAGCAACACCATCCCCTGGGCGAGTCTGAGCCACATCTTCGATGATGTGATGCAGGGCCAGTGCGCCACGCCGCAGGACGTGCAGGCCGGTCCCATCTGGAACAATGGCCAGGCCGCGCAGACCTGTCCACAGGTGTGTAGCAACAAGGGCGGCTGGAACGGCAACTGGAAGACCACCGAGCCCGGCAGCATGTCGGTCTGCGGTTGCTGCGGGGGATAAGTTGCCCCCAGGGAGCCTGATCGTTTATTGATCAGAGTCGCGAAAGCCCCGCCATCCGTAGGCTGCAGCACGTGCCTCACAGGCTATCCACAGCCGGTTGCACAGATTCTGTGTGCAGTCGGCTGGATAACCCATTGATATTGCTCGAAAAATATACGTTCTTCGGCAAGCCGCGTGCTGCCTGGGCTGTAGCCATCCATGGACAACTTATACACAGAGCAGTCCACGTTATTTGGGCACAAGCGTGAAAATCTCGCTGCTGGCGCTTGTGGATTAATCCCGCGGAGTCTGATCGGGCCTGGTCTGGCTGAACATTGGCCGTTTCCGCCGGCAAGGCTGATCAAATAGTGTTCATGAAGCCGAAGGCCCCATCCTTGCTGGGCTGCAGCCATGGCCAAACAGCTTATCCACAGATGGCTGCACAGAATATGTGGGCCAAGTGCCTGAATCAGAACGAAAAATGAACAGTGCGCGGAAAACCGCGTCTGCCCTGGCATCTGGCGCTCGAACTACAGCTTATCCACAACAGCATCCACGGGATTTGGGTAAAAGCCTCGCCGACCTGTTAACAGATCGCTGAAGAGGAGGCGAATCCGGGCTGGAACGGCGCCTGGTACCCGCGAACTAACCATCCATTGCCAAGGCAGTGGTCCCCATCCGGCAATGGTGTCGATCCGTTATTCACAGAAGAAGGGCGATAAGAATAGCTTGGGTAAAAACTGAGCAATGCTCTACATGTACCGTAAACCGCTGCCTGCAGCATTGTCCGCACAAGTTATTCACAGATGGCTGCACAGATATTGTGTGCAACGAAGAAGTTATCCCTATGATTTTGCTCGAAAAATGCCCAATCGATTGGAAGCTGCGCCGGGCCTGCTTCCCAGGCATTCATCGACAAATTATCCACAGCTGCATCCACGAAAAATGGGGGGAAAAGGCTCTGCAATGGGCATTACAGCAGGGATGTGGCCCGCTGCTGGACCAGGTGTTCCGTGGCTCCGCAAGATTGATCAGAAGTTGATCATTCGCAGGAACGCCAGGATTGACGGGGGGTGGAGCGGTATCCGAACAGGTTATCAACAGCATCCTGCACAGTATTTGTGTGCAATGCAAAAGCCAAGTTGTTGAAAACGCTCAGAAAATCGCCAGATCGCGGCAAGGCCCGCGTGGCGCGGGGCCTGGAGCTCGGTCTACACCTTATCCACAGGCCCTTCCACTGATTTTGGGGAACAGGATGGAAAGGCAGGGGTCACAGGCCGTGTGAAAACGTCGCGAGCGAAGGTCAGGCAAGGCGCAACGACCAACGGGAGTAACAGCCGTAGGCTGGCCCGGAGGGTGAGCGCCAGCGAGTAAAGCAGCCGAAAAAGCGCAGTTTACGAGTTGTAAATGAGCATTTTGATCGGACTCGCGCACGAGGCTGCTTTCAACGCAGCATCACCGATGCGCAGCAGTTTTCACACAGCCTGGTCAGTTGCTCTCGCGCATTTCCTGATAGCGCTTTTCCAGTTCCTGGCGGATCAGGCGGCGCTGCTTGGCCTGGGCGTAACGGCGCTTCTCGTCGGGCGTGACCGGCTGCAGCTGTGGAACCGCAGCGGGGCGCCGCTCGTCATCCAGCGCCACCATGGTGAAGAAGCAGCTGTTGGTGTGGCGCACCGAACGCTCGCGGATGTTCTCGGTGACCACCTTGATACCGACTTCCATCGAGGTGTTGCCGGTGTAGTTCACCGAGGCGAGGAAGGTGACCAGTTCGCCCACGTGGATGGGCTCGCGGAAGATCACCTGATCCACCGAGAGGGTCACCACGTAGCGGCCGGCGTAGCGGCTGGCGCAGGCGTAGGCCACTTCATCGAGGTATTTGAGCAGGGTGCCACCGTGGACGTTGCCAGAGAAATTGGCCATATCCGGGGTCATCAGGACGGTCATCGACAGTTGTGCGGTTCCGGGTTCCATTGCTGGCCTCGTCGCTGTGGGGGGAGCTGTCCGGGATAGACGCGGGTCGTCGCCTGGACGCTACAGTCGCAGTGTCGCGCAAATCCGGACCGGCTGTGGATTACCTGCGGTCAGGGGGTCTGGACGGGCTGCTGGCAGGCCGGCCGTTCTTCTGCCAGGTCGCTGGGGCCGCAGGCCAGGCCATGCTCGCGGCGCAGCTGCGCCAGCTCGTCGCTCTGCTCGACCAGGAAGCGGTCGAAGGCTTCGAGCAGCTCCGGGTGCTTCAGGCTGCTGGCGTGGAAGGCAGTCTGCGCCAGGGGCAATTCCGGGTCCAGCAGCAGGCGGTCGCTACCCAGGTTGGTACTGGTCTCCAGGTAGTAATGCAGCACTTCCGGGTTGGCGTAGATGGCATCGATGCGCAGGCGCAGCAGCATGCGCACCAGGCTGGCGATGTCGCTGGCTTCCACCAGCTGCACCTGGCCAGCGCGCAGGCGGCCCTGCCAGGCTTCCGGGGTGAAGCCGCGCACGGTGCCGAGGCGCTGCACCGCGTCGATGCCTCTTCCGAGGTGTTCGCGCAGCACCAGGCTGCCGTCCACCACGCGGATCACCGGGCGGCTGTAGTGCATTCGCACATCGCCCTTGAGCTGGCGCGACCAGGCGGGGTTGTCGGGGAACACCAGCATCAGCCGGTCGGTGGTCTGCAGGTTGCGGTGCAGGCGGTTGATCGGCAGGGCTTCGAGCTCCAGGACCAGGCCCTGGCTGCTGGCGAAGCGCTGCAGGAGCGCGACGGCATAGCCTTCAGCGGGCTTTCCGGGAAGGGCGCGGTAATAGGGGAGGTAGTCCTGGCTTTCCAGGCCGATGCGCAGCGGCTCCGCTTGGCAGACGCCGAGAGCCAGGAGTAGCAGCGCGACTATCGCAGCCTTCATCGGGCGGGCCTGAACGGGTCGGGATTGACCATCAGCCTAGCAGCCGCGCGGGGAAACTTCCGCGCAGGCCGGTCGGTCCTTGCGTCCGTCATCAGGCGTGGCTCAGGTACCAGCGCCAGTCCTGCTCGCCCACTTCGCTGACGAACTGGCGGAATTCTTCCCACTTGATGGCAAGGAAGATCTTCAGGAAGTCCTCGCCCAGGGCATCCCGCGCCCAGGTCGACTGCTCGAGGTTGCGCAGGGCGGTGAGCCAGTCGGTGGGCAGGGTTTCACGGGCCTGCTCGTAACCGTTGCCGACGATGGGCTTGCCCGGATCGATCTGTTCGCGGATGCCCTTGTGGATGCCGGCGAGGATCGCCGCGGCCGCGAGGTAGGGGTTGGCGTCGGCGCCGCAGATGCGGTGCTCCACATGACGGCTGTTGGCCGGGCCACCCGGTACGCGGAAGGACACGGTGCGGTTGTTCACGCCCCAGCTTTTCGCCAGCGGCGCATAGCTGTTGGCCTGGAAGCGACGGTAGGAATTGGCGTTGGGGCAGAAGATCGCCAGCGCGTCGTTGAGCGTCGCCATCATGCCGCCGATGGCGTGGCGCAGCAGCGGTGTGCCGTGCGGGTCTTCGCTGGCCATCAGGTTGTTGCCCTGCTCGTCGGCCAGGCTCACGTGCATGTGCAGGCCGCTGCCGGCGAGGTCGCCGAAGGGCTTGGCCATGAAGCAGGCGATGAGCCCGTGCTTGTTGGCGACGCCCTTGACCAGGCGCTTGTAGCGAATGCCTTCGTCCACTGCCTGGAGCGCGTCGAAGCGGTGTTCCAGGGTCAGTTCCAGCTGGCCGGGCGCGTATTCGGAGATGGCAGTGCGTACCGGCAGGCCCTGGGTCTCGCACGCGGCGTAGAGGTCATCGAGGAAGGGCTGCAGCTGTTCCAGCTCGTAGACGCCATAGACCTGCGGCGCCTGCGGGCGCACGCCGTTGGCCTGCAGCGCCGGCTGCGGACGGCCGTGGGCGTCGCGCTGCTTGTCCAGCAGGTAGAACTCCAGCTCTACCGCCATCACCGGGTGGTAGCCGTCGGCCTTGAGGCGGTCGATGCTGCGCGCCAGCACATGACGCGGGTCGCCGGGGGTCGCGGGCAGGCCCTGGGTCGGGTGCATGCTCACCTGCACCTGGCCGGTGGGCGTGGCGCGCCAGGGCTGCAGCGACAGCGAGCCGGGCACCGGGTAGGTCCAGCAGTCGGCGTCGGCGACTTCCCAGACCAGGCCGCTGGCCTCGACGTCCTCGCCCTGGATGGTCAGGGCGAGGATGGAACTGGGCAGCGGACGGCCATTCTCGAAGATCGGCAACAGCTCGTCACGGTGCAGCAGCTTGCCGCGTGGAATGCCGTTGGCGTCGATCAGCATCAGTTCGATGCTGCGCACCTCGGGGTGTTGTTCGAGGAAGTCGCGGGCTTCCTGGGGGTTGGCGAATTGCATGATTGCGTCCTGAGTAGGATGGGTTAGCCGCGTAGCGGCGTAACCCATCGATATGGGCGATGGGTATCGCTCCGCTCCACCCATCCTACGAATCGGATTGATGCCCAGGTCAGACACGGGCGCCGGGAATGGCCAGCAACTCGGTCAGGGCCTGATCCAGCGTGGCGATCAGCCTGTCCACGTCGTCGGCGCTGGTGGCCGGGCAGCAGAGGGTCATGTTGTGGAACGGCGTGATCAGGATGCCGCGGTTGATCAGGTAGAGATGCAGAGCCATCTGCAGCTCGTCGTGGAAGGCTGCTTCGGCCTCGGCGCCGGTACGCGGCGACACCGGGCAGAACTGGAATTCGCTGCGCGCGCCCAGTTCGGTCACCGACCACTTCAGGTCGTGCTTGGCGATCAGGCTGCGGAAACCATCGGCCAGCCGCCTGGCCAGCGGCAGCATGTGGTCGTAGGCGGCCTGGGTCATCACCTGTTCGAGGTTGGCGCGCATGCAGTGCATGGCCAGGGCATTGGCCGAGAGGGTGGTGCCCATGCCGCTGTGGCCGTGACCGTGGCTGTCTTCCTGGGCCTTCTTGCGTGCGGCGAGCATGCGTTCCGCCATCTCCGCGCTGCAGCCGAAGATGCCGCAGGGCACGCCGCCGGCGATCGGCTTGCCGACCACGAAGAAGTCCGGGTCGAGGTTCCACAGGCGGGTGCAGCCGCCGATGTCGGTGGAGATGGTGTGGGTTTCGTCGATGATCAGCAGGCTGCCGTATTTGCGGGTCAGCTCGCGGCACTTCTGCAGGAAGCCCGGATCGGGCAGGACCATGCCGATGTTGGTCATCGCCGGCTCGCACAGCAGGGCGCAGACGTCGCCCTTGGCCAGTGCGGCTTCCAGCGCTTCGACATCGTTGAAGGGAATGGAGCGGCTGTACTGGGTCAGGTCGTAGGCCTGGCCCACCAGGCCGGAGCGCGGCACGGTATTGCCGTCGCGGTAGCGCACCATCACGTCGTCGACAGTGCCGTGGTAGCAGCCGTCGAACACCAGCAGGGTCTTGCGCCCGGTAATGGCGCGGGCCCAGCGCAGCACGTAACGGTTGGAGTCGGTGGCGGTGGCGGTCACCTGCCAGTAGGGCAGGCCGAAGCGCTGGGCCAGCAGCTCGCCGCAGACCACGGCATCTTCACCGGGCAGCATGGTGGTCAGGCCATTGTTGGCCTGCTCGGCAATGGCGCGGGCGATGGGGTCCGGCGAGTGACCGAACATGGTGCCGGTGTCGCCCAGGCAGAAGTCGATGTACTCGTGGCCGTCGACGTCATAGAAGCGGGCGCCCTTGGCGCGTTCGACGAACAGTGGGCAGGGCGTGGACCAGTCGGCCATCCAGTGCATCGGCACGCCGGCGTAGAGCGACTTGTGCGCGCGTTCGGCAAGAGCGACGGATTTCGGATTGCGTTCCAGGAACCGGGCGCGCTCGCGAGCGGCAAAGGTTTCCACGGCAGCTTGGCTGATCCCACTGGCAGTCATGTTGAACACCTCGTTCGAATTTCTGCACATCGTGTTTTGTGATCACAATCCTGTCAAGACTTGCGAAAAAAGCCTCTGAAAATTAACTTGAACGCATATTTGTGATCACAGGATCGAACGATAGACCAGATGGGAGACCTCCGCTGGTCCGTACCCGATCTGTGGTCGGAGCGATCAACCCAGCAACAGAAGGCGACCCAATCATGCGTAACTGCAGCCTGACCCTGAACCAACTGCCGGCGCCGCCGGCCCTTGCACGGTGATTTGCCATGGCCGAGAACCTGCAGGAACAGCTTTACCAACGACTACGCGAGGGCCTGCTGGCAGGCCATTTCAAACCCGGCGAGCGCCTGAAGATCCGCGATCTCGCCGCTGCCTGGGGCACCAGTCCGATGCCCGTGCGCGCCGCCTTGCAGCGCCTGGTGGCCGAAGGCGCACTGGAGGGCGAGCCGCAGCGCTCGGTGCGCGTGCCACTGATGAACCGCGAACGCTTCAAACAGATCTTCCAGGTGCGCATGGCGCTGGAAGGCATGGCGGTGGAGGAGGCGGCGGGCCGGCTTTCCCAGGATGATCTGGAGATCCTGCGGGGCTGCATGGAGCGCATGGAAACGGCCATCGAACAGCGCGACGTGCAGGGCTACCTGACCGCCAACAGCCAGTTCCACCGTGTGCTGTATGGCGCCTGTGGCAACCCGGTCCTGCTGCGCACCATCGAATCCCTCTGGCTGCAAGTCGGTCCCTTCTTCAATCGTCTGTTCACCGAGGCGGACCTGTCGTTGCGTCTCAACGACTTCCACGAAGACGCCTTCAAGGCCTTGCAGGCCGGTGACGGCAAGGCTGCGCGCTTTGCCGTCGAGCAGGACCTTACCTACTTCGGCCAATTCCTCCTCAACCTGCTGGAACTGGACTTCGCCCACGCTCGCAGCGGCTGACCAGCCATTCCTCGGGAGCGGGCGGGCCTTGCTCCCGTAGGACCTTTCAGGCAAGTGTTACTGATTATTGCATTGCTCTGGAGAGAAAGGTCGCGATGATAATCTGCGGCCGTTCCTGGCCCCATTTTCCCTAATTCCTACATGGCTCCGCCGGAGCCGAGCGAGTAGCCCGCGCGCGGGCCGCTGTGCCGCGCATTGCAGAAAAGGAGTCCATTGCCATGCATGCCATCGCTTTCATCCAAGATCTTGCGGTGATCATGCTTATCGCCGGTTTCACCACCATCCTCTGTCATCGCTTCAAGCAGCCGGTGGTGCTGGGCTACATCATCGCCGGGATAATCATCGGCCCGCACACCCCACCGTTCGCCCTGGTGCACGACGAGGACACGATCAAGACCCTCGCCGAGCTGGGGGTGATCTTCCTGATGTTCTGCCTGGGGCTGGAGTTCAGCTTGCGCAAGCTGTTCCAGGTTGGCGCCACGGCGTTCATCGCCGCGTTCCTGGAAATCACCCTGATGATCTGGGCCGGCTTCGGGATCGGCCGGCTGTTCGACTGGAACACCATGGACTCGCTGTTCCTCGGCGCGATCCTGGCAATGTCCTCCACCACCATCATCATCAAGGTCCTCGGCGACCTGCAGATGAAGAACGAGCGCTTCGCCCAGCTGATCTTCGGCGTGCTGATCATCGAGGACATCCTCGGCATTGGCATCATCGCGCTGTTCTCCGGCATCGCCGTGAGCGGTACGGTGGAGGCCGACCAGGTGTTCTCGACCGTCGGCAAGCTCAGCCTGTTCATGGTTGTCGCGCTGGTTGTCGGCATCCTGCTGGTGCCGCGCCTGCTGGCCTATGTGGCCAAGTTCGAAAGCAACGAGATGCTGCTGGTGACGGTGCTTGGCCTGTGCTTCGGTTTCTGCCTGCTGGTGGTGAAGCTGGAATACAGCATGATTCTGGGTGCTTTCCTGATCGGCGCGATCATGGCGGAGTCGCGCCAGCTGATCCAGATCGAACGCCTGATGGAGCCAGTGCGCGACATGTTCAGTGCGATCTTCTTTGTCGCCATCGGTCTGACAATCGATCCCAGGGTGCTGGTGGACTACGCCGCGCCGATCCTGGTGATCACCCTGGTGGTGGTCGCCGGCAAGCTGGTGTCGTGCGGGGCTGGCGCCTTCATCGCTGGCAACGATGGGCGCACCTCGATGCGCGTGGGCATGGGTCTTTCGCAGATCGGCGAGTTCTCCTTCATCATCGCCGCCCTGGGTGTGAGCCTGGGCGTGACCAGCGACTTCCTTTATCCGGTGGTGGTCGGCGTGTCGGCTATCACCACGCTGCTGACGCCTTACCTGATCCGCTCGGCCGACCCGCTGTCGATCAAGCTGGCCAGGGCCATGCCGCGCCGGCTGGCGCGGGTGTTCGGCTACTACGGCGACTGGCTGCGCAGCATCCAGCCCCAGGGCCAGGGTGCGGTGCTGGCGAAGATGATCCGCAAGATCCTGCTGCAGGTGACCGTCAACCTGGCGCTGGTGGTGGCCATCTTCCTCGGCAGCGCCTACTTCGCCGGCACCCTAGCCGAGTACCTGAGCGTCTGGGTGGCCAGTCCCAACCTGCAGAAGGCGCTGATCTGGGGCGGTGCGCTGCTGCTGTCGCTGCCCTTCCTGATCGCTGCCTATCGCAAGCTCAAGGCGCTTTCCATGCTGCTGGCGGAAATGAGCGTGACTCCGGACAAGGCTGGGCGCCACACCGAGCGGGTGCGCAAGGTGATCGCCGAATTGATCCCGCTGCTGTCGCTGCTGGGGATCATGCTGCTGCTGATGGCGCTGTCGACGAGCATCCTGCCGACGCTGGAACTGCTGGTGCTGATCGCCCTGCTGGCGGCGGGTGTCAGCGCGCTGTTCTGGCGCTGGCTGATCCGCGTGCATTCGCGAATGCAGATCGCGCTGATGGAGACCCTGGAGCAGAGCCAGGACCACAACCACCGCTGATGGCGCGCAAGCGAAGAAGCCTCGCAGGCCTGGCGTGCGGGGCTTCTGTCATTGCGCGGAGCGGTTCAGCTGGCGAGCCACACGTCCCTGGCCCAGTGCCAGACTGAATCCCAGCTTTCGTCGGTGAGCTCGCCTTCGTCGCCGTCCCACAGCAGCACTTCACCCTCGCCATCGACCACGTAGTAGTCGCGGCCATCCTGGCACAGCGGCACCAGGTCGCGGGGGACGCCCAGGTCCCAGGCCACGGCGGCGACTTCTGGCAGGAAGGTATGGGATTGCGGGTCGGTGACGGTCACCGGCTCCAGATGGCCATAGACCACGTCGCTGACCTTGAGCAGGAATTCGCGCAGTTCGAAGGGCAGGTTGATCAGCAACTGCTCCTCGATCTCCACCAGCAACTCCTCGTCCGGGAGTTCCAGGGGAACCGGCACCGGCTCGTTGAGTTCGCGCAGCTGTTCGATGACTTCTTCCATGGCGGCAGGCCCTCATGCATTGGGATGCGCTTTATACAGTAGCCGGGGCCCGGGATGAAAAGAGCCTGATCGTCATCCAGGCGCAATGGTCCGCCACGGCATGTGCCGCGCTTAGGCCTCAAGCTGCTTTAACCGGCGCGGCTCAGTACCAACTGCTTCAGCCCGGCCGGGGCTCGCTAGCTAAACTTTGGTGCACTGATACGGCTGCCCGGGGGCAGCCAACCATCCCTGGCTAACCACAGGAGGTGCATCATGCGAATGGCCGCAACCCTGCAGCGCAGCCTGGCGAGTGCCCATGCCCGGTTCGATCTGGTGCCGCATCCGCACTCGGCCACGAGCCTCGAATCGGCGCGAGTCGCCAATATCCCGGCCGAGCGCCTGGCCAAGACGGTGATCCTCGACGACCGCCAAGGTCACTTCCTCATGGCGGTGGTGCCCGCCAGCCGCCATCTGGATGTGGGCAAGGTGCGCAAGGATGCCAGGCTCTGGCAGCTCACCCACGAAGCCGACCTGGCCCGGCTGTTCAAGGACTGCGAACTCGGCGCCGTGCCGGCATTGGGCGAATCCTACGGCATGAATATGGTGGTGGACCCGCAGTTGACCCGGCAGAAGGACATCTACCTGGAAGCGGGTGACCACGAGAACCTGGTGCACATGCGCATGGACGACTACCTGAAACTGGTGCCCCATGCCGAAGTCTGCGAGCTCTGCCACTAGGGGGCATGAATTGTTGCGCGGCGCTCACGGAGGACCATGAACAGGCAGAAGGGCGTCCGGCCGCCGCAACCGCCGCCGTTCTGGTTCCGTCGGTCCATCGCCCGCCGGCGCTGGCGGCGCGGTGGAGGCCGGCGCCAGTGAAATGAAAGGCTAGGTCTGAATCAAGCGTTGCAAGTAGTTGCAGCGGGGAACCGCCGTAGGAGCCAGCTTGCTGGCGAATGGGCGCTATCCCGGAACGCTTCGCGAGCAAGCTCGCTCCTACAACAACGGCTATACCCCGTAGGCCGCGCTTGGGGTCTGCGCTTGTAGCCCGGATGAAATCCGGGAACGGTGGTTGGAACTTCCCCGGATTTCATCCGGGCTACCTACTGACGCAGACATAGCCAAATGAAAAACCCCGGGACAAGCCCGGGGTATTTTCACTGCGCCAGCGATCAGTTCTGACGGATGCCGGCCACCAGCCAGGGCTGGTTGTCGCCGTGCACGCGCTCCATGCGCCAGCTTTCGCTGAACGCCTCGCCCTGGTCGAAGCGAGAGGATTTGGAGATGCCGCTGAAGGTCAGGGTGGCGACGGTCTTGTCGGCCAGGTCGTCGATGCCGTCCAGTTGCACCTGCAGGTTGTCGATGTAGGTGGACTGGTAGGCGTCGCCCAGGCTGGCGCGTTCTTCCTTGAGGAAGTTCAGCATCTGCGGGGTGACGAACTCGGCGATTTTGTCCATCTCCGCCGCATCCCAGTGCTGCTGCAGGGCCATGAAGTGCTCGCGGCCGGCTTCGACGAAACGCTGCTCGTTGAACCAGCTCGGGGCATTGAAGGCCGGCTGGGCTGCCGGAGCGGCGCTGCCGAAGATCGGTGCCTGTTGCGGCATCTGCGGCATTTCACGCTGGAACGGCGCGTGGCCGGCCATGGCCGGGTGGCCCTGCTGCTGGGCGCGTTTGCGTGCGGCCAGGAAGCGGAAGATCAGGAAGGCGATCAGGCCGATGATGAGGAAGTCGAAGATCTGCATGCCGTCGAAGCCGTCGCCCATGAACATGGAGGCGAGCAGGCCACCGGCGGCGATGCCGGCCAGCGGGCCCAGCCAGCGGGAGGCGCCGCTTGCAGCGGCGGCCTTGCCGGCTGCGGCCGGTGCGGCGGTATTCGGGGTTTGCTGGGCGGGGGCTGCCTGGCGGGTCTGGTGAGTCGGCGCGGAGCCAAAGGACTTGCCGCCGCCCATACGCTTGGCGGCGTTGACATCCAGACTCAGCGTCAAGCCGACGCAGAGGGCCAGGGCAATACTGAGGAATCGGCGCATCAGAGGCTTCTCTTGGTTATGAAACTACGCGCGCCATGCTGCACAGTCAGTGGCGCGATAGCTAGGGGCAGAGTGTTTCGGGATTTTGTCTGGCAGCGAAATCGGCCTTTTCCGGCAATACCGTTCATCTGCGCAGTAGCAGGATCAACGGACTGCAGCGCAATTGCCTGCGCAGCAGGGCGCGCAGGTCGGCCTCGTCTTCCGTGGGGTGGCGCAACCAGTGGACGAAAGTACGCAGGTAGGCTCCGGTGAGCAAGCTTTCCTCGGCGATACGGCACAGATGCAGGGTTTCCCGCTGTGCCGCCTCGCGCCACCACTGCACGGTGCGGCTGACCCGCAACAGGCCCTGCACCTGCAGGTGGAAATGGCCGGGTTCCAGCTTGTAGAGCAGCATCTGCCCGGTCACGGAGCGATGCGGCGCCAGGGCGCCGAGCCAGGCCATCAGCAGTTCTTCCAGGCGCTTTTCCGCGTTCAGCGTCGCCAGGTCGCTGCTCTTGCCGCGCGCCAGCAGCGCCAGGTCGGCGCGATCGAACCAGGCTTCGACCAGGTCATCCTTCTGCCGGAAATGCTTGGCGATGGCGTCGAGGCCGACGCCGAGCTGGCTGGCCACGTCGAACAGGTGCAGCCGCTCCCAGCCGCACTGGTCGGCCAGGTTCAGGGCGCAATCGAGAATCTGCTGGGCGCTGGGGGAGCGAGCCATGGAATTACCTCCGCCACTGAGTATGGCCAAGCGCGCGGAAGCGACAGGGGCATCGGACGGGCGGAAGAGAGGGCAGATTCTTGTGGGAGATTTTTGTGGGGTCAGATCGGCTGCAGCTTGGCGTAGGCCAGCATCAGCCACTTGCTGCCTTCGCTCTCGAACTTCACCTGCACTCGCGCCTGGGCGCCGGCGCCTTCGAAATTGAGGATGGTGCCCTCGCCGAACAAGGCGTGCTGCACCCGCTGGCCCAGGGAGAAGGGCGTTTCCGGCACGGCGGCGCCATCGAAGATGGAACCGTGGCGGCTGCCGGCGCCCATGGGGCGGCTGATGCTGTTGTTCAGGCGCACTTCGCGGATCAGCTGCGGCGGCACTTCGCGGACGAAGCGCGAAACCTTGTTATAGGTCTCGCTGCCGTAGAGGCGGCGGGTTTCGGCGTAGGTCAGCACCAGGCGCTGCATGGCGCGGGTGACACCGACATAGGCCAGGCGGCGTTCTTCCTCCAGGCGGGTCGGGTCTTCCATGCTCATCTTGTGCGGGAACAGGCCTTCTTCCATGCCCACCAGGAACACCAGGGGGAATTCCAGGCCCTTGGCGCTGTGCAGGGTCATCAGCTGCACGCTGTCCTCGAAGGCGTCGGCCTGGGTCTCCCCGGCCTCCAGCGAGGCGTGGCTGAGGAAGGCCTGCAGCGGGGTGAGGTCGTCCTCGGGCTCTTCGTTCTCGAACGCGCGGGCGGCGCTGACCAGTTCCTCCAGGTTTTCCACCCGCGCCTGGCCTTTCTCGCCCTTCTCGTCCTTGTGGTAGGCCACCAGGCCGCTCTGCTCGATGACCGTCTGGGTCATCAGGTGCAGGGGCATGTCCAGGCACTTCGCAGCGAGGTTCTCGATCAGCTCCATGAACGCCGCCAGGGCGCTGGAGGCGCGGCCGGCCAGGGCCTTGTTGGCGATCATCAGGCGCATCGCTTCCCACATCGAGACTTCGTTGACGCGGGAGAACTCGCGGAGGCTTTCCACGGTTTTCTCGCCGATGCCGCGCGGCGGTACGTTGATCACCCGTTCCAGCGCGGCGTCGTTGCCACGGCCGTCGAGCAGGCGCAGGTAGGCCATGGCGTTCTTGATCTCGGCGCGCTCGAAGAAGCGCTGGCCGCCGTAGATGCGGTAGGGAATCTTCTCCCGCAGCAGGGCTTCTTCCAGCACCCGCGACTGGGCGTTGGAGCGGTAGAGGATGGCGATCTCGCTGCGGGCCATGCCGTCCTTCAGCGCGCTTTCGATGCTCTCCACCACGTAGCGGGCTTCGTCGTGTTCGTTGAAGGCGGCATAGAGCCCGATAGGCTCGCCTTCCTCGCCCTCGGTCCAGAGTTCCTTGCCCAGGCGCCCCTGGTTATTGGCGATCAGGGCGTTGGCGGCCTTGAGGATGCCCGCAGTGGAGCGGTAGTTCTGTTCCAGGCGGATCACCTCGGTGTCGGGGAAGTCGCTGGAGAACTGTTGGATGTTCTCGATCCGCGCGCCGCGCCAGCCGTAGATGGACTGGTCGTCGTCGCCCACCACCATCAGGCTCTGGCCGCCCTTGGCGAGCAGGCGCAGCCAGGCGTACTGCACGGCGTTGGTGTCCTGGAATTCGTCCACCAGCACATGGCGGAAGCGCCGCTGGTAGTGCTCCAGCAGGCTCGGGCGGTCACGCCAGAGGTCGAGGGCGCGCAGCAGCAGCTCGGAGAAGTCGATCACCCCGGTGCGCGCGCAGGCGGCCTCGTAGGCTTCGTAGATCTTCAGCATGGTGCCGAGGAACAGGTCGCCGCCGGCCTGGATGTGCTGCGGACGGATGCCCTCGTCCTTCTGCCCGTTGATGAACCACTGCGCCTGGCGTGCCGGCCAGCGCTGCTCGTCAAGGCCCAGGTCGCGGATCACCCGCTTGACCAGGCGCTGCTGGTCGTCGCTATCGAGGATCTGGAAGTTCTCGGCCAGGCCCGCTTCCTGCCAGTGGGCGCGCAGCAGGCGGTGCGCCAGGCCGTGGAAGGTGCCGACCCACATGCCCGCCGGGTTGATCCCCAGCAGTTGTTCGATGCGCTGGCGCATCTCGGCGGCGGCCTTGTTGGTGAAGGTGACCGACAGGATCGAATGCGGCGAGGCCTGCTCGACCTGGATCAGCCAGGCGATGCGGTGCACCAGCACGCGGGTCTTGCCGGAACCGGCGCCGGCAAGCACCAGTTGACGCCCCAGCGGGGCCGCTACGGCCTGGCGTTGAGCGTCGTTGAGGGAGTTCAGGAGGAGGGAGAGATCGTCATGCATCGCGGCATTCTAGGGGGGCGGCCGGAGCAGGGCAAACCGACGACCGGCCGGTCGGCTGGACGGTCGCCGGTGCCCGGGCCAGCGACCCTCCTAAAGTCGGGGGGCTCTCGTCTGCAACCACGCGCATAAAGCTATTGCAGCTTCTTTCCGCTCGGGTAAGCTCCGGGCTCGCTTAGGCAGACCAAGACAAAAACAAGCGCCTATGACTGCTAATTCAATGCCTGCCGGCCGGACGCTGTCCCTGGCTGACAGCCGCGAGATTCGCCAGCTGTTCGCGACCGACATTGCCGCCGAACGCACGCGCCTGCTTTACCAGGGCTCCCGGATCCCGACCCTGTTCATGCTGCTCAACGGCCTGGCCTGTGCCTACCTGCTCTGGGGCTCGGGCAACAGCAACAGCTTGCTGCTCGGCGGCTGGCTGATCTGGCTGGTGCTGCTGGCCATCCTGCGCCTGACCCAGGTGGCTGCGTTCAAGCAGGCGCTGCCCTCGGAGCAGGCCCGCCCGCGCTGGCGCAGGGCCTTCCTGCTGGGTGCCGGCGCCTCTGGCCTGACCCTGGCGTTCGCCGCCGTGGCCCTTGTGCCGCCGGACGCCTTCCTGACCCAGGCGCTGGTCTACGGGCTGATCGCCGCCGCGATCCTCTCCGCCAGCGTTGCCTATGCCGTCAGCCTTTCCGCCTTCCTCACCTTCGCCATGCCCTGCCTGCTGCCTGCCATCACCTGGCTGCTGCTGGGCGATACGTCGCTGCTGCGCGGCTGGGGCGTGCTCGGGGTGAT
Source organism: Metapseudomonas phytobenefica (assembly GCF_043392685.1). Lineage (NCBI taxonomy): Bacteria > Pseudomonadati > Pseudomonadota > Gammaproteobacteria > Pseudomonadales > Pseudomonadaceae > Metapseudomonas > Metapseudomonas phytobenefica. The sequence goes on along the minus strand of NZ_JBHZGM010000004.1, from coordinate 220,844 downwards.
CTTCGCCGTCTCGCTCATGGTGGTGGCCTGGCAGGTCAACCGGTTGGTGCAGCGCAGCCTCTTGCAGCGCTTCCAGAACCAGGCGCTGATCCGCCATCTGGAGCAGGCGAAGGGCCGCGCCGAAGGCCTCAACGAAGAACTGGCCCGCGAAGTGGAGCAGCGCCGCCGCGCCGAGCGCGACCTGCGCCGTGCCCATGGCGAGCTGGAAATGCGCGTGGCCCAGCGCACGCTGGAGTTGGCCGATGCCAGTCACGCTCTGGTGAAGAGCGAAGCGCGCCTGGCCCTGGCCCTGGAGGCCAGCGAACTCGGCCTGTGGGACTGGAACCTGGAAACCGACGAAGTCCATCACACACAGCTCAAAGCCATCTTTGGCATCGACGCAGACGACGTCACCCGCGTGCTCAGCGACCTCAAGCCGCGCCTGCACCCGGACGACCTGCCGCTGCTGCGCCGGGCCCTGGTGGAGCACCTGAAGGGCCGCACCGACGGCTATGCCATCGACTACCGGGTACGCCACGCCGATGGTCACTGGGTCTGGGTGGAAGACCGTGGCCGCGTGGTGGAGCGGGACGAGCAGGGCAAGGTGCTGCGCATGCTCGGCACCCGCCGCGACATCACCGCGCGCAAGCTCCAGGACGAGGAGCAGCGCCTGGCGGCGACGGTGTTCGAGGCGGCCAGCGAAGGGATCATCATCCTCGACCCGGACTACCGGGTGATCCAGGCCAACGCGGCGTTCAGCCAGGTCACCGGCTATCGCCAGGAAGAAGTGATCGGGCGCAACGTCGCTGCCCTTATCGGCACCCGCGAAGCCCGCCGCCGCTACCACCTGATCCGCGACGAGCTGGAACAGCGCGGCAGCTGGCAGGGCGAACTGATGGACACCCGCAAGAATGGCGAGCTCTATCCGCAATGGCTGCAGCTCAATGTGGTGCGCGACTCGCGGGGGCAAGTCAGCCATGTCGTCGGTTTCTTCACCGACCTCACCGCCCGCCGCGAAGCGGAGGAGCGCCTGCGCTACCTGGCCAATTACGATGACCTCACCGGGCTGGCCAACCGCGTCCTGTTCAAGGACCGGCTCCACGAAGCCAGCCAGCGCGCGCGCCAGGGCGGCCACAGCCTGGCCCTGCTGCACATCGACCTGGACCGCTTCAAGGTGCTCAACGACAGCCTCGGCCATGAAGGGGCGGATCAACTGTTGCGCCAGGTCAGCCGCCGCCTGACCCAGGCGGTGCCGGAAGCCGACACCATCGCGCGCCTGGCCGGCGATGAGTTCGCGGTGATCCTCGATGCCTACGGCAGCGTCGCCAACCTCGCGCGCCAGGCCAGCCGCCTGCTCGGCAAGCTGCGCATGCCGATGACCGTGGGCGGCCACGAGCTGGTGATCAGCGGCTCCCTCGGCATCAGCCTGCTGCCGGACAACGCCCGTGACATTTCCGCCCTGATCAGCCAGGCCAACATGGCCATGCAGCACGCCAAGCACCTGGGCGGCAACACCTTCCAATTCTTCACCGACAACCTCCAGGCCTGCACCCTGGAGCGCCTGAAGATGGAGAACCAGTTGCGCAAGGCCATCGAGGAAGGCCAGCTGGAGGTCTTCTACCAGCCCAAGTTGTCCCTGGCCGACAACAGCCTGAATGCGGCGGAGGCGCTGGTGCGCTGGCGCCATCCGCAACAGGGGCTGGTGCCGCCGGGGGACTTCATCGGCCTGGCCGAGGAAACCGGGCTGATCGCCCCCATCGGCGAATTCGTGCTGCGCCAGGCCTGCCAGCAGGCCCGCGAATGGCAGCGCCAGGGCCTGGCGGATATCCGCGTCTCGGTGAACCTGTCGATGCACCAGTTGCGCCAGGGCAACCTGGTCAGCCTGGTACGCCAGGTGCTGGAGGAAACCGGCCTGCCGGCGCGAATGCTGGAGCTGGAACTGACCGAAAGCCACCTGCTGGAAAACGTCGAGAACGTCATCGCCACCTTCCACCAGCTGCGCCGGATCGGCGTGAAGCTGGCCATCGACGACTTCGGTACCGGCTACTCGTCCCTGAGCTACCTCAAGCGCTTCCCGGTGGACTACGTGAAGATCGACCAGACCTTCATCCGCGACCTTTCCGCTGGTGGTGAAGACGCCGCCATTACCCGCGCGATCATCGCCATGGCCCACAGCCTGGAGCTGAAGGTGGTGGCCGAAGGGGTGGAAAACCACGAGCAGCTCAGCTTCCTGCGTAGCCAGCGCTGCGACGAGATCCAGGGCTACCTGATCAGCCCGCCGGTGGAAGCGACCCAGTTCGTGCGGCTGCTCAAGGAACAGGCTGCGGCGCTTTGGCGCTGACCAGCCGGATCTTGCAGGAGCGAGCTCTGCTCGCGAAACGCCGTGGCACGAGACTTCGCGAACAGAGCTCGCTTACGGATAGTTGAATCGGGAGGAACGAGGATCAGGCGCTGGCAGCCGTGCGGCTATTGCCGCTGCTGAACCAGCGCAGGAGCAGGGCGTTCTCCAGCTCCACGCTGGCAGGCAGCGGCAGGTACAGGACGTGGCCGTCGCCCGGCGCCACCGCCTGGCGCTCGCCATGGCGGTTTTCCAGGGCTTCCAGGTGGAAGTCCAGGTTGCCCTGCGGGGTCATCAGCTGCAGGCGGTCGCCGACGGCGAAGCGATTCTTCACCCGCACTTCCGCCAACCCCTGGCGCACCACCCCGGTCAGCTCACCGACGAATTGCTGGCGCTCCGACAGTGAGTGGCCGTGCTCGTAGTTCTGGTACTCGTCGTGGACGTGGCGGCGCAGGAAACCTTCGGTGTAGCCGCGGTTGGCCAGCGATTCGAGATCGTCCATCAGGCTGCGGTCGAAGGGGCGGCCGGCGAGGGCGTCGTCAATCGCCTTGCGATAGGCCTGGGCGGTGCGCGCCACGTAGAAATGCGACTTGGTGCGGCCCTCGATCTTCAGCGAATGCACGCCCATCTGCAGCAAACGCTCCACATGGTGCACGGCGCGCAGGTCCTTGGAGTTCATGATGTAGGTGCCGTGCTCGTCCTCCCAGGCCGACATCAGTTCGCCGGGGCGGTTGGCTTCCTCCAGCAGGACCACCTGATCGCTCGGCTGGCCGCAGCCGAGGGTGGGCACCACCTGTCCCAGTTCGTCCTCTTGGGCTGGCCGGGTGCCGTATTGCCAGCGGCAGGCGTTGGTGCAGGTGCCCTGGTTGGGGTCGCGGTGATTGAGGTAGCCGGAGAGCAGGCAGCGGCCGGAATAGGCCATGCACAGGGCGCCGTGGACGAAGACTTCCAGCTCCATGTCCGGCACCTGCTGGCGAATTTCGCCGATTTCCTCCAGGGACAGCTCGCGGGACAGGATCACCCGGCTCAGCCCCTGCTGCTGCCAGAACTTCACGCTGGCCCAGTTCACCGCGTTGGCCTGTACCGAGAGGTGGATGGGCATCTGCGGGAAATGTTCGCGAACCAGCATGATCAGGCCGGGATCGGACATGATCAGCGCGTCTGGCCCCATGGCGTTCACCGGTTCCAGGTCCTTGAGGAAGGTGCGCAGCTTGGCGTTGTGCGGGGCGATGTTCACCACCACATAGAAGCGCTTGCCGGTGGCATGGGCTTCCTGGATACCGAGGGCCAGGTTGGCGTGGTCGAATTCGTTGTTGCGTACCCGCAGGCTGTAGCGCGGCTGGCCGGCGTAGACGGCATCGGCGCCGTAGGCGAAGGCGTAGCGCATGGCCTTGAGGGTGCCGGCGGGGGAGAGCAGTTCGGGGCTGTACATGGCGCGGCTCGCGGAGTCTGGAGAACGGGCGCGCGATTCTAGGGAGGCCACTCTGGCGAATTATTGAGCTGGAGCAATGCCGCGGCCTCGGGCCACGAATGGTGGACCGGTGGAGCGTGGTCCACCCTTGGGAGAGCTTATCTTGCAAGGGTGGATGTCGCTTTCTACATCCACTGTCCAAGCCGCTCAGTCGTGCCAGGCGCGGCCGTGCAGTTCCAGCAGGCTGCGGGCTTGTTCCGGGCCGGTGGAGCCGGCGGGGTAGGGGCGCGGGCTCTGGTAGTGCTCGTGCCAGCCTTCGAGGATGGGGTCGACCCAGCGCCAGGCGGCTTCCACCTCATCGCGGCGCATGAAGAGCGTCGAATCGCCCTCGATCACGTCCAGCAGCAGACGCTCGTAGGCGTCCCAGCGGCGCTGGTGGCTGAAGGCCTTGGCCAGGTTCAGGTCCAGCTCCACCGGTTCCAGGTTCATGCCCTTGCCGGGGCTCTTGGCCATCAGTTGCAGGCTGATGCGTTCTTCCGGCTGCAGGCGGATCAGCAGGCGGTTGGCCTGGCCGTCGGCGAACAGGCGGTGGGGCACCGGCTTGAACTGGATGACGATCTCCGAGTACTTGCGCGCCAGGCGCTTGCCGGTGCGCAGGTAGAAGGGCACGCCGGCCCAGCGCCAGTTGTCGATCTCCGCCTGCACGGCGACGTAGGTCTCGGTGTCGCTGTCGTTGTCGACGTTCTTCTCGAAGTAGTAGGCAGGGACTTCCTGGCCGCCGATCTTGCCGGCACTGTACTGTCCGCGCACGGTCTTGTCGCGCACGTCCTGGCCGGAGATGGGTTTCAGCGCCTCGAGGATCTTCACCTTCTCGTTGCGCACCGCTTCGGCGTCGAAGCGCACTGGCGCTTCCATGGCCACCAGGCAGAGCAGCTGCAGCAGGTGGTTCTGCACCATGTCGCGCATGGCGCCGGAGCGGTCGTAGTAGGCGCCGCGGTTCTCCACGCCGAGGGTTTCGCAGACGCTGATCTGCACGTGGTCGACGTGCCCGGCGCGCCAGATCGGCTCGAACAGACCGTTGGCGAAGCGCAGGGCCATCAGGTTCTGTACGGTTTCCTTGCCCAGGTAGTGGTCGATGCGGAACACTTGGGATTCGTCGAATACCTTGCCGATGGCGGCATTGATCGCCTGCGCCGATTCCAGCGAACGGCCGATGGGTTTTTCCAGCACGATGCGCGACTGCGGCGTGGCCATGCGGGCGATGGACAGGTGCGCGGCGATGTCCTCGAACAGGTCGGGCGCGGTGGCCAGGTAGTACACCCGACCGCAGCCGGGATCGGGGCCCAGGTAGCGCGCCAGACGGCCGAAATCGGCGCTCTGGGACGCGTCCATGGCGAAGTAATCGAGTCGCTCGGAGAAGCCGCTCCAGGATTCGGCGGTGAAATCGGCGCGGGCCACCTGGGCCCGGCAGCGGCGCTCGGCCAGGGCGCGGAAGCCGTCGCGGTCGAGGGTGTTGCGGGCCAGCGCGAGGATGCGCATCCGCGGATGCAGACGCCCTTCGCGATGCAGGTGATAGAGGGCCGGAAGCAACTTGTGCAGGGCAAGATCGCCGGTACCGCCAAAGACGAGCATGTCGCAGGAGCTGGTCAAGGATGTGCTCTCCCTTCCTTGCACATATTGAGAAAAGTTGGTTCAACTGGGCGCGGCAGCGACTCATGTAGTATAACTACAAGATTACTACAGCCTGGTTCCGCCGATCATAACCGAGTCGGGAGCCGTTGCATGACGGAAGAAATCGGCAAGAACCCCATTCCAGACAGAGCCTGCCCTGTGAACCTGCTGCAACATATCGCCCAGTCGCGTCATCTGCTACGCAAGTCGGAACTGAAAGTCGCCGACCACGTCCTGCTCGATCCCGCAGCGGTCATGCACAGCTCCATGGCCGATCTGGCCCAGGGCGTCGGGGTCAGCGAGCCGACCATCGTGCGCTTCTGCCGCGCCATCGGCTGCGGCGGTTTCCAGGACCTCAAGCTGAAACTGGCGCAGAGCCTGGCCGCCGGCGCCAGCTTCGGCCAGTTCGCGATCCACGAGGATGACTCGGTAGCGGACTTCAGCCTGAAGATCTTCGACACCACCCTGCACACCCTGATGGAAGTCCGCGAGAAGCTCGACCCGGAAGCCCTGCAGCGCGCCATCAGCGCCTGCGCCCAGGCCCAGCGTGTGGAGTTCTACGGTTTCGGCGCCTCCGGTGCGGTGGCGGCCGACGCCCAGCACAAGTTCTTCCGCCTGCTGCTCACCGCGGCGGCCTATTCCGACCCGCACATGCAGGCGATGTCGGCGGTCACCCTGAAGCCTTCGGACGTGGCCATCTGCATTTCCCAGTCGGGCCGCTCCAAGGACCTGCTGATCACCGCCAACCTGGTGCGTGAAGCCGGTGCCACCCTGATCACCCTGTGCCCGAGCCAGACCCCCCTGGCGGATCTCGCCACGGTGAACCTCGCCATCGACGTGCAGGAAGACACCGAGATCTACACCCCGCTTACCTCGCGCATCGCCCACCTGGTGGTGATCGACGTGCTCGCCATGGGCGTCGCCATGGCGCGCGGCCCGAGCCTGGTGAACCACCTCAAGAGCGTGAAGCGAAGCCTGCGCAGCCTGCGCCTGTCGCCGAAGTCGGTGAAGAGCGCCGAGGACTGACGCGCAACGCAGTCATTCCGGCGCGCAGCCAATCCGTACAGGCCTCAGGCCAGTCCCTGGCGCACCAGCAACCGCTCTATCGCCTCGATGAAAGGCCCGCTGCCCGGCCAGCTGGTGATCCGTCCCAGCGTCCGGCCCTGGTAGAGGGCAACGAAGGTGGGCACGCCGTGCAGGCCGTAGCGCAGCGCCAGCGCGGGGTCTTCGTCTACTTCGTCGTGCAGCCAGCGCACCTGCGGCCACTGGCAGCGGTCCTGGGTGCGCAACAGGTCGTGCTTGGCCACGTCGCAGAGAGGGCAGTCGTCCTGCCAGAGGTAGAGCAGCACCAGCTTCTGCCGTTCGCCGGCCAGTACGTCATCGATGATGCTCGCGCGTACCCGCTGGATCGGAAAGCGTTGGAAGAACTCGACGGCATTGCTCATGGCGTCCTCCAGCGGCGTTACCCGTCTACTGCTGAGCAAAGTCTGGCGCCGGCAGTCTGTCCAGCGACCTGAAACGTCTGCTTCACCGAGTCTTCGTGAAAGCGTCACAGGCGCGGGCGATCCTGAGCCTACCGGACCCAGCCCAGGGAGAATTGCCATGCACCGCTTTCACGATGAACCCATCCATCTGGACAGCAAGACCCGGCGCAAACTGGAGGACCAACGGCGTATGCAATTCCGCCGTGCCATCGAAGACCGGGCCGAGCAACGCCGCCTGCAAATGGAGTGCTCGGATTATCCCTACCCCGAATTGATCGCCGTTAACTACCTGTTGTCGTCAAAGGCAGCGCGCCGGAAAAACGATGGGAAAGCGCACTGATCTGGGTGCGTTCTTCGCGGATAAATCCTAAAAACGCCTGGGCGACCGGCGACAGCCGCTTGCCCTTGGCGTGCACCGCGCACCAGCTCCGGTAAAGCGGCAGTTCCTCCACCGGCAGCTCCCGCAGCAGCCCCGTCGCCAGTTCCAGGCTCACCGCGTGGCGCGGGATCAGGGCGATCCCCAGGTCCGCCACCACGCATTCCTTCTGCGCATCCAGCGAGGCCACTTCCATGGTCTGGGCAAAGTGCGCGCGCTTCTGCTGGAAGTATTCCTCGCAGGCCTTGCGGGTGCCCGAGCCGGCCTCGCGGATCAGCAGCGTATAGGGCTCCAGGTCCTTCAGGACCAGCTTGGCGGCATTGCACAGCGGGTGGCTCGGCGGTGCCACGGCCACGATCGGGTTGTTCAGGAAGGGCAGGAACTCCAGGGCCATGTCCTGGGGCACCAGCGACATGATCACCAGGTCGTCGCGGTTGTCCGAAAGGCGCTTGATCACCTGGGCGCGGTTGGTCACCACCAGGTGCAGGCTGACGTCCGGGTGTTGTTCGCGGAAGGCGGCGAACAGGTGCGGAACGAAGTACTTTGCGCTGGATTCCACCGCCAGGTTGAGCTGCCCCTGCAGCGAGCCCTGCAGGTCCGAGAGTTGCATGTCGAGGCTTTCCAGGCGCTGGAAGATGTCGTTGCTGGCATACATCAGCGCCTCGGCGGCGTCGGTCACGTAGAGCTTCTTGCCGACGTACTCGAACAGCGGCTGACCCACCAGCTCCTCGAGCTGGCGGATCTGCAGGCTGACGGCCGGTTGGGTCAGTGCCATCTCTTCGGCCGCCCGGCTGTAGGAGCGGCTTTCGAACACGGCTCGGAACACCTGGAGCTGGCGCAGGGTGATGCGCAGCAGAGTCTTGCGCATGGGTGGATGGCCTCGCGAATGGCAGGGGTGGCTGACTATAAGACGATCCTAATGGATAACCCAATAATTATTGATTGGGGTTATCCACGTCGAGAGCGTAGGGTAATGACGCGACCGCTTCACGATCAGCGGTCACTCAACGACCGGCAAAGCCGTTCGCCTGTTCACTTGGTCGAGGGAAAACTCGTGATCAAGAAAATCCTGATCGCCAACCGTGGTGAGATCGCCGTCCGCATCGTGCGCGCTTGCGCCGAAATGGGCATCCGCTCGGTGGCCATCTACTCCGATGCCGACCGGCACGCCCTGCACGTCAAGCGCGCCGATGAGGCTCACAGCATCGGTGATGACCCCCTGGCGGGATACCTGAACCCGCGCAAACTGGTGAATCTGGCGGTCGAGACCGGCTGCGATGCCCTGCACCCGGGCTACGGTTTCCTCTCCGAAAACGCCGAGCTGGCGGAAATCTGCGCCGAACGCGGGATCAAGTTCATCGGCCCTTCGGCCTCGGTGATCCGCCGCATGGGCGACAAGACCGAAGCGCGCCGCAGCATGATCAAGGCCGGCGTACCGGTCACCCCCGGCACCGAAGGCAACGTCGCCGACCTCGAAGAGGCCCTGCGCGAAGGTGACCGCATCGGCTACCCGGTGATGCTCAAGGCCACCTCCGGTGGTGGCGGCCGTGGCATCCGTCGCTGCAACTCGCGCTCCGAGCTGGAACAGGCCTACCCGCGCGTGATTTCCGAAGCCACCAAGGCGTTCGGCTCGGCGGAAGTCTTCCTCGAGAAGTGCATCGTCAACCCGAAGCACATCGAAGCGCAGATCCTCGCCGACTCCTTCGGCAACACTGTGCACCTGTTCGAGCGCGACTGCTCGATCCAGCGCCGCAACCAGAAACTCATCGAGATCGCCCCGAGCCCGCAGCTCACTCCCGAGCAGCGCGCCTACATCGGTGACCTCGCCGTGCGCGCGGCCAAGGCCGTGGGCTACGAGAACGCCGGTACCGTGGAGTTCCTGCTCGCCGATGGCGAGGTGTACTTCATGGAGATGAACACCCGCGTGCAGGTGGAACACACCATCACCGAGGAAATCACCGGCATCGACATTGTCCGCGAGCAGATCCGCATCGCTTCGGGCCTGGAACTGTCGGTCGCGCAGGACGACATCATCCACCGCGGCTTCGCCCTGCAGTTCCGTATCAACGCCGAGGACCCGAAGAACAACTTCCTGCCGTCTTTCGGCAAGATCACCCGCTACTACGCCCCCGGCGGCCCCGGCGTGCGCACCGACACCGCGATCTACACCGGCTACACCATCCCGCCGTACTACGACTCGATGTGCCTGAAGCTGATCGTCTGGGCACTGACCTGGGAAGAAGCGCTGGACCGTGGCCTGCGTGCGCTGGACGACATGCGCGTGCAGGGCGTGCGGACCACCGCGCCCTACTACCAGGAAATCCTGCGCAATCCCGAGTTCCGCAGCGCCGAGTTCAACACCAGCTTCGTCGAGAGCCATCCGGAGCTGACCCAGTACTCGATCAAGCGCAACCCGTCGCACCTGGCCATCGCCATCGCCACCGCCATCGCCGCCTACGCCGGCCTGTAGGGGAAGGATTCAGACCATGAGCAAGAAGATCTCGATCACCGATACCATCCTGCGCGACGCGCACCAGTCCCTGCTGGCCACCCGCATGCGCACCGAAGACATGCTTCCGATCTGCGACAAGCTCGACAAGGTCGGCTACTGGTCGCTGGAAGTCTGGGGTGGCGCCACCTTCGACGCCTGCGTGCGCTTCCTCAAGGAAGACCCGTGGGAGCGTCTGCGCAAGCTCAAGGCCGCCCTGCCCAACACCCGCCTGCAGATGCTCCTGCGCGGCCAGAATCTGCTGGGCTACCGCCACTACAGCGATGACGTGGTGCGTGCCTTCGTCGCCAAGGCCGCGGTCAACGGCATCGACGTGTTCCGCATCTTCGACGCGATGAACGACGTGCGTAACCTGCGCGTTTCCATCGAAGCCGTGAAGGCCGCCGGCAAGCACGCCCAGGGCACCATCTGCTACACCACCAGCCCCGTGCACACTATCGAGGCCTTCGTGAACCAGGCCAAGACCATGGCTGCCATGGGCGTGGACTCCATCGCCATCAAGGACATGGCCGGCCTGCTGACCCCGTACGCCACCGGCGACCTGGTCAAGGCCCTGAAGGACGCCCTGCCGCTGGAAGTGGTGGTGCACTCCCACGACACCGCCGGCGTGGCCAGCATGTGCCAGCTCAAGGCTATCGAGAATGGCGCTGACCGTATCGATACCGCCATCTCCAGCATGGCCTGGGGCACCAGCCACCCGGGCACCGAGTCGATGGTCGCCGCCCTGCGCAATACCCCCTACGACACCGGCCTGGACCTGGAGCTGATCCAGGAAATCGGCATGTACTTCCACGCCGTGCGCAAGAAGTACCACCAGTTCGAAAGCGAATTCACCGGTGTGGACACCCGCGTGCAGGTCAACCAGGTGCCGGGCGGCATGATCTCCAACCTGGCCAACCAGCTGAAGGAGCAGGGTGCCCTCGGCCGCATGGCCGAAGTGCTGGAAGAAATCCCGCGCGTGCGTGCCGATCTCGGCTACCCGCCCCTGGTGACCCCGACCTCGCAGATCGTCGGTACCCAGGCCTTCTTCAACGTGCTGGCCGGCGAGCGCTACAAGACCATCACCAACGAAGTGAAGCTCTACCTGCAGGGCCGCTACGGCAAGGCGCCGGGCGAGATCAACGAGCAACTGCGCCGCCAGGCCATCGGCAGCGAGGAAATCATCGACGTGCGCCCGGCCGACCTGATCAAGCCCGAACTGGACAAGCTGCGCGCCGAAATCGGCAGCCTGGCCAAGTCCGAAGAGGACGTGCTGACCTTCGCCATGTTCCCGGACATCGGCCGCAAGTTCCTCGAAGAGCGCGAAGCCGGCACCCTGAAGCCCGAAGCACTTCTGCCGATCCCCTCCGGCAACGGCGCAGCCCCGGTCGGCGGCGAAGGCGTGCCCACCGAGTTCGTGGTGGATGTGCACGGCGAGAGCTACCGCATCGACATCACCGGCGTTGGTGTGAAGAGCGACGGCAAGCGCCACTTCTACCTCGCCATCGACGGCATGCCGGAAGAAGTGGTGTTCGAGCCGCTCAACGAGTTCGTCGCGGGTTCTGGCAGCAAGCGCAAGAGCGCCAGCGCGCCGGGCGATGTCAGCACCACCATGCCGGGCAACATCGTCGACGTGCTGGTGAAGGAAGGCGACCAGGTGAAAGCCGGTCAGGCCGTGCTGATCACCGAGGCGATGAAGATGGAAACCGAAGTCCAGGCGCCCATTGACGGCACCGTCAAGGCCGTCCACGTGGCCAAGGGCGACCGTGTGAACCCGGGCGAGGTCCTGATCGAAGTCGCCTGATCGCTCAGGCGACAGTCCCCATGGGGAGCCGCAAGGCTCCCTTTTTTGTTGCAGCTGCAGGGGCGAATTTATTCGCCATACAGGCCAAAGACCTGTCTTTCGGTTCCCAAGGGGGGCGCCTCGCGACCCTTGCCTAGTCCGCCATTTCCCCGCACAGGTCCACGGCGAACCACTGCTCCACTTCCTCTTGCCTGAGCCCGGCGCCGATCAGGGCGAACAGCTTGCCCAGCGCCGCCTCGCGGGTCATGCCGCCGGCCGGCACCAGGCCGGTGGCCAGCAACTGGCTGCCGGCGGCGTACACGCCCGCCTGCATATGCCCGGCCGGACACTGGCTGATGGCGGCCAGCACCACGCCGCGCTGGTGGGCGGCGCGCAGCACGTCGAGCAGCGCCTTGTCGTCGGAGGGGCCGGTGCCGCTGCCGTAGCACTCCAGCAGAAGTCCCTGCACGCCGCTGTCCAGTAGCGCCTCCACATGGCTCGCCGCCACGCCGGGGAACAGCGGCAGCACCGCGAGATTCACCGGCTGGCGCCGGCTGCGGTAATCCAGGCCGGCGGGAATCCGGCCGGCGCGCTCGCCCTCCCGTGGGCGCGGCAGCACGGCGAAGGCGTCGAAGGCTTCCGAACGCAGCTTGCTGGCGCGGGCGCCGTGCAGCAGTTCGCCGTTGAAGAAGAGATGCACGCCGGGGGCGACCCCGGCCTGCAGCGCACGGATGGCGCCCAGCAGGTTCGGCCAGGCATCGCTGCCGTCGCTTCCGGCCGGCAGCATGGCGCCGGTCAGCACCACGGGCACCGGCAGGCCGAGCAACAGGAAGCCGAGGGCCGCCGCGCTGTAGGCCAGGGTGTCGGTGCCGTGCAGCAGCAGTACGCCGTCATGGCCGCGTTGCACCGCCTCGATAATCGCATCGCGCATGGCCAGCCAGTTGGCCTGGCGCATGTTGGCGCTGTCGATCAGCGGCAGCAGTTCCTGGAAGTGCCATTCCAGTGCCATTCCCTGGCTGTCCAGCTGCTCGCGCATGCGTGCCTCGAAGCCACTGGCCGGGGCCAGGCCTTCGGGGGTCTGCAGCATGCCGATGGTGCCGCCGGTGTAGAGCACGAAAAGGTTCTTCACAGCATTCATGGGTCTGGAAACTCGAAAAACAGGGTGCAGATACGACAGTGCCGCTCCCCGCATCAGCGGAGGAGCGGCACCAGGTACTACCGGAAGCGCGATCAGCGGTGGCTTTGCGCCAGGCCGTCAGCCATGTCGGCAGCCTTGCCATTGCCGGCATGAACGCCGTGCCAGGCGTTGTGGTCCAGGTCCAGGTCGGCGAATTTGCTGGCGTCGAACACCGGCTCCTTCACCCCTGCTTTCACCTGGCTGTCGTAGTCCCGCATCAGCCGCATGCCCACCTTGAACAGCAGGGTGATGGCCACCAGGTTCACCAGTGCCAGCAGGCCCATGGTCACGTCGGCGAAGCCGAACACAGTGGACAGGTCCTGCATGGAGCCCCAGAGCACCAGCGCCATTACCAGCACGCGGTAGGCCTGCAGCAGGGAGCGTTTGGTGCTGAAGAAGCTCAGGGCGTTCTCACCCAGATAATAGTTGTAGACCAGGGTGGTGAACACGAAGAGCAGCAGCGCCATGCTGACGAAGATGCGGCCCCACTCGCCGACTTCGGCGGCCAGGGCAGTCTGGGTCAGGACCACGCCGGCCATTTCGCTGCCCGGCTGGTAGACGCCGGAGAGCAGGATGATCAGCGCGGTGCTGGTGCACACCAGCAGGGTATCGATGAACACGCTCAGGGACTGCACGATGCCTTGGGCGGCCGGGTGCTTGACCTCGGCGACGGCGGCCACGTTGGGGGCGCTGCCCAAGCCCGCTTCGTTGGAGAACAGGCCGCGCTTGACGCCCATGATGATCGCCGCACCGACGCCACCGGCGAAGGCCGGCTCCAGGCCGAAGGCGCTCTTCACGATCAGTGCCAGGGTGGCCGGCACTTCGGTGAGGTTCATGCCGATGACGGCCAAGGCCATCAGGATGTAGGTGCCCGCCATGATCGGCACCAGTACGTCGGCCATGCTGGCGATGCGCTTGATGCCGCCGAACACGATCAGGCCGATCACACCCACCAGCACGATGCCGCTGATCCAGGTCGGCAGGCCGAAGGTGTCATGCAGCGAGGTGGCCACGGTGAAGGATTGCACGGCGTTGAAGCCGAAACCGAAGGTCACCAGCAGCAGGATCGAGAAGATCACCGCCAGCCAGCGCTGGCCGAGGCCGTGGAGGATGTAGAAGGCCGGGCCGCCGCGATAGGTGCCGTCTTCTTCACGGCGCTTGTAGAGCTGGGCCAGGGAGCACTCGAAGTAGCTGGTCGCCATGCCCAGCAATGCCACCAGCCACATCCAGAACACCGCGCCCGGGCCGCCGAGCATGATGGCCACGGCCACGCCGGCGATGTTGCCTGCACCCACGCGTCCGGCCACGGAAAGCATCAGCGCCTGGAACGAGCTGAGCTGGCCGTCCTTGCGCTGCATGGCCTGGCCGAAGATGCGGAACATTTCGCTGAAATAGCGGAACTGGACAAAACGGGAGCTGATGGAGAAGAACAGGCCGAGTCCGACGAGGACGACAATCAGCAATTTGCTCCAGAGAAGGTCATTGAGGAAATCGAGCATGGCGATTCACCTGATCCGGTTTGTTGTTGTTGGGTATAAAGCGCAGCGGGCTGGGTGGAAGCGCCAGCTTCGCCGGGAGGGTTGCGCATGTTTGAATATGGACGCGCCGCCTGCAATTTCGCGGGTTGCACCGGGTTGATGCGAGTTGACGCTATAATCGCGCCACTTGCATCACAAAGGACGGCGCCATGTCGGACCACCTTGGCGAAAATCTCAAGTTGCTGTGCAGCCATTACCGGTCGATCGCCGAGGTCTGCCGCAAGCTGGCGATCAACCGCGCACAGTTCAACAAGTACCTCAGCGGGCAGAGCCGGCCGACCGCGTACAACCTCAAGCGCATCGGTGATTTTTTCGGCGTCGAGGACTACGAGCTGGTCATGCCGCCCGAGCAGTTCGCCCGGCTGATTGGCGTTCGCCAGGCGGAAAACATCGCCCGCAGCAACGATCCGATGCAGCAGTTGTTCCAGCCCCTGCGCGAACATGCCGGCAACCTGTCGCGTTATTGCGGGTACTACTTCGAATACTCCAACTGCATGTCGGTACCCGGCACGGTGCTCTTGTCGCTGGTGCACCTGTGGGAAGAGGACGGCAACTTCCTCCTGGAGCGCCAGGAGCGCCAGGAACGTTCGAGCAGCACGGACGTGCAGGCCGAGGACTGGGTGCGTTGCTGCTACCGCGGCATGGCCTTTCAGCTACAGGACCGCCTGTTCCTGGTGGACTACGAATCGCTCACTCTCAACGAGATGAGCCAGACCATCCTCATCCCCAGCTACAAGAGCCGCATCACCCGCCTCAACGGACTGAAGACCGGCGTCTCCAGCGGCGACCGGCGCAACCCGGCCTGCACCCGCGTGGTGTGGGAATACCTGGGCCCCGAGATCAACCGTGTCGCGGCCTACCGCCAGGTGAAGCTCTACCGCCCCGACGACCCCCGCATCGACGACGACGTGCGCCAACGCCTGGATGTGGCGCCGCTCAAGAACGGGTTGTTCGAGATCGAGTGAGGGGTTGGGCAGGCCTGCGGCCTGCATCGCGAATAAATTCGCCCCCATAGAAAAGGCGGCTCCTACCCTGTGGGGGCGACTTCAGTCGCGAAAGGACCGCGCAGCGGTCCCCTGGCTCAACGCCTGAACCCTTCTAGCGATTGGCGCTGCTGCCCCTCCCCATCGAAGTTATCCACAGACAGCCAGCGCTCGAAGGCCTCGCGGCATTTGGGCCATTCGCCGTCGATGATGGAGAACCAGGCGGTGTCGCGGTTCTGGCCCTTGACGATCATGTGCTGGCGGAACAGCCCTTCGTAGCTGAACCCCAGGCGCTCGGCGGCGCGCATGGAGCGGGCGTTCTGCGCGTTGCACTTCCATTCCAGGCGGCGGTAGCCGAGATCGTCGAAGGCGTGGCGGGCCAGCAGCCAGACCGCCTCGGTGGAACCCGGCGTACGTTGCATGGCCTTGCCGAAGGTGATGTGGCCGATTTCGATGACGCCGTCCTTCGGGGTGATGCGCAGGTAGCTGAGTACCCCCAGGGCGCGGCCGCTGGCCTGGTCGATCACGGTGTAGAAGAGCGGATCGCGGCTCGCGGCGTTGCCCGCCAGCCAGGCGTCGAAGGGTTCGCGGTTGGCGAAGGGGCCGTAGGGGAGATAGTCCCACAGGGCCGGGTCCGGGCCCTGCAGGGCGTGCCAGAGGTCATCGCCGTGGCGCGCGGCGTCCAGTGCTTCCAGGTGCACGAAGTGGCCCGGCAGGGAGTTGTGATCGGGAACAGGGCGGGGTTGCCAGTGGCTGAGATCGGTCATGGTGCTCTCCGGTCAGAGGATCTTGCGGTACTGGACGAAGCCGGGGCGGTCGGCGATGCGCTCATAGAGCTGCATGGCGTCGGTATTGGTTTCGTGGGTCAGCCAGTGCACCCGCGAGGCGCCGGCGGCGCGGGCCTCGGCATAGACGTGTTCGATCAGCTGACGGCCGATGCCGCCGCCGCGCAGGCCTTCGGCCACGTACAGGTCCTGCAGGTAGCAGTAGTCGCCTACCGTCCAGCAACTGCGGTGATAGATGAAGTGCACCAGGCCCACGGCCTCGCCATTGCGCCAGGCCAGGGCCGCGTGCATGGGTTCTGCCGGATCGAGGAAGCGCTGCCAGGTGACGGCGCTGGTGGCCTCGGCGATCTCGGTCTTGTAGAAGCGCTGGTAGCCCTGCCAGAGGGGTAGCCAGGCGGTGTGGTCGGCGGCGCTGACCGGGCGGATTTCAAACGGTACGGCGGACATGGGGTTCTTCCTTGCTGGGGTCAGTCGATCAGGGACATCCGCTCGGCCAGTTCGCGTTCGCGCGGGCTGGCGGATGCGGCCAGGCCCTCGCGAACGCCAGCCTGGTCGGCGGCGGAACGGTTCTGGCCGAGCTTCCATTTGCCTTCCAGGCGGCGGATGGGCAGGGCGAAGCCGACGATGGCGCGGAGCATGCTGTCCAGGTAGTCGCGGGGCGCATCACTCACCGCCCAGGGTTGCGGGCGCCCGGCTTCGTGGCGGTCGCTAAGGCGGCTGACGAGTTGCAGCAGGCGTTCGGGATCGTCGAACACCTCGGCCTGGCCCCAGGCATGCACGGCGATGTAGTTCCAGGTGGGCACGACCTTGCCGTGCTCCGCCTTGGCCGGATACCAGGTCGGCGTGACGTAGGCGTCCGGGCCGGCGAACACCACCAGCGCTTCGGCGCCTTCGGCGAGGTCGCGCCAGTGCGGATTGGCGCGGGCGAAGTGGCCATAGAGCGTGCCGTATTCCCCTTCACCGGGCTCCAGCAGCAATGGCAGGTGGCTGGCCAGCAGGCCATGGCTGCCGGCGCTGGTCAGCACGGCGAGGCCGGTGGCCTGCATCTGTGCGTGGAGCTGGGCGAGGTCGTTCTGGCGGAAGGCGGAGGGGACGTACATGAAAGCTTCTCCTGGCGGAATGGCTTCATGCTAGGCAGGATATTGGCCTACCGTAAGAGCCATTTACTGCCAGTTCGATAGAGCCAATCCGAGGCCCGCGCATGTCCGCCACGCCACCGCTTCCCGTCGACCTTTCCGGCATCCGCCTCGACCCCGGCCAGGGCCTGTCGCGCCAGCTCTACCAGGCCCTGCGCGAACGCATCCTCGATGGCCGCCTGGGCAGCCGCACGCGCCTGCCGGCGAGCCGTGACCTGGCGGCGCTGCTGGGGATTTCCCGCAATACCGTGACCCGCGCCTTCGACCAGCTCTACGCCGAAGGCTATGTGGAAGGCCGGGTGGGCGATGGCACTTACGTGGCCGAGTTATCCACAGCGCGGCCCGTGCCCCAGCCGCCAGCCGGGCCTGCGCCGGGCCCGGCCTTGCAGCGCCTGCGGGAACACCATCTGCCGCCGCCGGTGACGGGGGCGCCGCGGGCGTTCCGCATCGGCGTGCCGGCCTTCGATCTGTTCCCCTTCGAAACCTGGGCACGTCTGCAGGCTCGCTTCTGGCGCAAGCCATCGCCGGCGCGTCTGGGCTATGGCGACCCGGCAGGGGACTGGAATCTGCGCGAACTGGTGGCCGCCTACCTGCGCAGCAGTCGTGGGCTTTCCTGCGAGCCGGCGCAGGTGCTGATCACCTGCGGCGCCCAGCAAGCCATCAGCCTCTGCGCCCAGTTGCTGGTGCAGCCTGGCGACCGCGTGGCCATCGAGAATCCCGGCTATCGCGCCGCCGGCCATGCCTTCGCCGTGGCCGGAGCCGAACTGTGCGGCGTGCCTGTGGATAACGACGGTCTGGACTGTGCTGCCCTGGCGCGGCTGGAGGATTGCCGGCTCGCCTACGTCACCCCTTCGCACCAGTACCCCACGGGCGTGACCCTGTCCCTGGCGCGGCGCCTGGAACTGCTGGAATGGGCCGAACGCCGCGACGGCTGGATAGTCGAGGACGATTACGATGGCGAGTACCGCTACAGCGGAACTCCGCTGGCACCCCTGGCCGCGCTGGATCGGCAGGGACGGGTGATCTACGTCGGCACCTTCTGCAAGATCGCCTTCCCCGCGCTGCGCCTGGGCTACCTGGTGCTGCCGCCAGCCCTGGCGGAATCCTTCGCCCGGCGCCGCGCGCTGGATATGCGCCACTCGGAGATCGGCACCCAGGCGGTGATGGCCGAGTTCATCGCCGCCGGGCATTTCCAGCGCCACGTGCGGCGCATGCGCCTGGCCGCCCGTGCCCGCCGCGATGCGCTGCTGCGTGACTGGCCCGAGCCCATTCCCGGCTGCGCGCCCATGCCGCCGGTGGATGCCGGCCTGCACCTGTGCGTACGGGTGGACAGCCTGGCCCGCGAGCGGGAGCTGGTGGACAGCGCCCGGGCGGCCGGGGTGGAACTGAACGGCCTGAGCGAATACTGGCTGGAAAACAGCCTGGAGCCTGTGGATAACCGCGCCGGGCTGGTGCTGGGCTTCGCCGCCGTGGCGGAAGCGCAGATCGCCGAGGCGATCCGCACCCTCCGCAAGGCGTGGCACCTGTAGGAGCGAGCTTGCTCGCGAAGCTTTGTGCTGGCTCTTTCGCGAGCAGAGCTCGCTCCTACAGGGCTGCGTGCCGGTGTTACGTGCATCTTGTGGGGGCGAATTCATTCGCCAACGACCGCGCAGCGGTCCCATTAGATCGGATTGCAGCGCCGTGCCGGCTCAAACTTCCCTCACCCCCGGCCCCTCTCCCAGAGGTAGAGGGGTGACTCTCGGACAGCTCGCGTGCTCCGTTTCAACTCTGCTGGTGGATATGTAGGAGCGAGCTTGCTCGCGAAGTTTTTCTACAAGAGCCATTCGCGAGCAGAGCTCGCTCCTACGAGGGGGTAGGCCTGATGCCGCCGGAGCACTTTTCCACAGGCAAAAAAAAGGATGGCGGGCGCCATCCTCGAAGGATGAAGGGGCGAGGCCCCTCCTGGTGAGTTCGTTTGCCTGATCAGCCCTTCAGCGGCACGAGGCGCGGGGCGATCATGTTTTCCGGGCGGAGGATGTCGGCCAGCATGGACTCGTCCAGCAGCTTTTCTTCACGCACCAGTTCCAGCACGCCGCGGCCACTTTCCAGGGCTTCCTTGGCGATGCGGGTGGCGTTTTCGTAACCGATGTACGGGTTCAGCGCGGTGATCAGGCCGATGGAGTTTTCCATCAGGCGGCGGCAATGCTCGGCGTTGGCGGTGATGCCGACGATGCAATGCTCGCGCAGCATGTCCATGGCGCGCTGGAGCAGGCGGATCGAGTCGAAGATCTTGTAGGCGATCAGCGGCTCCATCACGTTCAGCTGCAGCTGGCCGCCTTCGGCTGCCAGGGTCAGGGCCAGGTCGTTGCCGATGACTTCGAAGGCCACCTGGTTGACGGCTTCCGGGATAACCGGGTTGACCTTGCCCGGCATGATCGAGCTGCCCGGCTGGCGCGGCGGCAGGTTGATCTCGTTGATGCCGGTACGCGGACCGCTGGAGAGCAGGCGCAGGTCGTTGCAGATCTTCGACAGCTTGACCGCGGTGCGCTTGAGCATGCCGGAGAACAGCACGAAGGCGCCCATGTCGGAGGTGGCTTCGATCAGGTCGGCGGCCGGGACGACCGGGTGGCCGCTGATGGCAGCCAGACGCTCGACGGCCAGCTTCTGGTAGCCGGGGTCGGCGTTGATGCCGGTGCCGATGGCGGTGCCGCCGAGGTTCACTTCGGTCAGCAGCTCGGGCGCCAGGCGACGCAGGCGGTCGAGGTCTTCGCCGAGGGTGGTGGCGAAGGCGTGGAATTCCTGGCCGAGGGTCATCGGCACGGCGTCCTGCAGCTGGGTACGGCCCATCTTCAGTACGTCGGCGAACTCTTCGCCCTTGGCGGCGAAGGCGCGGATCAGGCTCTCGAGGCTGGCCAGCAGGGCGTCGTGGCCCAGCAGCAGGCCGAGACGGATGGCGGTGGGGTAGGCGTCGTTGGTGGACTGCGCCATGTTCACGTCGTTGTTCGGGTGCAGGTACTTGTACTCACCCTTCTGCTTGCCCATGGCCTCGAGGGCGATGTTGGCGATCACCTCGTTGGCGTTCATGTTGGTGGAGGTACCGGCGCCACCCTGGATCATGTCCACCACGAACTGGTCGTGGAAATCACCGCGGATCAGGCGAGCGCAGGCTTCGCTGATGGCGGCATGCTTTTCGGCGCTGAGATGGCCGAGCTGCTTGTTGGCATCGGCAGCGGCCTGCTTGACCATCGCCAGGGCGATGACCAGCTTCGGGTAGTGCGCCAGCGGCACGCCGGACAGGCGGAAGTTCTGGACCGCGCGCAGGGTCTGGATGCCGTAGTAAGCCTCAGCGGGTACTTCGAGGGTGCCGAGCAGGTCTTTTTCGATGCGGAAGGATGCAGCGGAGGACATGATGCGATTCATCTCTGGGGGAGCACGGCCAGTGCCGCGATGCCCAATAATCTAGGCTTGTAGCCGTTTGTCGGCCAATGCTGTTATTCGCTATGTCATGCACAATCGGCATAATGTCCGCGTGACGCGGATTGGGTCGCGAACGTGTGCACCAAAATCGAGCATTACGGAAGGCGCAGATGAACCTGGAAACCAAATGGCTGGAAGACTTCGTCGCCCTGGCCAACACCCGCAGCTTCTCCCAGGCCGCCGAGCGGCGCTTCGTTACCCAGCCGGCCTTCAGCCGGCGCATCCGCAGCCTGGAGGCAGCGCTGGGGCTGACCCTGGTCAACCGCTCGCGCACGCCGGTGGAACTGACCGAGTCGGGCCAGTTGTTCCTGGTTACCGCGCGCAGCATGGTGGACCAGCTGGGGGAGGTGGTGCGTCACCTGCATCACCTGGAAGGCCAGCAGGGTGAAGTGCTGCAGTTCGCTGCCGCCCACTCCCTGGCGCTGGGCTTTTTCCCGCAGTGGATCTCGCGGCTGCGGGCCGACGGCCTGAACATCGCCAGCCGCCTTATCGCCACCAACGTGGGCGAGGCCGTGCACTCGCTGCGCGAAGGTGGCTGTGACCTGATCCTGGCCTTCTACGACCCGGATGCGGCCCTGCAGATGGACCCGGAAATCTTCCCCTCCATGCACCTGGGGCGAACCGAGATGCTGCCGGTGTGCGCAGTGGATGCCAGCGGCAAACCGCTCTTCGAGCTGGACAGCGGCCAGAGCGTGCCGCTGCTGGCCTACAGCGCCGGTGCCTTTCTCGGTCGTTCGGTGAACATCCTGCTGCGCCAGCGCGCGCTGCGCTCCACCACCGTGTACGAAACCGCCATGGCAGACAGCCTGAAGAGCATGGCCCTGCAGGGCATGGGCGTGGCCTGGGTGCCGCGTTTCAGCGCCCAGGCCGAACTGGCCCGTGGTGATCTGGTGGTGTGTGGCGGGAGCCAGTGGCATGTGCCGCTGGAAATCCGCCTGTACCGCTGCGCCCTGGTGCGCAAGGCGGCGGTACGTCTGCTGTGGCGCAAGCTGGAAGGTGGGGTGGGCGGCGAGGGCTGAGTGCCGCTGCGCACCGGCGTTGGCCTTCCGGACCTGGACGTTGCGTCCATCCACCTCTGGACGAGTGGTAAGGGCAAATGCACGCCGGCTGCGGCTTTGCGTTATACTGCGCGGCCTTCGGCCGGTTGCGCGCCCCGCAGCCCGGCCTACATCGCAGACAAGCCACGCCATTGCGTGGCTTGTTGTTTTTGGTCGCGCCAACCGGCGCACTTTGATGAGGCACGACGATGAGCGCACTGGTAGGCGTGATCATGGGCTCCAAGTCCGATTGGAGCACCCTCAGCCACACCGCCGACATGCTGGACAAGCTGGGCATTCCCCATGAAGTGAAGGTGGTATCCGCCCACCGCACCCCGGACCTGCTGTTCCAGTACGCCGAAGAGGCCGAAAGCCGTGGCATCGAGGTGATCATTGCCGGTGCCGGCGGTGCCGCCCACCTGCCGGGCATGTGTGCCGCCAAGACCCACCTGCCGGTACTCGGCGTGCCGGTGCAGTCGTCCATGCTCTCGGGCGTCGACTCCCTGCTTTCCATCGTGCAGATGCCCGCCGGCGTCCCGGTCGCCACCCTGGCCATCGGCAAGGCCGGTGCGATCAACGCCGCCCTGCTGGCCGCCAGCATCCTCGGCGGCAAGTACCCGAAATACCACGTGGCGCTGAAGGATTTCCGCCGCGAGCAGACCGACATGGTCCTGGACAACCCGGACCCGCGTGAGGCCTGAGTCATGAAGATCGGCGTAATCGGTGGCGGCCAGCTCGGCCGCATGATGGCCCTGGCGGGCACCCCGCTGGGCATGAACTTCGCCTTCCTCGATCCGGCGCCGGATGCCTGCGCCCAGGCGCTTGGCGAGCACATCCGCGCCGACTACGGCGACCAGGACCACCTGCGCCAGCTGGCCGATGAAGTGGACCTGGTGACCTTCGAGTTCGAGAGCGTGCCGGCCGAGACCGTGGCCTTCCTCTCGCAGTTCGTGCCGGTCTACCCGAGCGCCGAAGCCCTGCGCATCGCCCGCGACCGCTGGTTCGAGAAGTCCCTGTTCAAGGACCTCGGCATCCCCACTCCGGCATTCGCCGACATCCAGTCCCAGGCCGACCTCGACGCTGCCGCTGCCAGCATCGGTCTCCCGGCCGTGCTCAAGACCCGCACCCTGGGCTACGACGGCAAGGGCCAGAAGGTCCTGCGCAAGCCGGAAGATGTGGCTGGCGCCTTCGCCGAACTGGGCGGCGTGCCCTGCATCCTCGAAGGTTTCGTGCCCTTCACCGGCGAAGTCTCGCTGGTGGCTGTGCGTGCCCGCGACGGCGAGACCCGTTTCTACCCGCTGGTGCACAACACCCACGAGAACGGCATCCTGCGCCTGTCCATCGCCAGCACCGACCATCCGCTCCAGGCCCTGGCCGAGGATTACGTCGGCCGCGTGCTGACCAGCCTGGATTACGTCGGCGTGCTGGCCTTCGAGTTCTTCGAAGTGGACGGCGGCCTGAAGGCCAACGAGATCGCCCCGCGCGTGCATAACTCCGGCCACTGGACCATCGAAGGCGCCGAGTGCAGCCAGTTCGAGAACCACCTGCGTGCCGTCGCCGGCCTGCCGCTGGGCTCCACCGCCAAGCTGGGCGAGAGCGCGATGCTCAACTTCATCGGTGAAGTACCGGCCGTGGACAAGGTGATCGCCATCGACGACTGCCACCTGCACCACTATGGCAAGGCCTTCAAGGCCGGCCGCAAGGTGGGCCACGCCACCCTGCGCTGCGCGGACCGTGCCACCCTCGATCGCCAGATCGCCGCGGTGGAAGCGCTGATCGCCAAATCCTGACGCCCCATCCGGCCGCCCCTCATCAGGGGCGGTCGATGGCAAGCATTCTCAGCTGCATCTAGGCTCAGGCATGTCTCACTTACCATCGGAGGGCATGTCATGGGCATCATCGGCACCATCATCATCGGACTGATCGTTGGTCTGATCGCACGTTTCATCAAACCCGGCGACGACAGCATGGGCTGGATCATGACGATCCTGCTCGGCATCGGTGGCTCGCTGCTGGCCACCTATGGCGGCCAGGCCTTGGGCATCTACCAGGCCGGGCAGGCAGCGGGCTTCATCGGCGCGGTGGTCGGCGCGGTGGTGCTGCTGGTGATCTACGGGATTGTGAAGAAGAAGTAGCCGACCGTTTCCCGGTGGGGCTGGGAACTGCCTTCTCGCGCGGTTAGTCTTGGCGCCTGATGTTCCCGCCCCATGGGTTGAAGAGTCCTTCCATGCGCCGTCTCGCCTGCCTGCTCCTGCTGTTCTGCTGCACCCTCGCCCGCGCCGGGCTCCCCGAAACCGACTGGCTGGAACTGATGCCGCCAGAGGACCGCAAGGCCCTCGAGGAGATGCCGGACATCAGCCACGACAGCCCCGAGGCCGACGGCACCTTCGGCCAGCAGGGCGGGCTGAGGCAGAAGGACAAGGACCTGCCGGCGGTGATGTATTCGGCGAAGACGGTGGCGGCGTTCAATGGCAAGAAGATCCATATCGGCGGCTATCCGGTGCCGCTGGAAAACGATGCCAAGGGCCGCAGCACGCTGTTCTTCCTGGTGCCCTATCCGGGCGCCTGCATCCACGTTCCGCCGCCGCCACCGAACCAGATCGTGCTGGTGCGCTACCCCTCGGGCATCCAGCTCGACGACATCTACGCGCCCATCTGGGTGGACGGCACCCTCAAGGTGGAGCAGGTCAGCAACGACCTGGCCGACGCCGCCTATGCCCTGGATGCCGACAGCGTGAGGCTGGTGGAGGAGGGGGATCTGTAGCAGTCGGTACCGCGAGTCTGACCGTAGGGTGCGCCGCGCGCACCAGGAGTTGGACGCGGCGCGTCGGCTGACCTTGTAATCGGTGCGCAAGGCGCACCCTACAGGGATGAATAGAGACCGTAGGGTGGGCCGGACGGCGTTCCGCTTCAGCCCACCACCGGCATCAGAGCGGCGTGCTGCTGATGTTGAGCACCATCTGCTGTTCTTCGCCGGGCCGCAGCACCAGGAAGTCGTCCATCACCCGCGCGGTTTCGATGCAGAGCATGCCCTGCCAGGCGTCTTCGGCGAACTGGGACAGCCGCCGGGACTTGTCGATCCAGGGGTTCCACACCACGGCGGACGCGGAGCCGTCGGCCTCCAGCAGGATGCGGCGCTTCCAGGTGCGGTCGACGATGGCCATGCGGCGTGGCGTTTCCAGGTAGATGCGGTCGGTTTCGCCGTGGAAGGTGACGGTGCCCTTCTGCTGGCGCTCCTGCCAGTCTTCCAGGGTCTCGATGTAGCGGCAGTCGTCCAGGCCTTCGACTTCCACGCCCTGGATATCGCTGACGGCGAAGTAGCTGTGCAGCGCTTGGCTGATGGCCAGGGGCGCGTCGCCGGTATTGCGGGTGGACAGGGTCATCCGCAGTTGCTCTTCCATCAGGATGGACAGCTTCAGTTCGGCGGCATGGGGCCAGCCGGGCAGGGGTTCGGCGGCGGTGTCGAGGGCGAAGTCCAGGCGCACCGCCGGGCCCTCGCTGTCGATGCCCAGCAGCGTCCAGTCGCGCTCGCGCACCAGGCCGTGGGCCGGGCAGATCGGGCCGCCCTGGTGCATGCCCTGGATTTCCGCGGGGTTGCGCCGCAGGTCGCCGAACCAGGGCCAGCACACCGGTATACCGCCGCGTACCGCCTTGCCCTTCTGGTAGGCGGCCTGGCCACTGAGCCAGATCACCGGTTCCTCGCCGTGGGGCTGGTAGCTCAGGACCTGCGCGCCCTGTTGTGTCATCAGCAATTCCCCGTGACGGGTATGCACCCGCCAGCAGACCAGTTCATCCACCTCCAGCTGTTCCACGGTGGGCAGGGTTTCGTCGTACATCGCAATCTCCGCTTACTGTGCTGTCGCGCCGCCAAGGCGCCATCTGCTACTGGAAACAGCATGGCAGACGCGGCGGGGGCTTTCTCGGGATTCGACCAGGGACCGGGCGCCGAGGTTGCCCTGATCTTTTCTTGACGCGTTCCCATTTGCGCCTTGCAAGTGATCCTCCACTTGTCGGCAATTTGACCTGGATGGTCAGAGGCCCCGGCTGGCGCGGGCTGGCCGGGTCCGTCGCTAAGCTCTTCATTTATGGGCGGTCCTTCCCCAAAAGCGGGGAATAGCGGTACGCGGGTGCCGGAAAGGGGCCGTGACGGCGCACCTAGACTCATCTTTACCCGCTCGCAAGTGGAGTCGGTGCCATGCGCAAGCTACTGATAATTATTCCTATTTTTGCCTCCCTGGCGATGTTGCTGGGGCTCTGGGCGCGGCCCGAGCCGGTGCCCGTGCAACTGGTGGAAGTGGGTAAGGGTGATGTGGAAACCCTGGTGGCCAACACCCGCGCGGGTACGGTGAAGGCATGCCGGCGCGCGCACTTGTCGTTCAAGACCGGTGGGCAGGTCAGCGAGCTGCTGATCCATGCCGGGCAGCGGGTGCAGGCGGGCGACGTGCTGATGCGCCTGCGCCAGGACGACCTGCAGGCGCGGGTGGAGGAAGCCCGCGCGCGCCTCGATGTCCAGCGCAACCTGCGCGAGCAGAGCTGCCGCCAGGCCAGCCAGGACCACCGCGACCAGCAGCGCCTCGCGCGCCTGGCCGAGCGCAAGCTGGCCTCCGAGGACCTGCTGGACCAGAGCGCCACCCGCGCACGGCTCTCGCAGCTCCTGTGCAGCAGCGGCGAGGCGAAGATCCGCGAGGCCGAAGCCAGCCTCGACCTGCAACTGGCGCAACTGGACCAGGCCACCCTGCGGGCGCCCTTCGCCGGCATAGTCGCGCAGATCAACGGCGAGCTGGGCGAGGTGGTGACGCCCTCGCCACCGGGCATCCCCACGCCGCCGGCGGTGGACCTGATCGACGACCAGTGCCTCTATGTGGATGCGCCCATCGACGAAGTGGATGCCGCCCGGGTGCGGCCCGGCATGCCGGTGCGCATCACCCTGGACGCCTTCCGTGGGCGCAGTTTCGAGGGCCGGGTGAGCCGCATCGCGCCCTTCGTGCGTGAGCTGGAAAAGCAGGCGCGCACGGTGGATGTGGAAGTGAAGTTCGAACAGGTTCCGGCGGACCTGATGCTGCTCAGCGGTTACAGCGCCGATGTGGAAATCCTCCTGGCGCAGCGGGCGCAGACCCTGCGGGTGCCCACGGAAAGCCTGCTGGAAGGCGGCAAGGTACTGCGCTACGACCCGAGCAACGGTCACCTGCGGGAGCAGAAGGTGGACATCGGCCTGGCCAACTGGCGCTGGAGCGAGGTGAAGGGCGGGCTGGCCGCTGGCGACCGCATCCTGCCCAGCCTGCAGCATGAGGGCCTGGCCGATGGCAGCGTGGTCAGCCCCGGTTCCACAGAGGCGGCGCCATGATCCTCATGCACCAGGTCAGCCGCTGCTTCCAGCTGGGGCAGGAGCGGGTGCGCGGGGTCGACCATCTCGATCTGGAGGTGGCCGATGGCGAGTACCTGGCCATTACCGGCGCCTCCGGTTCGGGCAAGTCCACCCTGCTGAACCTTCTCGGGCTGCTGGATGCGCCGGACAGCGGCGAGTTCTGGCTGGACGAGGAACCCACCGCCGACCTCGACGAAGCGCGTCGCGCGGCCCTGCGCAGCCGGTTGATCGGCTTCGTGTTCCAGTCTTTCCACCTGATTCCGCGCCTGACCGCGCTGGAAAACATCGAGCTGCCCATGCTGCTGGCCGGCATCGACCCCGCCGAGCGCCGCTGCCGCAGCCTGCAGCTGACCGAGCGCCTCGGCCTGGCCGAACGGCTGCAGCATCATCCGGCCGAGCTGTCCGGCGGCCAGCGCCAGCGGGTGGCCATTGCCCGCGCCATGGTGATGCGGCCGCGCCTGCTGCTGGCCGACGAGCCCACCGGCAACCTCGACAGCCAGTCCGGCGCCGAGGTGGTGGAGCTGCTGGAGGAGCTGAACGCCGAGGGCCTGACCCTGGTCCTGGTCACCCACGATGCCCGGCACGCCGCCCGCGCCCGCCGCCAGATCCAGATGCGCGACGGCTGCATCCTCTGTGACCGGCGCCAGGGGGCGCTGCACTGATGGACCCGCTGGACGCCTGCCGCTACTGGCTCGGCGCGATGCGCGGGCATGGATCGCGCAGTGCCATGCTGCTGCTGGCGATGGCCGTGGGGGTATTTTTCGTGACCCTGCTGGGTGGCCTGGGGGAGGGCGCGCGGGCCTACGTGCTGGGGGAGTTCTCCCTGCTCGGGCGCGACATTCTCATCGTCCTGCCCGGGCGCAATGAAACCACTGGCGGCATGCCGCCCATCACCGGCATGGCGCCCCGGCCCCTGACCCAGGCAGATGCCGCCGCTCTCGACCGCCTGCCGGCGGTACGCCGCGTGGCGCCGCTGCATGCCGGGCAGGTGGAAATCAGCCACGACAACCGCAATCGCGAGGCCCTGACCCTGGGCACCACCCGCGACTTCTTCGCCATCCGCCAGTTGCACCTTGCCCAAGGGCAGCCGCTGCCGGTGCTGGAGCCGGGGCAGGGCAGCGAGGTCTGCGTGATCGGCAGCCGCCTGCGCCAGGAGCTGTTCGGCAGCGCCCCGGTCCTGGGCCAGTGGCTGCGGGCCGGCGACCGGCGCTTCCGGGTGATCGGGGTGCTGGACGAGCGCGGCGAATCCCTGGGGATGGACTTCTCGGACGCGCTGATCGTGCCGGTGGCCAGTGCCGAGGCACTGTTCAATCGCGAGGGACTGTTCCGCGTGTTCGTCGAAGCCCGTGGTGCCAGCTACCTCGAAAGCGCGCGGCGACAGGTGCTGGCGAGCCTGACCGAGCGCCACCAGGGCGAGGAAGACGTCACCCTGCTCAGCCAGGATTCCATGCTCGCAGCCTTCGACGGCATCCTCGACGGCCTGACCCTGGCCCTGGCCGGCATCGCCGCCATCAGCTTGCTGGTGGCGGGCATCCTGATCATGAATGTCACCTGGATCGCCGTGCTGCAGCGCACCGCCGAGATCGGCCTGCTCAAGGCGCTGGGCGCCAGTTCGGCGCAGGTGCGGTTGCTGTTCCTCGGCGAGGCGGCGCTGCTGGCATTGCTGGGTGCCGGCAGTGGGCTGGCGCTGGGTGAGCTGCTGCTCTGGGGCGGACGGCTGGCCACCGGCCTGCCGCTGCATGCGCCCTGGTGGGCGCGCCTGGGCGCGCCGTCGTTGGCGTTGGCGGCGGCGTTGCTGTTCGCCTGGCTGCCGGCCAGGCACGCCGCGGCCCAGATGCCGGTGCAGGCGTTGCAGCCGCACGGGAGCCATTGATGCGCTGGCGCGATGGTCTCGGCCTGTGTGGCTCGGCCCTCTCCAGCCAGCCTCTGCGCAGCCTGTTGACCCTGCTCGGCGTGGCCATCGGCATCGCCGCCGTGGCGCTGCTCACCGCCATGGGCGAGGGCTTGCGCAACCGCGTGCTGGACAGCTTCGCGCAGTTCGGCACGCGGGTCGTGACGGTGCGGCCGGGCACCCTGCCCACCGGCGGCATCGGCGGCATTCTCGCCAGCGCGCGGCCGCTGACCATCGCCGATGCCGATGCCCTGGGCCGTTTGCCCCATGCCGAAGCCGTGGTGCCGATCATCCAGGGCAACGGCGATATCCAGGCGCAAGGCCGGCAGCGCCGCGTGGATATCCTCGGCACCGGCTCGCAACTGGCACAGGCCTGGCGCGTGCACATGGCCCGGGGGCAGTTCCTGCCGCCCTCGCGGGACGGCCGCACGCCGCCCTTTGTGGTGCTCGGTGCGAAGCTGGCGACGGAACTGTTCGGCGGCGCCAGCCCGGTGGGCCAGCGGGTGCGGGTGGGCGGCATGAGCTTCCGGGTGATCGGGGTGATGGCGAGCAAGGGCAACCTGCTGGGCTTCGACCTCGACGACATCGCCTACATCCCGGTGGATTGGGCGGAGAGCCTGTTCAATCGCGAAGGCCTGGTGAAGATCCACGTACTGTTCGACGACGCCACGCCGGCCGAACCCTTCGCCGCCGCGGTGCGCCAGCGGCTGGTGGAGCGTCACGGCCACGAGGACTTCCGCATGACCTCCCAGGACGATCTGCTGGGCAGCCTGAATCGCATCCTCGCCAGCATCACCCTGGGCATCGCGGCACTCGGCGGGGTTTCCCTGTTCGTGGGCGCGGTGGGCATCCTCACCATCATGACCACTACCGTGGGCGAACGGACCGCCGAGATCGGCCTGCTCCGCGCCGTGGGCGCCGCGCCGCGCCAGGTGCTGGCGCTGTTCCTCACCGAGGCGGTCCTGCTGTCGCTGCTGGGTGGGGTGCTGGGGCTGGTGCTGGCGGGCGTCCTGCTTGGGCTGCTGCACCTGATGTTGCCCGGACTGCCGCTGAGCCTGAGCCCGCCGCTGGTGCTGCTGGGGCTGCTGCTGTCGGTGCTGGTGGGCATCAGCGCCGGCCTGGCGCCGGCGCGGCGCGCGGCGAGATTGCATCCGGTGGACGCCTTGCGCCTGGAATGACGGCCGCGTGCTCGTAGGATGGGTTGAGGAACGAAACCCATGCGGAGCCCGGTCGATGGGTTTCGCCGGCTCTACCCATCCTACGGAGTCTCCCGCAAATCTCCGCCAATGAAAAAGGGCCGCTGATGCGGCCCCTTCTTGTGCGATGGCGTCAGCTCCGGCGTGGCGGGACCGGGCGGGTGCGGCCGCTGCCGTCGATGGCGACGAAGACGAAGACCGCTTCGGTGACCTTGCGCCATTCGCTGGAGAGCGGGTCGTCGCTCCAGACTTCGACCAGCATCTGGATCGAGCTGCGGCCGATCTCCAGGGTCTGGGTATAGAAGGAGAGCTGGGCACCCACGGCCACCGGCACCAGGAAGGCCATGCGATCGATGGCCACGGTGGCCACGCGGCCCGCGGCGACCTTGCTGGCCATGGCGGTGCCGGCCAGGTCCATCTGGGAAACCAGCCAGCCGCCGTAGATATCGCCAAAGCCGTTGGTTTCCCGCGGGAGCGCGGTGATCTGCAGGGCGAGGTCGCCTTGCGGGGTGAGGTTTTCTTCTTCTTCGATTTCGATCATGCCGGAACTGCCTGCTTCGTGTGTGTGGCGCCAATTGCCGGAGAGGGATGGGGCCTTCTCCTTCCCGATGCGCCAGCCGACCCACTGCATGCCGACCTGCGCTGAACAGCGCGCAGTATATAGCCAGGATGTGACGCCAGACGACCGCTGTGACGCGTCAGCGGCGGTTTTTTGGCTCGCACTGTGTAGATCTGACGGTTTTTGATATGTTGCCTGGCGATTTGTTGCCCAAGTAGCGGCAAACGCCCCGCACTCCCAGACGAGAATCCTTCCAACATGTCTTCCGTGCTTGCCTCCGAGGTGTCCGCTTCGCGTCCGCTGACCCGCAGCGACTACAAGACCCTGTCGCTCTCCGCCCTCGGCGGTGCGCTGGAGTTCTACGACTTCATCATCTTCGTGTTCTTCGCCGCGGTGGTGGGCAAGCTGTTCTTCCCCGCCGAGATGCCGGAATGGCTGCGTCAGCTGCAGACCTTCGGCATCTTCGCCGCCGGCTACCTGGCGCGGCCCCTGGGCGGCATCGTCATGGCGCACTTCGGCGACCTGCTGGGCCGCAAGCGCATGTTCACCCTGAGCATCTTCCTGATGGCGGTGCCGACCCTGGTGATGGGCCTGTTGCCCACCTATGCGCAGATCGGCATCTGGGCGCCCCTGGCACTGTTGCTGATGCGCGTGGTGCAGGGCGCCGCCATTGGCGGTGAAGTGCCGGGCGCCTGGGTCTTCGTGGCCGAGCACGTGCCGTCGCGGCACATCGGCTACGCCTGCGGCACCCTGACCTCGGGCCTGACCGCCGGCATTCTGCTGGGTTCGCTGATGGCGACCCTGATCAACAGTATCTACACCCCGGCCGAAGTCATGGATTGGGCCTGGCGCCTGCCGTTCCTGGTGGGCGGCGTGTTCGGCCTGTTCTCCGTCTACCTGCGCCAGTGGCTCCACGAGACCCCGGTGTTCGCCGAGATGCAGCAGCGCAAGGCGCTGGCCGAGGAAGTGCCGCTGAAGACCGTGCTGCGCGAACATCGCGGCGCCATCGTGCTGTCGATGCTGCTGACCTGGGTGCTGTCGGCGGCCATCGTGGTCGTGATCCTGATGACCCCCACACTGCTGCAGACCGTCTACGGCTTCGACGCGGCCACCGCGCTCAAGGCCAACAGCCTGGCCATCGTGCTGCTGTCCTTCGGCTGCGTCGCCGCCGGCGCCATCGCCGACCGCATCGGTGCGGGCCGCACCTTCCTGGTGGGCGGCGCGCTGCTGGCGGTCACTTCCTGGACCCTCTATACGGGCCTCAAGACCAACCCGGACTGGCTGTTCCCGCTCTACGCGGTGACCGGCCTGTTCGTCGGCACCATCGGCGCCGTGCCCTATGTGATGGTCAAGGCGTTCCCGCCGGTGGTGCGTTTTTCCGGCCTGTCGTTCTCCTACAACCTGGCCTACGCCATCTTCGGCGGCCTGACGCCGATGGTGGTTTCCCTGCTGATGAAATGGGACAGCCTCGGCCCGGCCTATTACGTGGCTACCCTGTGCGGCGTGGCAATGCTGATCGGGCTGTTCCTGATCGCGAAGAGGCGCTGACTTACCCCGTAGGATGGGTAGAGCGGAGCGAAACCCATCCTACGAGCGCTTCACTTCTTCGCCGCACTCACCCGCCACACTTTGTTGCCGACGTCGTCGGTCACCAGCAGCGCGCCCTTGCCGTCGAGCTTCACGTCCACCGGGCGGCCCTGGGCGTTGCCCTGGTCGTCGAGAAAGCCGGTGAGCACGTCCACCGGTTGGCCTTTGGGCTTGCCGCCCCTGAAGGGCACGAAAATCACCTTGTAGCCACTGTGGGGCTCGCGGTTCCAGGAACCGTGCTGGCCGACGAAGAGGCCGTTCTGGAACGCCGGCAGCTTGCTGCCCCTGGCGAAGGTGATGCCCAGGGATGCGGTGTGCGGGCCGAGGGCGTAGTCGGGGACGATGGCCTTGGCCACCAGGTCCGGACGCTGCGGCTGGACGCGTTCGTCCACATGCTGGCCGAAGTAGCTGTAGGGCCAGCCGTAGAAGCCGCCGTCCTTCACCGATGTGATGTAGTCGGGCACCAGGTCGCTGCCCAGTTCGTCGCGCTCGTTCACTGCCGTCCACAGCTTGCCGGTCTGCGGTTCCCAGGCCATGCCCACCGGGTTGCGCAGGCCGGTGGCGTAGAGGCGCTTCTTGCCGCTGGCGCGGTCCAGTTCCCAGATCGCCGCGCGGCCTTCCTCCATCTCCATGCCGTTTTCGCCGACGTTGCTGTTGGAGCCCACCGTTATGTAGAGCTTGCGTCCGTTGCGGCTGGCGATGAGGTTCTTGGTCCAGTGGTAATTGAGGCCGGCGGGCAGGTCGGTGACCCGGGTGGCCGGTACGTCGATCTCGGTAGCGCCCTTCTCGTAGGGGAAACGCAGCACTGCGTCGGCAGTGGCGACGTAGAGGTCCTTGCCCACCAGGGCCATGCCGAAGGGCGAGTTGAGCCCCTTGAGGAAGGTGCTGCGCAGGTCGGCGACGCCATCCCCGTTGATGTCCCGCAGCAGGGAAATGCGGTTGGCGCTCGGCACCTGGGCACCGGCGCGCTTCATGTAGAAACCTGCCACCCAGCCCTTGATGCCCGCCGGCTTGCTGGTGGCCGGCGCGGCGCTTTCGGCCACCAGTACATCGCCATTGGGCAGCACATACAGCCAGCGCGGGTGCTGCAGGTCCTCGGCAAAGGCCTGCACGCGGGTGCCCTTGGCCGCCACGGGAGTGGCGCCCGGCGCCCAGCCGACAGCGGGGGCGATGTTGACGGTGGGGAAGAGGCCGCGGCTCGGTGGCGGCAGCAGCGGGTCGGGGCCGGTGCCGTCCTCGACCGTCAAGGTGGCCATTTCGCTGCATGCGCTGCAGAGGGCCAGAAGGGCGAAGGGCAGCAGGGGATGGGGCTTCATGGGGACTGTCTCCGTACGAATCGCGGGTCTTGATCCCCCCTTGGACAGCGGATGATGGCCATTCATCCAATTGTCACAATCAATTCATAGAGTGGTCATATGGCCTCTCGATACTGGCCCCCGTTGCATTCAACCCCTCGTCCTGCTTAGGAGCAAGGCATGAAACTGAAGCGTTTGATGGCGGCCATGACCTTCGTTGCCGCCGGCGTAGCTGCCGCCAGCGCGGTCGCTGCCGTCGATCCGGCCATCCCGGCCTATCAGAAGACCACTGGTGTTTCCGGCAACCTGTCCAGCGTGGGTTCCGACACCCTGGCCAACCTGATGACCCTGTGGGCCGAGGCATACAAGCGCGAATACCCGAACGTGAACATCCAGATCCAGGCCGCCGGTTCCTCCACCGCGCCGCCGGCCCTGACCGAAGGCACGGCCAACCTCGGCCCGATGAGCCGCAAGATGAAGGACGTCGAACTGCAGGCCTTCGAGCAGAAGTACGGCTACAAGCCCACCGCCGTGCCGGTCGCCGTCGACGCCCTGGCGGTCTTCGTGCACAAGGACAACCCGATCAAGGGCCTGACCATGCAGCAGGTCGATGCGATCTTTTCCGCCAACCGCCTGTGCGGCAGCCCGAGCGACGTGAAGACCTGGGGCGACCTGGGCGTGACCGGCGACCTGGCGTCCAAGCCGATCCAGCTGTTCGGCCGCAACTCCGTATCCGGCACCTACGGCTACTTCAAGGAAGAGGCCCTGTGCAAAGGCGACTTCAAGCCGAACGTGAACGAGCAGCCGGGTTCCGCTTCCGTCGTCCAGTCCATCAGCCAGTCGCTCAACGGCATCGGCTACTCCGGCATCGGCTACAAGACGTCCAGCGTGAAGACTGTTCCCCTGGCCAAGAAGGAAGGCGGCGAGTTCGTTGAAGACAATGAGCAGAACGCCCTCAACGGCAGCTACCCGCTGTCCCGCTTCCTCTACGTCTACGTGAACAAGGCACCGAACAAGCCGCTGGCTCCGCTGGAAGCCGAGTTCGTCAAGCTGATGCTGTCCAGGCAGGGCCAGGAAGTCGTGGTCAAGGACGGCTACATCCCGGTCCCGGCCAGGGTGGCCGAGAAGACCCTGAAGGAACTGGGCCTGTAACCCGACCGGACAAGGCAGTGGCGGCCGGGTGCGCGCCGCTGCGCAAGGACGCAAGGGCGACGGGAGACCCTGTCGCGCAAGCCCGCCCGAGGACAGCTCCGGGCGGGCTTCGCCACGTCAACTCGCTGTAATTTTTCTGTCACACCAGATGCGTAATCTTTGCGCCCATCGTAAAAGCCTGCGCGCGCCGACTGTGGCAAGAGCCCGAATCCATGAATGACCTGGCCAATTCCCTGACTTCTCCGAAGAACCCGCCCGTCCGCATCGACTTCAATACGCCTGCGCTGCAGCGTAAGCGCCGGATGCGGGCGCTGATGGACCGCCTGACCCGCTGGTACGTGCTGGTCGGCGGTCTTGCCGTTCTTGGCGCCATCACCCTGATCTTCTTCTACCTGGCCTATGTGGTGCTGCCGCTGTTCCAGGGCGCCGAGCTGTCGGCGAAGAAGGCCCAGAGCCCGGCCTGGCTGCAGCAGGACGCCGGCAAGCCGCTGCTGCTGGCCCTGGAAGAACAGAACATGGTGGGCATGCGCGTCGCCGACCAGGGCGAAGTGCAGTTCTTCTCGACCAGAGACGGCAGCCTGCTCAAGCGCCAGCGGCTGCCGCTGCCGGCCGGCGCCAGTGTGGCATCCATCGGCCAGGACCAGCCGGGCAGCCCGCTGGTGGTACTGGGCCTGTCCAACGGCCAGGCGCTGATCTTCAAGCACAGCTACAACATCACCTACCCGGACAACCGGAAGACCATCGAACCCCTGGTCAGCTTCCCCTACGGCGAAGCGCCCATTGT
Source organism: Metapseudomonas phytobenefica (assembly GCF_043392685.1). Taxonomy (NCBI): domain Bacteria; kingdom Pseudomonadati; phylum Pseudomonadota; class Gammaproteobacteria; order Pseudomonadales; family Pseudomonadaceae; genus Metapseudomonas; species Metapseudomonas phytobenefica. The sequence goes on along the minus strand of NZ_JBHZGM010000004.1, from coordinate 185,373 downwards.
CCTCGACGCCCAGGGCCGCGCGCTGGAGCACGTGGCGCTGAACGTCAATGACGAAACCCTGGTGCTGGCCGGTTCCACCGGCAGCCAGCTGCACGTGCAGCAGGTGGTCAGCGAAGAGAACATGCTGACCGGCGAAATTACCCAGGAGCAGAGCAGCATCGAACTGCCGCAGATCGCCGAACCGATCAAGGCCATCTACATCGACCCGCGTCAGCAGTGGCTGTACGTGCTCAACGGCCGGGCCCACGCCGATGTGTTCAGCCTGCGCGAGAAGGCCCTGAACGGCCGCTACAAGCTGCTGGAAGACGGCGGGCGCGAAGTCACCGCCAGCGGCATGCTGCTGGGCGGCATCTCGCTGATGGTGGGCGACTCCGGGGGCGGCATCGCCCAGTGGTTCATGGCCCGCGATCCGGACGGCTCCTCGCGCCTCAAGCACATCCGCGACTTCTCCCTTGGCACCCATCCGGTGGTGCAGATCACCGCCGAAGAGCGCCGCAAGGGCTTCCTCGCCCTGGACTCCGCCGGCCAGCTCGGCGTGTTCCACAGCACCGCCAACCGCACCTTGCTGGTGGAGTCCGTGACCGGCGGTAGCGGCCCGCTGGCCCTGTCACCGCGCGCCAACCGCATCCTGGTCGAGGAAGGCAACCAGCTGCTGCCGTTCAGCCTGCGCAACCCGCACCCGGAAGTCTCCTGGAGCGCGCTGTGGGGCAAGGTCTGGTACGAGAGCTACGACGAGCCGAAGCATGTCTGGCAGTCCACCGCCGCCAACACCGACTTCGAGCCCAAGCTGAGCCTCGCCCCGCTGACCTGGGGCACCCTCAAGGCCGCCTTCTACGCCATGCTGCTGGCCGCTCCGCTGGCCATCGCCGCCGCCATCTACACCGCCTACTTCATGGCGCCGGCCATGCGCAGCAAGGTGAAGCCGGTGATCGAGCTGATGGAAGCCCTGCCCACCGTGATCCTCGGCTTCTTCGCCGGCCTGTTCCTGGCGCCCTATGTGGAAGGCCACCTGCCGGGCATCTTCAGCCTGCTGCTACTGACCCCCATCGGCATCCTGCTGGCCGGCTTCATCTGGAGCCGCCTGCCGGAATCCATCCGCCTGCGTGTGCCGGACGGCTGGGAAGCGGCGATCCTGCTCCCGGTGGTGGGCCTCACCGCCTGGTTCGCCCTGGGCATGAGCCCGCTGATGGAGAACTGGTTCTTCGATGGCGACATGCGCCTGTGGATCAGCAACGACCTGGGGATCACCTACGACCAGCGCAACGCCCTGATCGTTGGCCTGGCCATGGGCTTCGCGGTGATCCCGAACATCTTCTCCATCGCCGAAGACGCCGTGTTCAGCGTGCCCCGCAGCCTCACCTACGGCTCCCTGGCCCTGGGCGCCACGCCCTGGCAGACCATGACCCGCGTGGTCCTGCTGACCGCCAGCCCAGGCATCTTCTCGGCGCTGATGATCGGCCTCGGCCGCGCCGTGGGCGAGACCATGATCGTGCTGATGGCCACCGGCAACACCCCGCTGATGGAAGTGAACATCTTCGAAGGCATGCGCACCCTGGCCGCCAACGTGGCGGTGGAAATGCCGGAATCCGAGGTCGGCGGCACCCACTACCGCGTGCTGTTCCTCTCGGCCCTGGTACTGCTGACGTTCACCTTCGTCATGAACACCCTGGCCGAACTGATCCGCCAGCGACTGCGCAAGAAGTACGCCTCTCTTTAAAAGCGCGACGCCTCGGCGTCGCATCTGATGACCTTCTCCCTTCAGGGAGAGGGTGCCCGAACCGAAGGGCGGGAGAGGGTGGTGCCTCGTGCAACCCCCTCTCCCCAGCCCTCTCCCCCGTAGGGGAGAGGGAGTAAATACATGAAACCTCCGGCCCCTGGCGGGAGGAACTGAAAGACTCACGCGTTGGAGAAATCCGTGAAAAAGGTTTCCCTGAAGAACTGGTTCAAGAGTGGCGCACCGGGCGTCTGGATAAGCGGTGGCGCAGTGTCCATCGCGGTCATCATGACCATCGGCCTGCTGTCGGTAATCGCCGTGCGCGGTCTGGCCCACTTCTGGCCGGCGGACCTGGTGGAGGCGCAGTACACCATTCCCGGCCAGCCGGCCAAGCCGGTCATCGGCGAGGTGGTGCAGAGCGAGGAAGTGTCCCGTGCGCGCCTGAAGGGGGCCGGCCTGCCGGTACCCGAAGACGGCCCGGAATTCATGAACCGCGAACTGCTCAAGGTGGCCAACCGTGACGTCTACGGCAGCGACTTCACCTGGGTGGTGGGCGACTGGCTGCTGGCGCAGAAATATCCGGCCGACCTGCTGGCGCTGGAGCGCCGCGAGTGGGGCAACTTCTACGGCCGCCTGGTGGCGGTGAAGGAGAACGGCCAGGTGGTGGCCGAAGGCAATGCCGCCATGCCCGCGCTGCAGGAGCGCCTGAAGCGCGTGAATGACCTCCACGCCAAGCTCTACCAGCTGGAGAAGAAGGACATCGGCGGCATCAATCACGGCCTCGAGCGCCTGCGCCTGCAGACCCGCAAGCTGGAGCTCGACGACGCCCTGACCGCCGAGGCCCAGGCCGACATCGCCGCCCGGCGCGCCGAGCTGGAACAGCGCTACAAGGGCCTGGAAGAGCAGCTGATGAGCCTGCACCAGGCGTTCAACCGCGACAGCGTGGTGGTCCGCGAAGCCGGTGGCCAGGAACAGGAAATCAGCCTTGGCAAGGTGGTTCGTGCCTACCAGCCGAACGCCATGGGCGTCGGCGCCAAGCTCGGTTTCTATTTCTCCAAGCTGTGGGAATTCCTTTCCGACGACCCGCGTGAAGCCAACACCGAAGGCGGTATTTTTCCGGCCATCTTCGGCACCATCATGATGACCCTGATCATGGCCGTGATCGTCACCCCCTTCGGTGTGATCGCCGCCATCTACCTGCGCGAATACGCCCGGCAGGGTCCGCTGACCCGCGTGATCCGCATCGCGGTGAACAACCTGGCGGGCGTACCGGCCATCGTCTACGGCGTGTTCGGCCTGGGCTTCTTCGTCTATGTGCTGGGCGGCTCGCTGGACCGCCTGTTCTTCCCCGAAGCCGCTCCGGCGCCGACCTTCGGCACCCCGGGCCTGCTCTGGGCCTCCCTGACCCTGGCGATCCTCGCCGTGCCGGTGGTGATCGTCGCCACCGAGGAAGGCCTGGCGCGCATCCCGCGTGCCGTGCGCGAAGGCTCCCTGGCCCTCGGCGCGACCAAGGCCGAAACCCTGTGGAAGGTGGTCCTGCCCATGGCCAGCCCGGCGATGATGACCGGCCTGATCCTCGCCGTGGCCCGCGCCGCCGGTGAAGTGGCGCCGCTGATGCTGGTGGGGGTGGTGAAGCTGGCGCCGAGCCTGCCGCTCGACGGCAACTACCCGTACCTGCACCTGGACCAGAAGATCATGCACCTGGGTTTCCACATCTATGACGTCGGCTTCCAGAGCCCGAACGTCGAAGCCGCGCGCCCGCTGGTGTATGCCACCGCGCTGCTGCTGGTGCTGGTGATCGCCCTGCTGAACTTCTCCGCCGTCGCCATCCGTAACCACCTGCGCGAGAAATACAAGGCACTGGACAGCTGATCGTCCGTCGCCCAACGCATTGCCTGAGGCTTACAGCTTGTAGCTCGAAGCTACGCACGGAGTGAACACATGCAACACGAAACCCACAGCCACGGCGTCGACATTTCCGCCCTCGGCCGCAACAAGCAGAACCTGAAGCTGGCGAACGAGACCGTCGCCCTCCAGGTGCCCGGCCTGTCGCTGTTCTACGGCGAGAAGCAGGCGCTGCACAACGTCAGCATGAACATCCCGAAGCAGCGCGTGACCGCCTTCATCGGCCCCAGTGGCTGCGGCAAGTCCACCCTGTTGCGCTGCTTCAATCGCATGAACGACCTGGTGGACGGTTGCCGCGTCGACGGCGAGATCCTGCTCGATGGCCACAACATCTACCGCAAGGGCGAGGACGTGGCCGAGCTGCGCCGCCGTGTGGGCATGGTGTTCCAGAAGCCCAACCCCTTCCCCAAGAGCATTTACGAGAACGTGGTGTACGGCCTGCGCATCCAGGGCATCAACAGGAAGCGCGTGCTGGACGAAGCCGTGGAGTGGGCGCTGCGGGGCGCCGCCCTGTGGGACGAGGTGAAGGACCGCCTGCACGAGTCCGCTCTTGGCCTCTCCGGCGGCCAGCAACAGCGTCTGGTGATCGCCCGTACCATCGCCGTGGAGCCGGAAGTGCTGCTGCTCGACGAACCCTGCTCGGCCCTGGACCCGATCTCCACCCTGAAGGTGGAAGAGCTGATCTATGAGCTCAAGAGCAAGTACACCATTGTCATCGTGACCCACAACATGCAGCAGGCGGCACGTGTGTCCGACTACACCGCCTTCATGTACATGGGCAAGCTGATCGAGTACGGCGACACCGATACCCTGTTCACCAATCCGGCCAGGAAGCAGACCGAGGACTACATCACCGGTCGTTACGGCTAACGGCAGCAGCAGGCCGCAGGCTTCAGGCGGCAGGAAGGCAGCCCAGACACGAACCAACCGGCTTGAAGCTTGTAGCTTGAAGCTTGCAGCTTTCGCGGAGCGAAAAATGATCGACAAAGACAGCCTCACCCATCACATCTCCCAGCAGTTCAACGCCGAGCTGGAGGAAGTGCGCAGCCGCCTCCTGGCGATGGGTGGCCTGGTCGAGAAGCAGGTCAACGACGCGGTCACCGCGCTCATCGACGCTGACTCGGGCCTCGCCCAGCAAGTGCGCGAGATCGACGACCAGATCAACCAGATGGAGCGCAACATCGACGAAGAATGCGTGCGCATCCTCGCCCGCCGCCAGCCGGCGGCCTCCGACCTGCGCTTGATCATCAGCATCTCCAAGTCGGTGATCGACCTCGAACGCATCGGCGACGAGGCCTCGAAGATCGCCCGCCGTGCCATCCAGCTCTGCGAGGAAGGCGTTGCCCCGCGCGGCTATGTCGAGGTGCGCCACATCGGCGACCAGGTGCGCAAGATGGTCCAGGAAGCCCTGGATGCCTTCGCCCGTTTCGACGCCGACCTCGCCCTGTCGGTGGCCCAGTACGACAAGAATATCGACCGCGAATACAAGACCGCGCTGCGCGAACTGGTCACCTACATGATGGAAGACCCGCGCGCCATCAGCCGCGTGCTCAACGTCATCTGGGCCCTGCGTTCGCTGGAGCGCATCGGCGACCACGCGCGCAACATTTCCGAGCTGGTGATCTACCTGGTGCGCGGCACCGACGTTCGCCACCTCGGCCTGGCGCGCATGAGCGAGGAAGTGAAGGGCAGTGGCGCCAACAAGGACACCCCCCGGGGCTGAGCCTGCCTTTCGCTTGCCAAACGCCCGGCCCCGTGCCGGGCGTTCTGCTTTCCGCGACCGGGGATGACCCATCGGTCGCAGACGGGGCATGGGTCGCAAATCGGACTTGGCAAATGGCTATCAGCCAAGGCTATCCTTAGCCCCGTTTTCCAAGGAGTAGTCGATGGGCAAGGTCAACGTGCTGGTGGTGGACGACGCGTCCTTCATACGCGATCTGCTGAAGAAGGGGCTGCGCGACAACTTCCCCGGCGTCCGCATCGAAGAGGCGGTCAACGGACGCAAGGCCCAGCAATTGCTCGCCCGCGCCGGCATCGAGCTGATCCTCTGCGACTGGGAAATGCCCGAGATGTCGGGTCTGGAACTGCTCACCTGGTGCCGCGAGCAGGACCACCTGAAGACCACTCCCTTCATCATGGTCACCAGCCGTGGTGACAAGGAAAACGTCATCCAGGCCATCCAGGCCGGCGTTTCCGACTACATCGGCAAACCCTTCTCCAACGATCAGCTGGTCACCAAGGTGAAGAAGGCCCTGGCCCGCAGCGGCAAGCTAGAAGCCCTGATGTCCGGTGCGCCGGTCAGGCTGCCCAATGCCGGCGGCTTTGCCAGCGATTCCCTCGCCGCTCTCACCGGCGGCAAGGCCGAGGTGGTCCGTCCCGCGGCCGCGTCGGCACCTGCCGCGCCCGTGGCCAGACCCGTTGCGCCGGCTCAGTCGGCAAAGCCCGCGTCGCAGGTCTCCGGTGGCCGTGGCCAGGCCCAGCTGCGCCTGTCGGCGGGCGTGCTGGCCTGTGTGGTCAAGGCCCTGAGCCTGAAGGATGCACAGCTGGTGGTGCGCCGTGGCGAGCCGCTGCCGCAGGTGCTGGAGAGTGCGGTGCTCGACCTGGAACAGGGCGAGGGCGGCGAAGTGGCGCGCCTCAACGGCTACCTGCACGCCGTGGCGGCGCTGGAGCCGAAGCCCGACAGCGAGTGGCTGCAGCTGACCTTCCGCTTCGTCGATCGCGACCCGCAGAAGCTTGATTACCTGTCCCGCCTGATCGCCCGCGGCACCGCGCAGAAGCATTTCGTCCCCGGCGCCTGACCGTCCAGCCAACCTCGTCACAGCCCGGCGGGCGACGTCTCGCCGACCTTGGACAGCCCTGCTAGTCTTCGGCTTCTCGGAGCACACAATGACAACGGGACGAGATGCTGGGGCGACTCTTTTCTCTGGTGCTGCTGTTCGGCATGAGCCTGCCGGCCGCAGCGCTGACCATCTACAAGTACACCGATGCCAACGGTGTGGTGACCTACACCGACCAGGCCGTGGCCGGTGCCCAGGTATTCGTCTTCCGCGACCGCATGGTGGAGCGCCTGGACCTGTCGGTGAAGCTGGAGACGAAGAAGCACGAAGCCGGCGAGACCCTGCTGTTGCGCAACGAGCTGTTCGCCCCGGTGGAGGTGGAATTGCGCATCGACCAGGCGGAAAACGTCTCCGGCGCTCCCGACCAACCGATCCGCTGGGTGCTGGCGCCGCGCAGCAGCATGCGCATGGCCACCCTGGCGCCGGCCGACTCGAGCCGTCCCATGCGCTACAAGCCCAAACTGCGCTACGCCATGGGCGACCCGCGCCTGCAGCCGCTGCCCTACCGCTATCCGCTGCCCTGGATGGGCGGCCCCTTCCGCCTGACCCAGGGCGCCAACGGCCGCTACAGCCACTTCACCCCCAAGGGCCGCTACGCCCTGGACATCGCCATGCCCGAAGGCACGCCCATCGTCGCGGCGCGTCCCGGCGTGGTGGTGAAGATCGAGAATCATCAGAGCGGCCGGGGCAACAACCCGTCCGGCAACTTCGTGCGCATCCTGCATGACGACGGCACCATGGGCGTCTACCTGCACTTGATGCGCGGTTCGGTGCAGGTGCGCGAGGGGCAGCACGTGTCCCTCGGCGAACGCATCGCCCGCTCCGGCAACACCGGCAACAGCACCGGCCCTCACCTGCACTTCGTCATCCAGCGCAACATGGGCCTGGCGCTGGAATCCATTCCCTTCGATTTCGCCCAGCCGGTGGATACCCTGCCGAACTTCGCGGTGGGTGGGGAATAACAGGGGGATTGGCGTAGGTTGCGGCTGAGCTGCCTACAGGAGCCAAGGTGCTCAGTCGAGCTTGAGCACCTTGGCCAGGATGATCTTCGGGCCTTTCATCTTCTTAACGATGATGCGCAGGCCGTCGGTTTCCAGCACTTCTTCCTCTTCCGGCACGCGGTTGAGGGTTTCGTAGACGAGGCCGGCAAGGGTGTCGGCTTCGACGTGGTCGAGGTCGATGCCCAGCAGGCGTTCCACCTTGAACAGCGGGGTATCGCCGCGCACCAGCAGCTTGCCCGGCTGGTAGGCGAGTACGCCGCGTTCGGTCTTGCGGTGTTCGTCCTGGATATCGCCCACCAGCACTTCCAGCACGTCTTCCATGGTCAGGAAGCCCACCACCTTGCCGTCGGCCTCTTCCACCAGGGCGAAGTGCGCGCCGCCCTGGCGGAACTGCTCCAGCAGGCGCGACAGCGGCATGTGCTTGGTCACGCGCTCCAGCGGGTGGGTGAGTTCGGCGAGGTCGAAGGATTCCGGCAGGCTGTCCAGCGCCGACAGGGCCAGCAGCAGGTCCTTGATGTGCAGGACGCCGATGAACTCGCCGGTCTGGTTGTCGTGCACCGGGTAGCGGCTGTACTTGTGGCGGCGGATCACGCTGAGGATGTCCGCCAGCGGGGCGTCGTGCTCGAGGAAGATCAGGTCTTCGCGGGAGTTGGCCCAGTCCACCACTTCCAGTTCGCCCATTTCCACCGCCGAGGCCAGTACGCGCATGTCCTGGTCGCTGGGGTCGCGGGCGCGGCTGGAGTGGAGGATCAGCTTCAGTTCGTCGCGGCTGTAGTGATGCTCGTGGTGCGGGCCGGGCTCGCCCTGTCCGGCGATGCGCAGAATGGTGTTGGCGCTGGCGTTGAGCAGCCAGATGGCCGGGTACATCAGCCAGTAGAAGGCGTACAGCGGCGCGGCGGTCCACAGCGAGAGCAGCTCGGGCTTGCGGATGGCCCAGGATTTGGGTGCCAGCTCGCCGACCACGATGTGCAAGTAGGAAATGATGAAGAACGCGGCGAAGAAGGCGATGCCGTGGACCAGCTGCTCCGACTCGATGCCGATGGACTCGAGCAGCGGCTGCAGCAGGTGGGCGAAGGCCGGCTCGCCGACCCAGCCGAGGCCCAGGGAGGCCAGGGTGATGCCCAGCTGGCAGGCCGACAGGTAGGCGTCCAGCTGGTTGTGCACGGTGCGCAGGATGCGGCCCCGCCAGCCGTGCTGGTCGGCGATGGCTTCGACGCGGGTGGAGCGCAGCTTGACCATGGCGAACTCGGCGGCCACGAAGAAGCCGTTGAGCAGCACGAGGAAAAGCGCGAAGAGAATCAGGCCGAAATCGGCGAAGTAACTGAGAAAGTTGGTACTAGGGGAAGGGTCCATGGAGGTTCTTGCTGGGAAATGACCGGCTAAGGTTGAAGGCTGCCCCCCGACTTTGCAAGTCGGGGGCCCGGGCTTCAGGTGCGCCGGGCCATCTGGCTGCTCGGGAAGTGGCAGGTGAAGGTACTGCCGTGATTGAGCACCGAGCTGATGTCGAGGCGGCCGCGATGGCGGATCAGCACATGCTTGACGATGGCAAGGCCCAGGCCCGTGCCGCCGGTGCTGGTGTTGCGGCTGGAGTCGACGCGGTAGAAGCGTTCGGTCAGGCGCGGTAGGTGATGGACCTCGATGCCGATGCCGCTGTCCTGCACGGAGAGATGCGCGCCGCTTTCGTCGCCCCACCAGCGGATGCGGATCTCGCCTTCGTCCGGGGTGTATTTCACCGCGTTGAACACCAGGTTGGAGAAGGCGCTGCGCAGTTCCGCCTCGCTGCCGCGGAGCTTGACGTTGTGGTCGGCTTCCAGGCTGATGCGGTGGTGGCGGTTTCCGGACAGGGCGATGGCGTCGGCCTTGATCTGCAGCAGCAGCAGGTCCACGGCCACCGGCTGGTTGTCCGAGGGGTAGTCGGTGGCTTCCAGCTTGGCCAGCAGCAGCAGGTCGTTGAGCAGGTTCTGCATGCGCTTGCCCTGCTGGCTCATCTGCTGCAGCGCGCGGGTCCAGCGCGGGTTCAGGTCTTCGACGTTGTCCAGCATGGTTTCCAGGTAGCCGGCGATCACTGTCAGTGGCGTTCGCAGCTCGTGGGAGACGTTGGCGACGAAGTCCTTGCGCATCTGCTCCAGTTGGTGGAGGCGGGTGATATCGCGCACCAGCATCAGGTGCTCGCTGTTGCCGTACCGGGTGATGTGGAACTGCAGGCGCAGGCGGTCGTTGACTGGCGAGGGCAGGTCCAGCGGCTCGTGGTACCGGCCTTGCTCGAAGTATTCCTTGAAGCGCGGGTGGCGGATCAGGTTGGTCACCGGCTGGCCGCTGTCCTGCGGGCGCTTCAGGCCCAGCAGGGTTTCCGCGGCGTGGTTCCACCAGGCGAGGTTGCCGTCGCTGTCGAGCATCACCACGGCGTCCTTCAGGGCGGCGGTGGATTCCTGCACGCGGTCGATCACCGCCTGCAGTCGGTCACGCGCCCGCTGGTTGCGGCGCTGGAGGTGGTAGATGCTGTCGAACACCTCGCCCCACAGGCCGGAGCCGTCAGGCGGCGGTTCGTCGGGCTGGTGTTCCTTGAGCCATTTGTACAGGCGCAGGAGTTGCGCCAGGGTCCAGCCCAGATAGGCGCCCAGGCCGATCACCAGGGCCCAGGCATATTGGCCGGTGACCAGGCCGCCCAGCAGGCAGGCACCGATCAGCAGAAGCAGGCGGCGGATGACGCCGCCGCGCCAGTCTTGATTCACCTGTCGCGTCCTTGTGCTCGGCCCGACGCGGGCCCGGGGTCAGCCTTTGGTGGAGAAACGATAGCCCGTGCCACGAACGGTCTGAACCAGATTTTCGTATACCTCGCCGAGGGCCTTGCGCAGGCGGCGGATGTGCACGTCGACGGTGCGCTCCTCGACATAGACGTTGCCGCCCCAGACCTGGTCCAGCAGTTGGCTGCGGGTGTAGGCGCGTTCCTGGTGGGTCATGAAGAACTGCAGCAGGCGGTATTCGGTGGGCCCGATCTCGGCGGGCTTGCCGTCGATGGTCACGCGGTGGCTGATCGGGTCCAGCAACAGGCCTCCGACGGCAATCGGCGCTTCGGTGTCGCCGGGGCCGGCGCGGCGCAGCACGGCCTTCAGGCGGGCCACCAGCTCGCGGGGGGAGAAGGGCTTGGTGATGTAGTCATCGGCGCCCACTTCCAGGCCCTGGATCTTGTTGTCCTCTTCACCCTTGGCGGTGAGCATGATGATCGGGATGCCGCTGGTTAGGTCGTCGCGCTTCAGGCGGCGGGCCAGTTCGATGCCGGAGGTGCCGGGCAGCATCCAGTCGAGGAGGATCAGATCGGGTTTGCGGTCGACGATGATGGCGTGCGCCTGCTGGGTGTTCTCGGCTTCCAGGCAGTCGTAGCCGGCCATCTCGAGGGCGACGGCGATCATCTCGCGAATCGGTGCTTCGTCGTCGACTATCAGGATGTTCTTGCCAACCATGTTCAAGCCTCGGGAAAGGTCGGGTGTATGACTGTTTGCGCCGCATTAGATAACGGAATTATTGCAGTGATGTGACACCTGGTGCCCGTCCCCTGTTTGCCGGCACGGCCCGCGGTATCGCGCAAATTGTCACGGAACTCGGGCGCAGCGGCCTCGTCTATGCTCAATGAGGCTGCCGCCAATCAGGGGCGGCCCGGAGCCTGGCACAGGACCCCATCGCCTGGTGGGTGTTCGTGGCTCCCTCCGTCCTGTTCCGCTGCGACCTCCAGCCGTGATCACAGCTGCCGCCAGGCTATCGCTGTTCATTCCGAGGAGAGGCAAGAAAATGAGAAGAATTTCCCCGCGGTTCGTTCCGTTGCTCGCCGGCGCACTGCTGAGCTGGCCCCTGATGGGCCTGGCGGCCGAGCCGGCCATGGAGAAGAACGGCATGCTCGTGGATCAGAACGGCATGACCCTCTACACCTACGACAAGGACTCCGACGGCAAGTCCGCCTGCAACGGCCAGTGCGCGCAGAACTGGCCGCCGCTGATGGCCGAGGCCGGCGCCAAGGCCGAAGGCGAGTGGAGCGTGATCACGCGCGACGACGGCTCCATGCAGTGGGCCTACGACGGCAAGCCGGTGTACACCTTCGTCATGGACAAGAAGGCCGGTGACGTGACCGGCGACGGCAAGATGGGGGTTTGGCACGTCGCCAAGCCCGAAGCGTACTAGCCGGCTGAAAACGACCTGCGTTCTCCAACCGGCCAGGAAAGGGGGTGATCCGCGCGCTGCGCCTCAGCGCAGCGCGTAGTCGGCGACTATGCCGGCGAGTATCGCCAGGCCCGCCCAGTGGTTGTGCAGGAAGGCCTTGAAGCAGGCCTGCGGGTCCCTGCTGCGGGTGCTGTGGAACTCCCAGGCGAAGCAGGCGGCGGCGGCCACCAGGCCCAGGTGGAAGCAGGTCCCCAGTTCGAAACGGTTGCCCGCCAGCAGCAGGCAGAGCAGCGCCAGGCCCTGGAGGATGGCGATGATCAGGCGGTCGGCGTCGCCAAAGAGGATTGCGGTGGATTTCACCCCGATCTTCAGGTCGTCCTCGCGGTCGGTCATCGCGTAGTAGGTGTCGTAGGCCACGGTCCACAGCAGGTTGGCGATGTACAGCAGCCAGGCCGCGGCCGGCAGCTCGCCGGTCTCGGCGGTGAAGGCCATCGGCATGCCCCAGGAGAAGGCCGCGCCCAGCACCACCTGCGGGTAGTAGGTGTAGCGCTTCATGAAGGGGTAGCAGGCGGCCAGTGCCAGGCCGCCGAAGGACAGCCAGATGGTCGTGGCATTGGTGAACAGCACCAGCACGAAGCTGATGGCCACCAGGACGGCGAAGAACACCAGCGCTTCCCGCGGCGTTACCCGGCCGCTGGCCAGGGGGCGGGCGCGGGTGCGGCTGACATGGCCGTCGAAATTGCGGTCGGCGTAGTCGTTGATCACGCAGCCGGCGGCGCGCATCAGGTTCACACCGAGGACGAAGATCACCAGGTTGGCCAGGCTGGGGCTGCCTTCACCGGCGATCCACAGCGCCCACAGCGTGGGCCAGAGCAGCAGGTAGATGCCGATGGGCTTGTCCAGCCGGGTCAGCTGAATGAAGTCCATGGCGCGGGGATGCAGGCGGTTCAGCGATTGCAACAGCGTGAGATACATCGGCGGCTCTCCCATCGAAGCGGCCGATTATACGGCCTCGACACCCGCCTCGCGCCACAGCGCGGGGAGGAAGATCTCCGCCACCAGCACCCCCAGTTCGCCTCGCGAGAAGCACGAACGGCGTGCCCAGAGGCGATCGTCGCGCACCGCGGCCGGCAGCAGCGGCGCCGGATAGCGGGTGACCTCGATGGCGCCCCGGTCGAAGGCGCGGTCGCTGAACAGCAGCTCGCCCAGGGAACGGCTGCCGAGCTGGTGCAGGTCCAGTCCCGAGCCTTCCAGGGCACTGCGTGCCGCCACGCTGCGGGCGAACACCCAGATCTCGCCGTGGCCGCGCAGGTAGACCTCGCGTACCCAGCCCTGGCTGCCGGCGGGGATGCCCAGGGCCAGGCACTCATCGGCGCGCAGGGTTTGCCAGCCTTCTTCCAGCGGGGTGACGCTGAAGGCGTCGTTCGACAGGGCGGTCAGCCGCCGGGTCAGCGAACCCTGGTCGAACAGCCAGTCGCGGACAGCGGCGCAGGGGGCGGGATGAAGCTGGGAGGCGGTCAGCCAGCGGGGCGGATGGGCAAGGGCGGCGTGGGGCACAGGCGGGGCTTGGACGGTGGAAGACGGCGCAGATTAGCACGGCCGATGGCTGTCGGCTGCCTCTTGCCCACAGGCGGATGAACCAGTACAAAGCGGCACTGACATGTCCGGAAAGCCCGCCAGAGGCTGCGGCTCTGGAGCGACGCCTGATCGACGAGGTAGTAACGATGAAGAAGTGGCAATGCGTGGTATGTGGTCTGGTCTACGACGAGTCCCTGGGCTGGCCGGATGACGGCATCGCTGCCGGCACCCGCTGGGAAGACGTCCCGCAGGACTGGATCTGCCCGGACTGCGGCGTGGGCAAGCTGGATTTCGAGATGATCGAAATCAACTGATCGCCCGATCCGCAAAGCCGGCCGGCAGGCGGGGGCAGCGTCGCGGGATCCAGCGCGATGGCATGAACCTGGTCTGCAGAGCCGGCTTTTTCGTGTCCGCAGGTTCGGCCTATCCTCTGTCTGGACTGGTCCGGCGGTCCTTGGCGGGCGCCGGTCGATTGGAGTAGGTTCAGTACGGTATCCGCGACGGCGGAGGTGGTCATGCGCAAGTGGCAATGCATTGTTTGCGGTTTCATCTACGACGAGGCCGAAGGGCTGCCCGAGGAGGGCATCGCGCCCGGTACGCGCTGGGAAGACATCCCGCCGGACTGGTGCTGCCCCGATTGTGGCGTCGGCAAGATCGATTTCGAGATGATCGAAATCGCCTGATCCTCCCCGCCATCCAACCCCATTCAAGCGACGGCCCGTGGGCCGTCGAGTCGTTTCACGAGCAGGAGTGAGCAATGCATGCACCCGTGGTGATAGTCGGCACCGGCCTGGCCGGTTACAACCTGGCCAAGGAGTTTCGCAAGCTGGACAGCGAAACGCCGCTGCTGCTGATCAGCGCCGACGATGGCCGCTCCTACTCCAAGCCCATGCTGTCCACCGGTTTCGGCAAGAACAAGGACGCCGACGGCCTGGCCATGGCCGAGGCCGGCGCCATGGCCGAGCAGCTCAAGGCGGGAATCCGCACCCATACCCGGATTACCGGTATCGATCCGGGCAACAAGCGCCTGTGGATCGGCGAAGAGGCCGTGTCCTATCGCGACCTGGTGCTGGCCTGGGGCGCGGACACCATCCGCGTGCCGGTGGAAGGCGACGCCCAGGATGCGATCTTCCCGATCAACGATCTGGAAGACTACGCACGCTTCCGCGCCGCATCCGCCGGCAAGCGCCGGGTGCTGATCCTCGGCGCTGGCCTGATCGGCTGCGAGTTCGCCAATGACCTCAGCCTGGGTGGCCTGGAAGTGGAACTGGTGGCACCTTGCGAACAGGTGATGCCGCGCCTGCTGCATCCGGCAGCCGCGGCGGCCGTGCAGGCCGGGCTGGAAAGCCTGGGGGCGCGCTTCCACCTGGGGCCGGTGCTGGCGCGTCTGGATCATGGCGAGAACGGCCTTGATGCACTGCTTTCCGACGGCACCCGCATCAGCTGCGACCTGGTGGTGTCCGCCGTGGGCCTGCGCCCGCGCACCGAAATGGCCGTCGCCGCGGGCCTGGCGGTGAATCGCGGCGTGGTGGTGGACCGCGAGTTGCGCACTTCCCACAGCAATGTCTACGCCCTGGGCGATTGCGCCGAGGTGGACGGTCTCAACCTGCTCTATGTGATGCCGCTGATGGCCTGTGCCCGCGCCCTGGCCAAGACCCTGGCGGGCAATCCCACGGCAGTGGCCTATGGCCCGATGCCGGTGACGGTGAAGACGCCGGTGTGCCCGCTGGTGGTATCGCCGCCGCCTCGGGGCCTGGAGGGGAACTGGACGGTGGAAGGCTCTGGCTCGGACATCAAGGCGCTCTGCCGCGACGCTACCGGTCGCCTGCTCGGCTACGCCCTGACCGGTGCTGCAGTGCAGGAAAAACTGGCCCTGAACCGCGAGCTACCGCCATTGCTGGCGTAAATGTCAGCCCTTCTGTCGGAATAATCCTTCTGTTCTTTCGCAATTCCTGCCGAGGACACTGGCGGAGTGCCAATCGGCGTGCCATCCTCCCGTGGTCTGCCGCAGCGCAGAGCCGTTGCGGCGCCTTGGGCGCTGTTCTGGAGGAACAGCACGGACACAAAAACAACAAACCGTCAAAGAGGCATCTATGCGTAAACCGGAACTCGCCGCCGCTATCGCCGAAAAGGCCGATCTCACCAAGGATCAGGCCAATCGCGTACTTAATGCGGTGCTGGAAGAAATCACCAACGCGCTGAACCGCAAGGACAGCGTGACGCTGGTGGGCTTCGGCACCTTCCTGCAACGTCACCGTGGGGCCCGCACCGGCAAGAACCCGCAGACTGGCCAGCCGGTGAAGATCAAGGCCAGCAACACCGTTGCCTTCAAACCAGGCAAGTCGCTGAAAGAAGCCGTGAACTGAGCTTCTCCTGCCCGGAACCGGGGAGGTTCCGGGCAGTTCACCCGCCCCCTCGGCATACCCGCCCTCAGCTGGCTGTAGTCCTGCCGGCAAACCGCTACAATGCGCCGTTTTCTCCATCCTTCGAGGCCGTGCGCGCATGAAATTCCGCTTTCTTCTCTGGATGCTGGGTCGCCTGATGGCCAAGGCCAGCCGTGACAATGCCGAGTTCCAGCAGCAGCTGGCGGGCAAGGACCTGGTGTTCCAGCTGCACACCCTGGACGGCAAGATCGCCCGTCACTTCATCGTCCGGAACCTGCGCGTCGTCAGCAAACGCGGCCTCGCCAGCGCGCCCGCCTTCGCCATCGGTTTCAAGGACGGCGCCTACGGTTTCGCCACCATGAGCGCGAAGAACAAGCAGCTCGCCTTCATGCAGGGCATCCAGAACAAGGACATCCAGATCCAGGGAAACCCGGCTCTGGTGATCTGGTTCCAGGGGCTGACCAAGCATCTGGTGCCGAAGAAAAAGGCTGTGGAGAAGAAGGCCGCCTGATTGTGTGGGCCAATTCGACCGGCCTGTGGGCGATTTCAATCGCGAATGAATTCGCCCACAAGAAGCCCTAATGAAAAAGGGGCGCCACTGGCGCCCCTTTTTCATGCCCGCGGGATCAGCGCGGCGCGTTGAGGTGGGAAGCCAGTTCGCGCAGCGCGACTTCCGCCTGTAGCACCTTGTTCACCGCGTCGTCCGCTTTCTCGCGGCTGATACCCAGGGCGTCGAACAGGTCGTCGGGGATCGCCACTTCCGGGCCGGAACCGATGCCCCGATTGCGCAGCAGGCTGACGGCCAGGCACACCAGGTTGGGGTACGCGGCATTATCGCCCTGGTAGTCGGGGTCGTGCTGGAAGCGCAGGGCGGTGTAGAGCTCCTCCGGCATGTCCCAGAAGCGCATCAGCCAGCTGCCGATCTGCTCGCGGGTGATGCCCAGCAGATGCTGCTCGACGTAGCTGTGGGAGAGGTGCGGGTTGACCTCCAGGTGCCGGCAGATCAGCGAGAAATGCGGCGGGAAAACGTGGGCCAGCACCAGGTAGCCGAAGTTGTGCAGCAGGCCGGCGAGGTAGGTCAGGCCGGTCTCGGGACGCTGGGCGCGCGGCATGGCGCGGGTCAGGCCCTCGATCACCGCGGCGGTGTAGATCGCCTGCTGCCAGTACGGGGTGGCTTGCTGTGGCTGGTCCTTGGGCAGGCTCAGGGATTTGCCCAGAGCCAGGCCAAGGGCAAGGTTGATCACCAGGTCGAAGCCGAGCACGCGCACGATGGCGTCTTCCACCGAGCGGATCTTGCCGGGGGCGGCGTAGTAGGGCGAAGCCGCCCAGCTGACCACCTGGGCGGCAAGGGCCGGGTCGGTTTCCACCACGCCGGTGATGTCTTCCACGGTTGCGTTGGGGTCGACCCTGAGCTTGATGATCTTCTGCGCGGATTCGGCCAGTGGCGGAATCTCGATGGTTTCTTCCAGGCGCTGCTGGATACGGCGGGCGGTGAAGGCCTGCACGGCCTGGGAAATCTCGGCGCGGTCGTCGGCCGGACGGTCGAGGTTCGGGCGGATACCCGCCAGGGGTTCGCCGAAGCGTGCGGCGCTGGCCTTGGTCAGCAGTCTGCGGTAGTCCTCGCTGGCCAGCTCCAGTAGAACGCCGGGTTGGCCGGACTCCACCAGCAGGCGCGGCTCCTGCAGCAGGCGCTCGTCATACAGGCATGGCGAGCTGCTCAGCGGTGGCAGTCCCGGCAGGGTGCCCAGCTGGTGCTTGCCGAGCATGCGTTCGAGGCGCTCGGGCTTGACCGCCACCAGCTTGCGGCCGGTGAGTTCGGCGAGGCGGTTCAGGTCCAGCAGCTGGCTGCGCGGGAAGAGCACCAGGAGGGCGCCAACGGCGTCTTCAAGCAGCACCGACTGGACCCGCTGCGCAGCAGACAGCCCTGGATGCTCCAGACGCACCTGAAAGGCCAGCCCGAGCTTCTCGAGTAGCTGCACTATCACTTCGGGCGGTTGTGGCGAGGAATCCGGGGCTAGGGCGACTTCGGTCATGGCAGCATCCAGCTTTGAATTTTCTGCGCGGAGTATAACGAGCAGCCGGGCAGTGGTCGGGGAGAGGCGACGGTCAGGCCGTGAACTGCATCACACTTGTCCGTACTGCTGGCCGTGGCGCAGCCAACGCTCCAATAGTGGACTGACATGCTGAGGCCAATGGGCCATTAGTGCCTGGGCCGCGTCGCGCACGGCTGGCAGCAGGTCGGCGTCGCGCATCAGGTCGGCCACCTTGAATTGCAGCAGGCCGGTCTGGCGGGTGCCGAGCATCTCGCCGGGCCCGCGCAGTTCCAGGTCCTTCTCGGCGATGACGAAGCCGTCGCAGGTCTCGCGCATGATCGCCAGGCGTTCACGGCCGAGTTGCGACAATGGTGCGTGATAGAGCAGCACACAGTGGCTGGCGGCGCTGCCCCGGCCAACCCGCCCGCGTAGCTGGTGCAACTGGGCCAGACCAAGGCGCTCGGGGTTCTCGATGATCATCAGGCTGGCATTGGGCACGTCCACGCCCACCTCGATCACGGTGGTAGCCACCAGCAGTTGCAGGGCGCCGGCCTTGAACTCGGCCATCACCTCGGCCTTTTCGGCGGCCTTCATGCGCCCGTGAATCAAGCCCACGCGCAGTTCGCCCAGCGCCGACGAGAGTTCTTCGAAGGTGGTTTCCGCCGCCTGGCAGGTCAGCTCTTCGGACTCTTCGATCAGGGTGCAGACCCAATAGGCCTGGCGCCCTTCGTGGCATGCGGCGCGGACCCGCTCGATCACCTCGATGCGGCGGCTGTCGGCCACCAGCACGGTGTTCACCGGGGTGCGGCCGGGGGGCAGCTCGTCGAGGATGGAGGTATCCAGGTCGGCGTAGGCGCTCATGGCCAGGGTCCGCGGAATGGGCGTGGCGGTCATGATCAGCTGGTGCGGGCAGAGGCGGCCGTCCACGCCTTTCTGGCGCAGGGCCAGGCGCTGCTGGACACCGAAGCGGTGCTGCTCGTCGATGATCACCAGGGCCAGGCGCTTGAACTTCACCTCGTCCTGGAACAGCGCGTGGGTGCCGACCACCATGGGCGTGCCACCGGCGATCTGCTCCAGGGCAGCAGCTCGGGCCTTGCCCTTGAGCTTGCCGGCGAGCCAGGCGACCTCGATGCCCAGTGGCTGCAGCCACTTGCTGAAGTTCAGGAAGTGCTGCTCGGCGAGGATTTCGGTGGGCGCCATCAGCGCCACCTGGTAGCCGGCCTCCAGGGCTTGCAAGGCGGCAAGGGCGGCGACCACCGTCTTGCCGGCGCCGACGTCGCCCTGCACCAGGCGCAGCATGGGTTCCTGCTGTGCCAGGTCATAGGCGATTTCCGCACCGACCCGCTGCTGGGCGCCGGTGGGCTGGAAGCCAAGGTTGGCCAGATACTGCTTCGGCAGCTTGCGCGCGGGCGGCAGCTGCGGCGCGTGCTGGGCCCGGAGACTTTCTCGCAGGCGCTGCAGGGACAGCTGGTGGGTCAGCAGTTCTTCGAAGGCCAGGCGCTGCTGGGCCCAGTGCCGGCCTTCGGCGAGCTCCTCCAGATCAGCATCCGGCGGTGGCCGGTGCAGGTAACGGATCGCTTCGTCCAGCGAGCCCAGGTGGTAGTCGCGCGCCAGCTCCCTGGGCAGCCAGTCGGGCAGGCTCTGGGGGCCGAGGCGAGCCAGTGCGAGCTGGCTGAGGCTGCGCAGGCGCTGCTGGGTGAGGCCTTCGGTGGAGGGGTAGATCGGTGTCAGGGTCTGCTCCACCGGCGGTGGTTCATCGCCGCTTAGGGAGCGGTATTCCGGGTGGTAGATCTCCAGGCCGGTGGCGCCGGGGCGGACTTCGCCGTAGCAGCGCAACTGGGTGCCGCGCTTGAGGCCTTCCTTCTGCGCCTGGCTGAAGTGGAAGAAGCGCAGGGAGAGCGTTCCGCTGCCGTCCTGCAGGCGCACCAGCAGGCTGCGGCGGCGGCCCATGACGACATCGGTGCCGGCGACAATGCCTTCCACCACCGCGTCCTGGCCGGGGCGCAGCTCACCGATGGGGGTGATGCGGGTGCGGTCCTGATAGCGGGTGGGCAGGTGGAAGAGGATGTCCTGCAGGTTTTCCAGGCCCACCTTGGCGAGCTTTTCCGCCAGGGCGGCGCCCACGCCCTTGAGTACGGTGACCGGGACTTGCGCCAGTTCGGTCATGCCGGCTGCGGTTCGCCCTGGGTTGTCGGCTGGGCCACGGAGCAGAGGCGGATGGAGTCCGCCAGCACTTCGATGGCGCGCGGGCGCGGGAAGCTGGCGCGCCAGGCGATGGCCACGGTGCGGAAAGGCACGGGCGGCGTCAGCGGGCGGATCTCGATCACGCCGGGGGCGTAGTGATGGCTGTCTACCGCCGAGAACGGCAGGATCGATACGCCCAGGCCCGAGGCGACCATGTGGCGGATGGTTTCCAGGGAGCTGGATTCCACCGTGGTGTGCTTGGCGCTGTCTTCACCGCCCTTGCGCAGGCTCGGGCAGGCTTCCAGCACCTGGTCGCGGAAGCAGTGGCCCTCGCCCAGCAGCAGCAGGCTCTTGTCGTTGAGCATCTCGCTGTCGATGGACTCGCGGGCGGTCCAGGGGTGGCCGGACGGCAGAAGTACGTAGAAGGGTTCGTCGTAGAGCGGCTTGGTCAGCACGTCGGCTTCGGCGAAGGGCAGGGCGATGATGATTGCGTCCAGCTCGCCGGTGCGCAGCTTGTCGCGCAGGACGTGGGTGAAGTTCTCTTCGATATACAGCGGCATCTGCGGGGCGACCCGGTGCAGCTGCGGAATCAGATGCGGGAAGAGGTAGGGGCCAACGGTGTAGATGGCGCCCACCTTGAGCGGTGCGGCGAGCTGGTTCTTGCCGGCCTGGGCCATCTCGCGGATGCCCTGGGCCTGTTCCAGCACCTTCTGCGCCTGGGTGACGATGCCTTCACCGACCGGAGTCAGGCGTACCGCGCTCTTGCTGCGCTCGAAGATGAGCACGCCGAGCTCGTCTTCCAGCTTCTTCACCCCGACCGACAGGGTCGGCTGGCTCACGTGGCAGCGCTCGGCGGCACGGCCGAAATGCTGTTCCTGGGCGAGGGTGACTATGTAGCGCAGTTCGGTGAGGGTCATAGCATTTTTCCATTGAGATGCCGCAAGCATAGCGGCTGGAGTCAATGGAACCAAGCGCCTGCGCGAGGTGCGCAGACGCTTGGAAATCAGCGGCGGTCGAGCGAGTAGACGAAGGGCGCGACCACTTCCAGGGAGCCGTTGTTGAGCAGTTCCGGTGGGGGTGGCGGCAGCGGCTGGGCGCGACGGATCATCTCCAGGGTGGCGCGATCCAGCGAGGCGCTGCCGGATTTGCCGACCAGGGAGTAGGAGATCACCTTGCCTTGACCGTCGACCACGAAGCGCAGGCGGTTGACCCCTTCGAAACCGCGACGACGGGCGTCATCCGGATAACGCTTGTAGCGGGCCAGGTGGCTGAGCAGCTTGCTCTGCCAGGTCGGCTTGGCGTTGGACGGCGCGCTGGCTGCGGCCTGCTGCTGAGCCGCTGGCTTGCTGTCGCTCGGAGCCGGCGTTGTCGGCGCGGCGACGCTTTCCTTCACGCTCTCGGTTTCCTGCGGCTTTTCAGGCTTGGGTTCCGGCGGCTTCGGCTTCGGCGGCCTGGGTTTCGGCTTGGGCTTGGGCGCGATGGCGATCTTCGGCTTCGGCGCTTCGACCAGTTTGGGCAGCGGCTCGGGTTCGGGTTCGACCTGGGGCGGCGGCGGAGGCGCCGGCTTGGGCGCAGGGGCCGGCAGCGGCTCCAGCTCCACGATCATGGCCGCCGGCGGCAGCTCGATCGGCTCGGCATGGGGACGCCAGTAGAGCGCCCAGAGGCCGAGGCCGAGGTGCAGGCCGAGCACCACGACCAGGCTGACGCCCCAATGCGACAGCTTGCGTTTGCCCTGGATCATTTAGCGCCGACCGTCTCGAGCCCTACCAGGCCGATCTTCAGGTAGCCGGCACCGCGCAGGGTGTCCATGACTTCCATCAGGCGACCGTACTCCACCACCTTGTCGCCACGGACGAAGATGGTCTTGTCCTTGTCGGAGTTGGTCAGCTTGTCCAGCACGCCGCCCAGTTGCTCCTCGGTGACCTGCTCGTTATCCAGGTACAGGCTCTTGTCTTCCTTGATGCTCAGGTAGATCGGCTTGTCTGGCCTCGGCGCGGGCTTGGCGGTGGAGGCGGGGAGGTCGACCTTGATGTCGACCGTCGCCAGGGGAGCTGCGACCATGAAGATGATCAGCAGCACCAGCATCACGTCGATGAAGGGGGTGACGTTGATCTCGTGGGTTTCCTGGAGATCATCGCCACCTTCGTTCAGATGGATTCCCATGGATCAGCCCACTTTTGCCATTTGCGGAGACTGGCCACGGTCGGCCGGCTGGTGGTCGAGGTCGCGGCTGACCAGCAGCAGGACCTGGGCGGAGGCGTCGGCCACCTGCGCCTTGTAGCCGGCGATGGAGCGGGCGAACACGTTGTAGATCACCACGGCGGGGATCGCCGCGACCAGGCCGAGGGCGGTGGCCAGCAGGGCTTCGGCGATACCGGGGGCGACCACGGCGAGGTTGGTGGTCTGGGATTTGGCGATGCCGATGAAGCTGTTCATGATGCCCCAGACGGTGCCGAACAGGCCGACGAAAGGTGCGGTGGAGCCAATGGTGGCGAGCACGCCAGTGCCCTGGCTCATCTGTCGGCCGCTGGCGGCGACCAGGCGCTCGAGGCGGAAGCTGACGCGCTCCTTGATGCCTTCCTTCTCGCGGGTATTGGTGGAGAGCTTCAGCTCTTCCTGGGCGTCCTGTACCAGCAGGCGGGACACGCAGTTGCCGTTGCTGACCTTGTCGCCGGCCTCGTTCAGGGTGCGGGCGGACTTCAGGGTGGCCAGTTCCCGACGCAGGCGGCGCTTGGCGGCGATCAGCTCGAAGCCCTTGGCGATCCACACGGTCCAGGTCAGGACGGAAGCGAGGGCCAGGCCGATCATCACGGCCTTCACCACGATATCGGCGTTCTGGTACATGCCCCAGGGCGACAGGTCGTGGGCCAGTAGCTGCTCGCCTTCTGCCTCGGCTGCCAGCGGATCGGCCGGCAGGGCGTTCGGGGCCTGGGCGGCAGCGTCGACGGCCGGAGCGTCAGCGCTGGCCGGGGCAGCGTTGGCCGGGACGTCGGCAGGCGCGTTGGCGGCGTCAGCGGCAGGTGCCGGAGCGGCAGCCTGGCTGGCGGTAGCCGGGACGGACTGGGCGGCCGGTTCCTCGGCGAAGGAAGCGTTGGGCGTCAGCATCAGGCTGATCACCAGGGCCGCGAGCAGGCGTGGCGGGCGGGCGGCGGTGTTGGGCTGAGCGTTGCGGGCGTTGGAGTTCATGCTGGCCGGACCTGAAGGAAAGGAGGCGGTTTCGTCCATCGGCGCTGGAGCGTCGGCCTGGACCGAAGGGTTCGCATTATTGCAAGTAATTCTTGTTTGTAAAAGTGACTTCATAGCAGCGGCACTACAATCCGGTATTTCTCCCGACCTCCCTGACCGATTTGGCGATAGCCGGTAGTGCCCCTATCCTGAAGACTTTTCCGGAGCCTCCCCGATGTCAGATAGCCCTTCTCTCCTGATCGCCGGTTGTGGCGATGTCGGCAGCCGCCTGGCGCAGCAGATGCTGCAGGCCGGCTGGACCGTCCATGGCTTGCGTCGCCAGGTCACAGCGCTGCCGGCGGGTGTCCTGCCGGTGGCCGGTGACCTGGAGCAGCCCGCCTGTCCGCCCGCCTGGCCGCAGGGGCCGCTGGATTACCTGGTTTACTGCGTGGCGGCTTCCCGGCATGACGAAGCGGGCTACCGCGCTGCCTATGTCGAGGGCCTGCGCCACGTCCTCGGCTGGCTGGCCGGGCACGGGCAGAAGCCGCGCCGCCTGCTGTTCGTCTCCAGCAGCGGCGTCTATGGCCAGCGCGATGGTGAGTGGATCGACGAAACGTCGCCCGCCGAAGCCGAGAGCTTCTCCGGTAGCGTGATGCTGGAAGCCGAGCGCATCGCCCTGGGCAGCGGCATCCCCGCGACGCTGGTGCGCCTGACCGGGATCTACGGCCCCGGACGCGAATGGCTGCTCAAGCAGGTGCGCATGGGCTACCGGGTAGTGAGTGAGCCGCCGCTCTACGCCAACCGTATCCACGTCGACGATTGCGCCGGGCTCCTGGTCCATCTGCTCAAGGCTGACGCCGACGGCGTGGCGCTTGAGGATTGCTACATCGGCGTCGACGATGCGCCGGCGCCGCTGCACGAAGTGGTGGGCTGGCTGCGGGAGCGGATGGGGGTGACCGAGTGGGTCGAGGAGTCCACCGTGCGCCGTTCCGGTAGCAAGCGCTGCAGCAATGCCCGCGCCCGCGCCCTGGGCTGGGCGCCGCGCTACCCGAGCTACCGCGAAGGCTACGCGGCGATCCTCGGCGAGCCCTGAGGATGGACGCCAGGCGCATGCTGGGGCTGCTGGTCAGCACGTAGGAGCGAGCTCTGCTCGCGATCGACTCGGCAGCGCCAGCGGTTTGATGAAGTGCCGAAACCGACCCCGAAGTCGATGCGCGTAGCGCACCCTACGAGTCCGAGCGAAGAAAGGTCAGCCGGTCCGGGCTCAGTCGCGCTCCAGTAGCCAGGCGCGCTTGCCGGGGAAGTATTCGGGCATTTCGTCGATCTGGGCGCGGTTGCGGGCTTCGAGGATTTCCAGTTCGTCGCCGTCGTGGACGAAGATCCAGGCAGCGCCCCGGTTGCCCTGTTGCAGCCAGATGCTGTCGTTTTCGCCGCTCATCGCTGCACAGTCGCCAGCCAGGCAGAGGGCGTAGCGATCCGCGCCCGGCAGGCCTTCCAGGCTGCCATCAGCGTTGAACCTGACCAGGCCGCCCTGGCCCTGGCCTTCTATGATTTTCCAGTCGCCGCCCAGGTAGGCGGAGTAGAGGGCGTGCTCGAAGGCGCTGCCCGGTGGGGCACCTTCTGCCGGAGCAGTTTCCGGGTGGACGAAACGCTGCTCGGGGAGGTTTTCGCTGGCCTGTTGCACCAGCTCATCGCCGTCCACTTCCAGCACTTCGTGGTAGTCGCCGTAGAAGTCCACCCGCCAGTTGCCGTCTTCCTGGGCCGCGAGGTGGCCTTCACCCAGCTCGAAGCCATTGCTGTAGTGGGCTTCGCCGGTCTTCTGGTCGATCTGCCATTCCAGGTTCGGGCCGTAGGCGAGCAGGGATTCGCGTAGCTTGCCTTCCTTCGCCGCGGCATTGATCGCCGCCTGGTTGATCCAGATGCCGCTGGGGTCCGACGGGGTGCTGGAGCAGCCGCCAAGAATGGCCGCGCAAAGCAGCAGGGGGAGGGTTTGACGCATTTCGGATTCCTTCCGGAACGAATACCACGGGCCGGACGGCCCGTGGCGGTGACGAATTATTCGAGGACCAGGATGGCGTCCATTTCCACCTGGGCGCCGCGCGGCAGGGCGGCAACGCCGATGGCGGCGCGGGCCGGGTAGGGCTGCTCGAAGTAACGACCCATGACTTCGTTGACCTTGGCGAAGTGGGACAGGTCGGTCAGGAAGATGTTCAGCTTGACGATGTCCTTGAAGGAGCCGCCGGCGGCTTCGGCCACGGCCTTCAGGTTTTCGAACACCTGCACGGTCTGGGCTTCGAAGCCTTCGACCAGTTCCATGGTTTTCGGGTCCAGCGGGATCTGACCGGACATGTAGACGGTGTTGCCGGCCTTGATGGCCTGGGAGTAAGTGCCGATGGCGGCGGGGGCCTTGTCGCTGCTGATAACGGTCTTGCTCATGAGAACTCCTTGGGGCTCTTGGGATCGGCTACGCCCGCACGCGGGTGATGCGGACCACCCCCTTGAGCGCGCGCAGCTTCTTGATCACGCGGGCCAGATGCACACGGTCATGCACACTGACCACCAGCTGGACCACGCTGATGCGGCCATCGCGCTCGTCCATGCTGATCTTCTCGATATTGCCATCGGCGGCATTGACGCTGCTGGCGAGCAGGGCAATCAGGCCGCGCTGGTGTTCCAGCTCCACGCGCAGCTCGACATTGAACTCGCCGGCGACGTCCTTGGCCCAGGACAGCTGGATGCATTTCTCCGGGTTGTGCCGGATTTCGCTGATGTTCTTGCAGTTCTCCAGGTGCACCACCATGCCCTTGCCAGCGGACAGGTGGCCGACGATGGGGTCGCCCGGGATCGGCGTGCAGCACTTGGCGTAGCTCAGCACCAGGCCCTCGGTGCCACGGATCGCCAGCGGACCTTCGGGGCTCGGCAACTGCTCGCCGTCGCTGGCCAGCAGGCGGCGGGCGACCACGTAGGCCATGCGATTGCCCAGGCCGACGTCTTCGAGCAGGTCTTCGATCACGTCCAGGCGGTATTCGCCGAGGACGGCCTGGATGCGCTCGGGGCTGATCTTGTCCAGGTGGCTCTCGAAGCCGGCCAGGGCCTTGTTCAGCAGGCGCTCGCCGAGGCTGATGGACTCGGAGCGGCGCTGTTGCTTGAGGGCGTGGCGGATGTGGGTGCGTGCCTTGCCGGTGACGACGAAATTCAGCCAGGCCGGATTCGGTCGGGCGCCCGGCGCGGTGACGATCTCGACCGTCTCGCCGCTCTGCAGCGGTTCGGACAGCGGCGCCAGGCGGCGGTTGATGCGGCAGGCGATGCAGGTGTTGCCGACGTCGGTGTGCACGGCGTAGGCGAAGTCGACCGCGGTGGAGCCTTTCGGCAGCTCCATGATGCGGCCCTTGGGCGTGAACACGTAGACCTCGTCGGGGAAGAGGTCGATCTTCACGCTCTCGATGAATTCCAGGGAGTTGCCGGCACGTTGCTGCAGTTCCAGGATGCCCTTGACCCACTGGCGGGCGCGGGCATGGGTGCCCCTGGGCTGGTCGTCCTCGGTGGACTTGTACAGCCAGTGGGCGGCGATGCCGTTGTTGGCCATCTCTTCCATTTCGCGGGTGCGGATCTGGATCTCGATGGGCACGCCGTGCATGCCGAACAGGGTGGTATGCAGCGACTGGTAGCCGTTGGCCTTGGGAATCGCGATGTAGTCCTTGAAGCGGCCGGGCAGCGGCTTGTACAGGTTGTGCACGGCGCCGAGCACGCGGTAGCAGGTGTCGACCTTGTCGACGATGATGCGGAAGGCGTAGACGTCCATGATCTCGTTGAACGCCCGGCGCTTGCCGCGCATCTTCTTGTAGATGCTGTAGAGGTGCTTCTCGCGGCCGATGACCTCGCCTTCCATGCCCTCGCGACGCAGGCAGTTGGTCAGCGATTCCTCGATCTTGTTGACGATTTCCTTGCGGTTGCCGCGGGCGCGGCGGACTGCGGCGCGGATGCGCTCGGAGCGCATCGGGTGCATCGCCTTGAAGCCGAGGTCCTCGAATTCCACGCGCATGCTGTGCATGCCCAGCCGGTTGGCGATGGGGGCGTAGATTTCCAGGGTTTCCTTGGCGATGCGCCGGCGCTTCTCGCCGGACAGCACCTCCAGGGTGCGCATGTTGTGCAGGCGGTCGGCCAGCTTGACCAGGATCACGCGAATGTCGCGGGCCATGGCCATGGCCATCTTCTGGAAGTTCTCGGCCTGGGCTTCGGCCTTGGACTCGAAGTTCATCTGGGTCAGCTTGCTGACCCCGTCCACCAGCTCCGCGACGGTTTCGCCGAATTGCCCGCAGAGGGCTTCCTTGGCGATGCCGGTGTCTTCGATCACGTCATGCAGCATTGCGGCCATCAGGCTCTGATGGTCCATGTGCATGTCGGCGAGGATGCTGGCTACGGCGAGCGGGTGGGTGACATAGGCTTCACCGCTGCGACGGCGCTGGCCGTCGTGCGCCTGCTCGGCGTAGAAGTAGGCTCGGCGCACCAGGTTGACCTGGTCGGCGCCGAGATAGGTCGAAAGCCGTTCGGCAAGGGCGTCTATGCTCGGCAAGTTATATCTCCTTGCCGGCCTTCGTTATCCTGCGCCGTGCGACGTCGACCAGGCATAAGATCAGAGGGCCTCGTTGGCCTCGTCCTCGAATGCGGCGAACAGCGGCTCTTCTTCAACGATGTCTTCCTGGGCGACAACTTCGTAGTCGACCAGGCCGGCAGCGATTTCGCGCAGGGCGACTACGGTCGGCTTGTCGTTTTCCCAGGCTACCTTCGGCTCCTTGCCGCCGGTGGCCAGCTGACGGGAACGCTTGGTGGCGAGCATGACCAGCTCGAAGCGGTTGTCGACGTTTTCCAGGCAATCTTCAACGGTAACGCGGGCCATGGTGTTCCTCGTAGCACGAAATGGGTGGCTGATACTTTGCCCGGATCGGGCGAGCGGACTGGATAGTCTAAAAAATCGCCACCATTTAGGGAAGCGCCGATTTTCGGCGCTCCTCTGGTGGAGTTTGGCTCAAGGCTGGCCAGGGAGCCAGCTATCGCCGTGATAGACGCCTGCGCGTTTATTCGAGCAGACGCGCGAGCAGGGCGCCGTGACGGACCTGCTGGGGAGCGTGAAGCAGCTGGTTGGCGCGGAAAATGGCCTTGAGATCGTCCAGGGCGGTGGCGAAGTCGTCGTTGATCACCAGGTAGTCGTACTCGACGTAGTGGCTCATTTCGCTGACGGCTTCGCGCATGCGGCGCTCGATGATCTCGTTGCTGTCCTGGCCGCGGTTGTCCAGGCGCTGGCGCAGGGCTTCCTGGCTCGGCGGCAGGATGAAGATCGACTTGGCCATGGGCATCAGGTGGCGGACCTGCTGGGCGCCCTGCCAGTCGATCTCCAGGATCAGGTCATGGCCTTCGGCCAGGGTCTGCAGGACCCAGCTCTGAGATGTGCCGTAGAGGTTGCCGAAGACTTCGGCATGCTCGAGGAAGTCGCCGTGTTCGAGCATGTGCACGAACTTTTCGCGGGAGACGAAGTTGTAGTTCACGCCGTCCACTTCGCCGGGGCGCATGCCGCGGGTGGTGTGGGATACCGAGACGCGGATGTTCGGCTCGGCGTCGATCAGCGCCTTGACCAGGCTGGTCTTGCCGGCGCCGGAGGGGGCGGAAATGATGTACAGGGTGCCGGGGGTAGCGGTCATGGGGCGTTCTCTTACTCGATGTTCTGGACTTGTTCGCGCATCTGCTCGATCAACACCTTGAGGTTGACCGCAGCCTGGGTGCTGCGCGGGTCGAAGGCCTTGGAGCCCAGGGTATTGGCTTCGCGGTTGAGCTCCTGCATCAGGAAGTCCAGGCGGCGACCGGCAGCACCGCCGGCCTTGAGCACGCGGCGGACTTCGTTGATGTGGGTGCCGAGGCGGTCCAGCTCTTCGGCGACATCACTCTTCTGCGCCAGCAGCACCATTTCCTGTTCCAGGCGTTGCGGGTCCAGTTCGGCCTTCATCTCGTTGAAGCGGTCGAGGATCTTCTGGCGCTGGGCGGCGAGCATCTGCGGAACCAGCGCGCGCAGGGCGGTGACTTCCTCCTGCATGGCATCCAGGCGCTCATTGAGCAGGCGGGCCAGTTCGGCACCTTCGCGGGAGCGGCCGTTCTTCAGTTCCGCGAGGGCCTGGGCGAAGGCTTCCATGGCGGCAGCGTTGAGTGCTTGCGGATCGGCGGCATCGGCCACCAGCACACCCGGCCAGGCGAGGACTTCCAGGGGGTTGAGCGGGGCCGGTTGCTGGATCAGCGCGGCGATGCTCTTGGCGGCCTGGATCAACTGGCTGGCGCGTTCGCGGTCCACCTGCAGCGGCTTGCCGGTGCTTTCTTCGGCCATGCGCAGGGTGCATTCCACCTTGCCGCGCGACAGGCCCTGGCGCAGGGCCTCGCGCACCGGGCCTTCGAGGTCGCGGAAGGCTTCCGGCAGGCGCAGGTGGGGTTCGAGGTAGCGGTGGTTCACCGAGCGCAGTTCCCAGCTCAGGGTGCCGTGGGGGCCGGCCCGTTCGACGCGGGCGAAGGCGGTCATGCTGTGCACCATGGGGTTTCCTCTTCTCGGTTTCGACGATCAAAGCAGGGGATTGTAGCCCAGGCAGACCGTGCCTCCCAACGCGGCGATGTCCCCCATGCCGTCGGGCCTCTATAATGGCGTGCAGATTTCTCCCGAACAGGTAAGCCCCGATGAAACGTCCCAGTGGCCGCGCGGCCGATCAGCTGCGCCCGATCCGCATCACCCGCAACTACACCAAGCACGCCGAAGGCTCGGTGCTGGTGGAGTTCGGGGATACCAAAGTGATCTGCACGGCCAGCGTCGAAGCCGGCGTGCCGCGCTTCCTCAAGGGGCAGGGCCAGGGCTGGCTGACCGCCGAATATGGCATGCTGCCGCGCGCCACCGGTGAACGTAACCAGCGCGAAGCCAGCCGCGGCAAGCAGGGCGGCCGCACCCTGGAAATCCAGCGCCTGATCGGCCGCTCGCTGCGCGCTGCGCTGGACATGACCAAGCTGGGCGAGAACACCATCTATCTGGATTGCGATGTGATCCAGGCCGACGGTGGCACCCGCACCGCGTCCATCACTGGCGCCATGGTGGCCCTGGTGGATGCGCTGAAGGTGCTGAAGAAGCGTGGTTCCCTGAAGGGCGAGCCGCTGAAGCAGATGGTCGCCGCGGTGTCCGTGGGTATCTATCAGGGCGAGCCGGTGCTGGACCTGGACTACCTGGAAGACGCCGCCGCCGAAACCGACCTGAACGTGGTCATGACCAATGCCGGCGGCTTCATCGAAGTCCAGGGCACCGCCGAGGGTACCCCCTTCCAGCCGGAAGAGCTGAATGCCATGCTCGGACTGGCGCGCAAGGGTCTGAACGATCTGTTTGAGCTGCAGAGCGCCGCCCTGGCCGACTGACGCCGCAATTGCACGAGGAGGTGCTGGAATGGACGAGCCAACCGAGTATCGGGAACCTACCCGGGAAGTCCGGCAGTGGGCGATGTTCTGCCACTTCTCCGCCTTCCTCGGCCTGGTGTTCCCCTTTGGCAACCTGCTGGGTCCGCTGATCGTGTGGCAGATCAAGAAGGACCTCGATCCCTTCGTCGATGCCCAGGGCAAGGAAGCGCTGAACTTCCAGATCACCGTGGCGTTGGCCGTGGTGCTGTGCTTCCTGCTGATGCTGGTGGTGATCGGCTTTCCGCTGCTCGGCCTGGTGAGCATCGGTGCGCTGGTGCTGACCATCATCGCCGGGATCAAGGCAAACGAAGGACAGGCCTATCGCTATCCCTTCTGCTGGCGGCTGGTGAAATAGGCCGAACGGCGGGACAGGAAAAAGCCGGCTCGAAAGCCGGCTTTTTCCTGCCCGGCGTCACACGCTAAGCATCCAGTCGTAGTCGACGATCAGTGGCGCGTGCTGGGAGAAGCGCGGCTGACGCGGCAGCTTGGCGCTGCGCACGAAGCGGCGCAGGCCCGGCGTCAGCATCTGATAGTCGAAGCGCCAGCCGAGGTTGAGCATCTCGGCCTGCTCGCTGTCCGGCCACCAGCTGAACTGGTCGCCTTCGCGGCTGACTTCGCGCAGGGCATCGACGTAGCCCATGTTGCCGAACACTTCGTCCATCCAGGCGCGTTCGGGCGCCAGGAAGCCCGGAATCTGCTGGCAGTCGCGCCAGTTCTTCACGTCCAGCTTCTGGTGCGCGACGTACAGCGAGCTGCAATAGATGTACTCGCGGCGCTTGCGGCGCTGTTTGTTCAGATAATGGGTGAGGTCGTCCATGAACTTGAACTTGTGGTTCAGGTTCTCGTCCCCGCCTTGCCCGGAGGGCAGCAGCAGGGAGGCGATGCTCACTTTGTCGAAATCTGCCTGCAGGTAGCGTCCGTACCGATCGCAGGACTCGAAGCCGAGTCCCCAGATCACCGCCTTGGGTTGCAACCGCGAATAGAGTGCCACGCCACCTTGGGCAGGCACTTCGGCATCGCCGGCATAGAGGAAATAACCATCCAGTTGGAAGGCAGGGTCGTCCAGGTCGAAGGCGGAGGCACGTGTGTCTTGCAGGCAGATCACGTCGGCATTCTGGGCTTGCAGCCAGCTGAGGAGACCCCGCTCGGCTGCTGCCTGAATACCATTCACGTTCACACTGATGATCCGCATAAATGGCCCCCAAAAACACGTGCGTGTATGATACCCGAGCTCTTTCTTTTTAGCTAAATCCGTGCCGTCCGAGGCTTTTCATGCAGGCGTACCAGCGCGATTTCATTCGCTTTGCCATCGAGCGCGGGGTTCTGCGTTTCGGTGAGTTCACTCTCAAGTCAGGGCGTACCAGCCCCTATTTCTTCAATGCCGGCCTGTTCAACAGCGGTCTTGCCCTGGCCCAGCTCGGCCGATTCTATGCGGCCGCTGTGGTCGACAGTGGCATTCCATTCGATGTGCTGTTCGGCCCGGCCTACAAGGGAATTCCGCTGGCGGCTGCCACTGCCGTGGCGCTGGCCGAGCATCATCAGATCGACATCCCGTGGTGCTTCAATCGCAAGGAAGCCAAGGATCACGGCGAAGGCGGCACCCTGGTTGGCGCGCCGCTGGAAGGCCGCGTGCTGATCATCGATGACGTGATCACTGCCGGTACGGCGATCCGCGAAGTCATGCAGATCATCCAGGCGCAGAAGGCCCAGGCGGCCGGTGTGCTGATCGCACTGAACCGTCAGGAACGCGGTCAGGGCGAACTCTCGGCTATACAGGAAGTAGAGCGTGACTTCGGCATGCCGGTGGTCAGCATCGTTTCCCTGGAGCAGGTACTGGAGTACCTGGCTGGCGACGCCGAGCTGAAGAAACACCTGCCTGCCGTGGAAACCTATCGCGCCAACTTCGGAATCTGACCGTTCGGGGTCGGGAGTCCTCATGTTGAAGCCGTTCGCACTTCGCTACAGCCTGGCGCTGCTTCTGCTGGCGCCGGCGCTGGCCGGCGCGGCCGAACTGTATCGCTATGTTGACGACAAGGGTGTGACCGTCCTGGATCGCCAGGGCGTTCCCCCGGAATACGTCGGCAAGGGTTACCAGGTGCTCAACGAGCAGGGGCGGGTTGTGCGTGTGGTCCCGCCGGCCCCGAGCCGTGAGGAGATGCAGCGTCAGCTGGATGAGAAGGCTCGCGCCAGTTCCGATGCCCGGTTGCTGCGGCTATATACCAGTATCGAAGACGTCGATCGCGCGCTGGAGCGCAAGATGGCCGAACTGGATGGCCTGATCGAAGTCGCCCGTGGCAACCAGCAATCGCTGCGCAACCAGCAGGCCAGCCTGCAGAGTCAGGCAGCGGAAAGCGAGCGGGCCGGACGCGAGGTGCCCGCCCATCTGGTGGAGCAGATCGACAACCTGCGCAACCAGCAGAAGAGCCTGGACAACGACATCGCTCGCTACGAAAAGGACCGCGATGCCGCCAAGGCGAGCTTTGCCGCCGACCGTGAGCGGCTGGCCGAACTGCTTGGCGTTGCTCGCTAGCCGACCTCAGTCGGCGGCGCGAGCCGTTCGAAGCCCCGCACCCGCTCCCTCAGCCAGTCCGGCAGACGCAGGCTCTTGCGGCTGCCGGCGTCCGCGTGCACATAGACCACCTCGCCCGAGGTGAGTTGTTCTGCCCCGTGCCAGATGCCCAGCTCGAAGGTCATGCTGGCGCCGCCCAGACGGCTGACGCGCACACCGATGTCCAGCAGGTCGTCGAAGCGTGCCGGCGCCAGGTATTCCAGCAAGGTCTTCACTGCGAAGAAGTCGCCGCCGTCTTTCAGCAGGTCGGCCGGATAAGCCACGTCCATGGCGCGGAAGTACTCGGTGATGGCGACGTCGGCGTAGGTCAGGTAGTTGCCGTTGAAGACGATGCCTTGCGGATCGACCTCGGCCCAGCGCACGCG
The DNA here is from genome assembly GCF_043392685.1 of Metapseudomonas phytobenefica. NCBI lineage: Bacteria > Pseudomonadati > Pseudomonadota > Gammaproteobacteria > Pseudomonadales > Pseudomonadaceae > Metapseudomonas > Metapseudomonas phytobenefica. Next base: position 152,016 of record NZ_JBHZGM010000004.1, on the reverse strand, counting down.
CAAGGGGTGGAAGAAACGGAAGTCATCACGGGGCAGCTTGGCCATTTCCGGCTCCTGAAAATGAACAGGCCGGATCGCTCCGGCCTGTTCGGGTGTTGCTGTGGTCAGCCGCGCTTGCGGTTGGTGATCAGGGTGCCGACGCCGGTGTCGGTGAAGATCTCCAGCAGCACGGCGTGGGGAACGCGGCCGTCGATGATGTGTGCGGCATTCACGCCGCCCTGCACGGCATCCAGCGCGCAGCGGATCTTCGGCAGCATGCCGCCGTAGATGGTGCCGTCGGCGATCAGGCTGTTGACCTGCTCGGTAGACAGGCCGGTGAGTACCTGGCCCTGCTTGTCCATCAGGCCGGCGATGTTGGTGAGCAGCATCAGCTTCTCGGCCTTCAGCGCCTCGGCTACCTTGCCCGCCACCAGGTCGGCGTTGATGTTGTAGGACTCGCCGTTGGCGCCCACGCCGATCGGCGCGATCACCGGGATGAAGTCGCCCTGCACCAGCATGTTCAGCAGATCGGTGTTGACGCTGGCAACCTCGCCCACGTGACCGATGTCGATGATCTCCGGCTGGGTCATCTCGGGGGTCTGGCGGGTGACGGTGAGCTTCTTCGCGCGGATCAGCTCGGCGTCCTTGCCGGTCAGGCCGATGGCGCTGCCGCCATGGCGGTTGATCAGGTTGACGATATCCTTGTTCACCTGGCCACCCAGCACCATCTCGACCACGTCCATGGTCTGCGCGTCGGTCACGCGCATGCCGTCGACGAAGTGGCTCTCGATGGACAGGCGCTTGAGCAGGTCACCGATCTGCGGGCCGCCGCCGTGCACCACCACGGGGTTGATGCCGACGGCCTTCATCAGCACCACGTCGCGGGCGAAGCTGGCCTTCAGCTCGTCGCTCTCCATGGCGTTGCCGCCGTACTTGACCACCAGGGTCTTGCCGACGAAGCGGCGGATGTAGGGCAGTGCTTCGGACAGGACCTGGGCGACTTGGGAAGCAGCGTCAAGGCTGAGGGTCATGCTGGGCTCCAGTGGAACGGATCAGAACGGCAGGTTGATTTCAGGGGCAATGAGGTTGAGCTGGCTGCGGAACACCTGTTTGATGCGTTCCAGCTCTTCCTCGGTGTCGGCCTCGAAGCGCAGCACCAGCACGGGGGTCGTGTTGGAGGCGCGGCACAGGCCCCAGCCCTTCGGGTAATCGACACGCACGCCATCGAGGGTGGTGAGGTTCGCTTCGCCCCAGTTGGCCTCGCGCTGCAGGCGCTCGATCAGCTGGAACTTGCTCTCGTCGGTGACGGTGATGTTGATTTCCGGAGTGGAGACGTCTTTCGGGAAGGCCGAGAACACAGTTTCGGCGTCACGCTTGTCCTGGCTGAGGATTTCCAGCAGGCGCGCGGCGCTGTAGATGCCGTCGTCGAAGCCGTACCAGCGCTCCTTGAAGAAGATGTGGCCGCTCATCTCGCCAGCCAGCAGTGCGCCGGTTTCCTTCATCTTCTTCTTGATCAGCGAGTGGCCGGTCTTCCACATCACCGGGCGGCCACCGTAGCCGCTGATGAGGGAGGTCAGGCGGCGGGTGCACTTGACGTCGTAGATGATGTCGGCGCCCGGATTGCGCGATACCACATCCTTGGCGAACAGCATCAGCAGGCGGTCCGGGTAGATGATGGTGCCTTCGTTGGTCACTACGCCGACGCGGTCGCCGTCGCCGTCGAAGGCCAGGCCGAGATCGGCGCCGGTCTCCTTGACCTTGGCGATCAGGTCTTCCAGGTTCTCGGGCTTGCCCGGGTCCGGATGGTGGTTGGGGAAGGTGCCGTCGACGTCGCAGTACAGCGGGATCACGGTGCAGCCCAGGGCCTCGATCAGCTGCGGTGCGATCACCCCGGCTACGCCGTTGCCGCAGTCCACCACCACTTTCAGGGACCTGGCCATGGCGATGTCGTCGCGGACTTCACGGAAGTAGCGATCCAGCACGTCCACCGCTTCGAGGCTGCCGACGCCGCTGGCCAGGTCGTTGCTCTGGATGCGGGTGTGCAGGGCAGTGATCTGTTCGTTGGCCAGGGTTTCGCCGGCGATCATGATCTTGAAGCCGTTGTAGTCCGGCGGGTTGTGGCTGCCGGTGAGCATCACGCCGGATTTGCCGGCCAGCACGTTGGCTGCGTAGTAGAGCGCCGGGGTCGGCACCATGCCGACGTCGCTGACCTGGCAACCGCAGTCCAGCAGGCCCTGGATCAGCGACTGGACCAGCTCCGGGCCGGACAGGCGGCCATCGCGGCCGACCGAGACGTTGGGCTCGCCGCGGGCCAGGCTCTCGGAGCCGATGGCGCGACCGACCCAGTAGGCGGTCTCGGTGGTGAGGGTATCGCCGACCACGCCGCGGATGTCATACGCGCGGAAAATGCTGGCGGGCAGGGTGGGGGCGATCTGTTCGATGCTGGTCATGGCAGGGGCTTGCTCCAATCCCAGGAGGTCCTGGTCTTCGTCGAGGATGTCGATATCGAGAATGTCGGTATCTTGGAAAAGCGGCTCGGCCGATACGGCAGGCTGGGCGGGAGCTGGGGCAACGGGGTTGCTGGCGACCGCCCTGGCCTGGCCGTTGTCCGGCGCCGGCTCGGGTTTGCGCCTGGGCTGGCGGGCAAGCGCCTGGGCCAGGTTGTCCAGCGCCGGCAGGCGCAGACTGAAGGCTTTGACGCTCTTGCCGTTCGAGAGTTCTTGCAGCATCTGATTGAGCTGCTGGGCGTCATCACGCAGCTTGCGCTGCAGCGTGCCCTGGTAAAGCTTCAGGCCCAGCACCGCGCCGCCCAGGGCGAGCAGCGCGGCCAGTGCCAGCAGCAGCGGGGAAACGCCTTCGCCGGCCAGTGCCGTACCGGGAACGAAGCTGAGCTTCCAGTTCGGATTGCCGCTGTCCAGGGCGATCGCCGCGGCGTCGCCGGGCTGCCCGCGCTGGGCCAGCACCTGGGCCGGGGCATTGTTGAACTGCTGGATCAGCTGCAATTGGCCAGCGCCGTCCGGCAATGTCGGCAGGCTCCGCAGCAGGCGATCCATGTCGAACACCAGCAACAGCGTGCCCTGGGGGGCGCTCTGATCGTTCTGGCGCAGTGGCGCCGCGCTGTAGATCAGCCAGCGTTCACCCACCTTGTAGGCTTCGGGGCTGGGCTGCCGGCCGCCTTCCAGGCGACGCAACAGGTCCAGCGCGGCGAAGTTCATCGGCGCGGCGCGCTGGCTGTTCTGCTGGGCCTGGCCGGGCAGGTTGAGATGGGCGTCGATCACGCCGTCGCGATAGCCCAGGCTGCGCTCGGCGGCCATCAGCCGTTCGGCATCGCCGCTGTTGAGTGCGTCGATCAGGCTTGGATCGCGGGCGGCTGCGGCGGTATCGGCCTGCAACTGGGTGATGGCCTGGCGCAGGGCGGAGGCCTGGCTGTCGCCCCAGGCCTGCGCAAGCTGCCCGACCCGGCTCTGCTCGGACGGGACAAGCACGCCGAACCAGAGCAGGGCGCCGGCAGCGGCCACGCCTGCGAGGGCAGCGAGCATTCCCGGGAGCAGGTCGCCGGAGTCCTTGCGGCCAGGCCCAGCCTCGGGCGAGGGGCGGGCTGTGCCGTTGCCGGTGGCGTCCTTGCTGCGCTTGAAGAGTTTCACTGAACGTCTCCTGGGCGAATCGTCTTCCTGATTCTGGCCGGTCAGTGGCTGCCGGTGTGACCGAAACCGCCGGTGCCGCGCTCGCTCTCGTGGAATTCGTCGACCAGTTCAAAGTGCGCCTGGACCACGGGGACCAGGACCAGTTGGGCGATGCGTTCGCCAATGGCGATGCAGAAGGTGGTCTGTCCGCGGTTCCAGCAGGACACCATCAGCTCGCCCTGATAATCGGAGTCGATCAGGCCCACCAGGTTCCCCAGCACCACGCCGTGTTTGTGGCCGAGGCCCGAGCGCGGCAGGATCAGCGCGGCCAGGCCGGGGTCGGCGATGTGAATCGACAGGCCGGTGGGGATGAGGATGGTCTGGCCCGGTTCGAGGACGACTTCTTCCTTGAGCATGGCGCGCAGGTCGAGGCCGGCGGAGCCTGGAGTGGCGTATTGCGGCAGGGGAAATTCGCTACCGAGGCGGGAATCGAGGATCTTGGCTTGCAATGAGTGCATGGAGTCTCAGGCCTGGTTGAGGCGTTCGGCGATGAAGGCGATCAGCTGGCGGGCGATCTTGCCCTTGCTGGTCTGGGCGAAGCTGGTCTGACCCAGGTCGCGGTCGATGACGGTGATGGCGTTTTCCTCGCTATTGAAGCCGATGCTGGGGTTGGCCACGTCATTGGCGACGATCAAGTCGAGGTTCTTGTCCTTGAGCTTGCGCGAGGCGTATTCCAGCAGGTTTTCGGTTTCGGCGGCGAAGCCCACGCTAAAGGGGCGATCGGGCCGGCTGGCGAGGGTCGCGAGGATATCGGGGTTGCGTACCAGCTGCAGCAGCAGGCCTTCGCCGCTGGTCGGGTCCTTCTTCATTTTGTGCGGCGCGACCACTTCCGGGCGGTAGTCGGCGACGGCCGCGGCGGCGATCAGCAGGTCGCAGGGCATGGCTGCTTCGCAGGCGGCGAGCATGTCGCGGGCGCTGACCACGTCGATGCGATTGACGCGGTCCGGGGTGGGCAGGTGGACCGGGCCGCTGATCAGGGTCACCTTGGCGCCGGCTTCTACCGCGGCTTCGGCGAGGGCGAAGCCCATCTTTCCGGAGCTGTGGTTGGTGATGTAGCGCACCGGGTCGATGTTTTCCTGGGTTGGGCCGGCGGTGATCAGCACGTGGCGGCCGGTCAGGGCGCGGTGCTCGAAGCAGTTGGCGGCGAGCTGGGCCAGTTCCTCAGCCTCCAGCATGCGGCCGAGGCCGACGTCGCCGCAGGCCTGGCTGCCGGCGGCCGGGCCGAACAGGCGCAGGCCACGCTTGGCAAGGACTCCCAGGTTGGCCTGGGTGGCCGGGTCGCGCCACATGGCCTGGTTCATCGCCGGCGCCAGGGCGACCGGGGCGTCGGTGGCCAGTACCAGGGTGGTCAGCAGGTCGTCCGCCACGCCCTGGGCCAGGCGCGCCATCAGGTCGGCGGTGGCGGGCGCGATCAGCACCAGGTCGGCCCAGCGGGCCAGTTCGATATGGCCCATGGCCGCTTCGGCGGCAGGGTCGAGCAGGTCGAGGTGGACCGGATGCCCGGACAGGGCCTGGAGGGTCAGGGGGGTGATGAACTCGCGGCCACCCTGGGTCATTACCACGCGGACTTCGGCACCCTGGTCGCGCAGGCGGCGAACCAGTTCAGCGCTCTTGTAGGCGGCAATGCCGCCGCCCACGCCCAGGAGGATGCGTTTCCGATAGAGCCGCTGCATAGGCCTGCCTTTTATGAAGTGGAAGATGCGCTGCGGCGAAGGCGCCTCCCCAGGCCGATCGCCGCGCAAAAAAGGTGGGTTAAGATATCACAGCGACCGCACTGGAACAGCGGCGCGGCTCAACCATGGAGGTGTCATGAGCATCCGCGATTGGCCTGCGGCGGAACGTCCGCGGGAGAAGCTTCTCGAACTGGGTGCGGCGGCCCTTTCCGACGCCGAACTCCTTGCCATTTTCCTGCGTACCGGGGTGGCTGGCCGCAGCGCCGTTGACCTCGCCCGCCATCTGCTCAACGACTTCGGCAGCCTGCGCGCCTTGCTCGAGGCCGAGCTGCAGGACTTCAGCCAGCATCTGGGCCTCGGTCCGGCCAAATTCGCCCAATTGCAGGCGGTGCTGGAAATGGCCCGGCGTCACCTGGCCGAAGGGTTGCGCCGCGACTCCGCGATGGAGAGCCCGCAGGCGGTGCGCGATTATCTCAAGGCACAACTGCGCCATTCCCACCATGAGCAGTTCGCCTGCCTCTTCCTCGACAGCAAGCACCGGGTGCTGGCCTTCGAAGTGCTGTTCCACGGCACCATCGACGGCGCCAGCGTCTACCCGCGCCAGGTGGTCAAGCGCGCCCTGGCGCACAACGCGGCCGCGCTCATCCTCAGCCACAACCACCCGTCAGGCATCGCCGAGCCCAGCGAGGCTGATCGCCAGCTGACCCGGCGCCTCAAGGAGGCGCTGGCGCTGATCGACGTGCGGGTGCTGGATCACTTCATCGTCGGCGATGGTGAGCCCTTGTCTATGGCAGAGAGGGGCTGGATCTAGTCCAGCCTCACCTTGGCGAAATCCTGCCGGCCGAAGGGGTTCACCTGGTAACCCTCGACGTTGGCGCGGGTCAGGGCGAAGGCGGTGGGATGGGCCAGCGGCAGCCAGAGCGCCTGCTCGCGGATGATCCGCTGGGCCTTTTCATAGAGGCTGGTGCGTTCGGCCAGGTCGGCGTGGGTCTTGCCGTCGGCGATCAGCTTGTCCAACTCGGCGTTGCAGTAGCGGGCGAAGTTGAGGCCGGACTCTACCGAGGCGCAGGAGAATTGCGGAGTGAGGAAGTTGTCCGGGTCGCCGTTGTCGCCGGCCCAGCCCATGAACAGCAGGTCATGCTCACCGGCCTTGGCGCGGCGGATCAGTTCGCCCCACTCGATCACGCGGATTTCCGCCTGGATGCCCACCTTGGCCAGGTCGGCCTGCAGCATCTGGGCACCGAGGCTTGGATTGGGGTTGAGCAAGCTGCCGGAAGGGCGGGTCCAGATGGTGGTCTTGAAGCCGTCTTTCAGGCCCGCTTCGGCGAGCAGTGCCTTGGCCTTTGACAGGTCGTGGGGGTATGCCGGCAGGTCCTTGGCGTAGCTCCAGGTGTTCGGCGGGAAAGGGCCGTTGGCTGCGGTGGCGCTGCCTTCGAATACGGCCTTGATATAGCTCGGCTTGTCGAAGGCAAGGTTGATCGCCTGGCGCACCTCGGGCTTGTCCAGCGGCGGGTGCTGGCTGTTGATGCCGACGAAGGCGGTCATGAAGGCCTCTGTCTGCACCGTCCTGATGTTCTTGTCGCCGGAGACGGATTGCACATCCAGCGGCTTGGGCGACAGCGCGATCTGGCATTCGCCGCGACGCAGCTTCTGCAGGCGCACGTTGGCGTCCGGGGTGATGGCGAAGACCAGGCCGTCGACACCAGGCTTGCCGCCGAAGTAGTCCGGGTTGGCGGCGTAGCGCACGGCGGCGTCCTTCTGGAAACGGCGGAAGACGAAGGGGCCGGTGCCGATGGGCTGGGCGTTGAGCATTGAAGGCGTGCCGGCCTTCATCAGATGCTCGGCATATTCGGCTGAATAGATGGAGGCGAAACCCATGCTGAGGGTGGCGAGAAAGGTGGCGTCCGGCTTGTTGAGGACGAAGCGCACCTGGTGGTCGTCCAGCTTGTCGATGCTCTTGATCAGGCTCGGCAGCTGCATGGACTGCGCGTGGGGGAAGCCGCTCTGGGCCACTTTGTGCCATGGGTGGGCCGGGTCGAGCATGCGCTGGAAGCTGAACACCACGTCGTCGGCGCTCAGCGGGCGGCTCGGCTTGAAATAGTCGGTGGCATGGAAGGTCACGCCCGGGCGCAGCTGGAAGCTGTAGGTCAGGCCATCGGCGGAGACCTCCCAGCGCTCGGCCAGGCCCGGGACCAGCTTGCCGTTCTGCGCATCGAACTCCACCAGGCGGTTCATCAGCACGTCGGCCGAGGCGTTGGTGGTGGTTAGAGAGTTGTACTGCACCACGTCGAAACCCTCGGGGCTGGCCTCGGTGCAGACGCTCAAGGTGGCGGCCTGGGTGAGCAGCGGGGCGAACAGCAGTGGGAGGGCGGCGAGGCGCATGGCAAGCTCCTTTGCGGTGGGGAAGGCCCGTTGTGAGCCAAAGGCCTTACCCTAGACCAAGCCCGGCCAGCGGACAATGCGTCGCGGGCGACGAGCGGTCGCGTAGCCCGGATCCCCTTGGCGTGGCGATGCTGGCATGATTGCGGCTTCCCCGGGCTGTGGGTAAATCGCTACGTCCCTTGCTGCACTAGGGGGTTTCTGATATAAAGCAGCGCTCTTTTCTGGGGGCCCGGTCTTTCGCAGTCAAATTGCGGCCGGTAAGACCCTGACGAGACGGGCGTTCAAGCGCCCACAATGTGAGAGTTCAAGCGGCCAACCCATGCCGGGTTGGGCATGTGGTTTAGAGGGCTGAGGCATGTCGAGAGTCTGTCAAGTAACCGGTAAGGGTCCGGTTACCGGGAACAACATTTCCCACGCAAACAACAAAACCCGTCGTCGTTTCCTGCCGAACCTGCAGCACCACCGCTTCTGGGTCGAGTCCGAGAAGCGCTTCGTGCGTCTGCGCGTTTCCGCCAAGGGCATGCGTATCATCGACAAGCGCGGCATCGACGCAGTTCTGTCCGAACTGCGCGCCCGCGGCGAAAAGGTTTAAGGAGTCAATCATGCGTGAACTGATCCGTCTGGTGTCCAGTGCCGGTACCGGCCATTTCTACACCACCGACAAGAACAAGCGCACCACTCCCGACAAGATCGAAATCAAGAAATTCGATCCGGTTGTGCGCAAGCACGTGATCTACAAGGAAGCCAAGATCAAGTAATTGATCCGGCCCTTGTCGAAGAAGCCCGCCTCGTGCGGGCTTTTTCATGCCTGGGATTTCTGCCGGTTGATGGGCTCGGACTTTGGACTTGGCTGCCGACTCATTGTGGGGGCGAATGCATTGGCCAAGGGCGGCGGAGCCGACCCAATGGGCGGCAGAGGGCAGGCCTGCTCAGCGATTGAAATCGCCCCCATTGGAAAGCAGCCTTGGCTTTTTGCCCATAAAAAAACCCGCCAGTGGCGGGTTGAAGGGTGACAAGCATGGGGAGAACGGGCTCAGCGAGCAGCCTGTTCGAAAATCACGTAGACCTTGCGGCACGGTTCCAGCACTTCCCAGGTGCCGGAGAAACCGGCCGGGATGACGAATCGGTCGCCGGCGCGCACGGTCTTGGCATTGCCGTCGGCATCGCGGATCACCGACACGCCCTGGAGAATCTCGCAGTACTCGTGTTCGGTGTAGTTCACCGTCCAGTGGCCCACCGCGCCCTCCCAGATGCCCACGTTGAACTGGCCGCAGGGGCTGGCGTAGTGGTTGCGTACGCTCTGCTCGGGATCGCCCTTGAGAATCTTCTCGGGCGCCGGGCGGTAGTGCTCCGGGGTGGTGGTGGCCTGGGCGAAGTCGACGATCTGCTGGATGTTCATTTTGTGGTCCCTGTTCAGGCGGCCTTGCGGATGGAGTCGGCGAGTGTGCCGACGAAAATGTCGATCTGTTTGCTCGCGGCCTCGGTAATCTCGCGGCGCCCATCGGTGCAGGTGAAGTACATCCCTTCGGCGCTTTCCAGCAGGCGTGGCGATGCCTTGAGCTGGCGGTTGGCGGTGAAAGATGTCCAGAAGTCGTCGAGACTGTTGGATATTCTGCCCAGTTTTGGCGTAAAGGCATTTGTCATTGTGGGCACCGGAGAAGGCGAGGTGGCTTGTAGTAATGATTTGAACGCAGTCTATGTTTGATAAATCGAACAAGGCAAGGGTGTTTGACGGAATTCTGTCAAATATATTGAAAAGGCTGGTCTGTCTGGTTTAGGGTTGCGAGGATGGCCATTCGTAGGTCGGCCTTGCAGAATTTTTGACAGTGCATGCCTGAGCTGGCGGCACTCTTCTAATAAGAGGAAAGCTCCAATGACCACCCTGACCCGTGCAGACTGGGAACAACGCGCCAAGTCCGTGCAGATCGAGACCCGCGCCTTCATCCATGGCGAATACACCAACGCCGTTTCCGGCGAGACCTTCGACTGCATCAGCCCGGTCGACGGCCGTCTGCTGGGCAAGGTCGCCAGCTGTGACCTGGCCGATGCCGAGCTGGCGGTGAAGGACGCCCGCGCCGTGTTCGAGTCCGGTGTCTGGTCGCGTCTGGCGCCGGTCAAGCGGAAGAAGATCATGATCCGCTTCGCCGACCTGATCGACGCCCACGCTGAAGAGCTGGCCCTGCTGGAAACCCTGGACATGGGCAAGCCGATCGGCGACTCCATGGCCGTCGACGTGCCGGCCGCATCCCGCGCCATCCGCTGGAGCGGCGAGGCCATCGACAAGATCTACGACGAAGTCGCCGCCACCCCGCACAACGAACTGGGCCTGGTGACCCGTGAGCCGGTCGGCGTGGTCGCCGCCATTGTGCCGTGGAACTTCCCCCTGCTGATGACCTGCTGGAAGCTCGGCCCGGCCCTGGCCACCGGCAACTCGGTGATCCTCAAGCCGTCCGAGAAGTCGCCGCTGACCGGCATCCGCATCGCCCAGCTGGCCATTGAGGCCGGTATTCCGGCCGGCGTGTTCAACGTGCTGCCGGGCTTCGGCCACACCGTGGGCAAGGCCCTGGCCCTGCATATGGATGTCGACACCCTGGTGTTCACCGGCTCCACCAAGATCGCCAAGCAACTGATGATCTACGCCGGCGAATCGAACATGAAGCGCGTCTGGCTGGAAGCTGGCGGCAAGAGCCCGAACATCGTCTTCGCCGACGCCCCGGACCTCAAGGCCGCCGCCGAAGCCGCGGCTGGTGCCATCGCCTACAACCAGGGCGAGGTCTGCACCGCTGGTTCGCGCCTGCTGGTGGAGAACTCGATCAAGGACAAGTTCGTGCCCATGGTGGTCGAGGCGATCAAGACCTGGAAACCGGGCAACCCGCTGGACCCGGCGACCAACGTCGGCGCCCTGGTGGACACCACCCAGATGAACCAGGTGCTGCGCTACATCGAGGCGGGCAAGGAAGACGGCGCCAAGCTGGTCGCCGGCGGCCAGCGCGTGCTGGAAGAAACCGGCGGCACCTACGTCGAGCCGACCGTGTTCGACGGCGTGGACAACGCCATGCGTATCGCCAAGGAAGAAATCTTCGGCCCGGTGCTGTCGGTGATCGGCTTCGACACCGAGGAAGAAGCGGTGGCCATCGCCAACGACACCATCTACGGCCTGGCCGCAGCGGTGTGGACCAGCAACCTGTCCCGCGCCCACCTGGTGGGCAAGGCCCTGCGCGCTGGCAGCGTCTGGATCAATCAGTACGACGGCGGCGACATGACCGCGCCCTTCGGTGGCTTCAAGCAGTCCGGCAACGGCCGCGACAAGTCGCTGCATGCCTTCGACAAGTACACCGAGCTGAAGGCCACCTGGATCAAGCTCTGATACACCATTGAGGTCCGCCCCTCGCGGTTCGGGGGGCCGGCTCTACGAGCCACGCCTGCGGCCGGGTTTCCAGCGATGGAGCCCGGCCTTTTTTGCTTTGCCCCGCATGGAAAGGGAGGACATTGGCAATGCGTTGGGGAACCTACTTCGCGGTTAGCGGCGCGGTCATCAGCATCGGCCTCGCCCTGGGCGTGACCATGCCGCTGGTTTCGTTGCGGCTGGAAAGTTGGGGCCACGGCAGTTTCGCCATCGGTGTGATGGCGGCGACCCCGGCGGTCGGTGTGTTGCTCGGCGCGGTGATCGCCGGGCGGCTGGCTGCACGCTTCGGCACTGCCACGCTGATGCAGATGTGCCTGCTGGTGGGGGCCTTGTCGGTGGCATCGCTGGCGCTGGTGCAGTCCTACCCGGTCTGGCTGGTGCTGCGGCTGCTGATCGGCGTCGCCCTGACGGTGGTGTTCATCCTCGGCGAGAGCTGGATCAACCAACTGGCGGTGGACGAGTGGCGCGGACGCCTGGTGGCCCTCTACGGCACCGGCTACGCCCTGAGCCAGTTATCCGGTCCGCTGCTGCTGAGCGCGATCGGCACTGGTAACGACCTCGGTTTCTGGACCGGCACCGGATTGCTGATTGGCGGCTCGCTGCTGCTGCTCGGCCGTACCGGCGCGCCGAGTGTCGACGCCCACAGCGCCTCGGGGCGTGGGCTCTGGTCCTTCTGCACGCGCTTGCCGACCATTGCCTGGGCGGTGGCGCTGTTCGCCGCATTCGAGGCGATGATGCTGACCCTATTGCCGATCTACGGTCTGCGCCAGGGCTTTACCCAGGAGGTGGCGCTGCTGATGGCCAGCGTGGTGGTGGTGGGCGATGCCGCCCTGCAACTGCCCATCGGCTGGCTGGCTGACCGCATGTCACGGCGCTCCTTGTTCCGTGCCTGCGGCGTGACGCTGCTGCTGAGCAGCCTGGGCATTCCGCTGCTGCTGCACACGCCGCTGATCTGGCCGCTCTGGGTGCTGTTCGGCGCCAGTGCCGGCGGGCTGTTCACCCTGGCGCTGATCCTCATCGGCGAACGTTACCGGGATGACGAGCTGGTGCGGGCCAACGCCCATGTCGCCCAGCTCTGGGGGATTGGCTGCCTGGTGGGACCGCTGGTGACCGGTGCGGCGAGCCAGTGGATCAGCGGCCACGCGCTGCCGTTGATGATGGCCCTTGGCGCTGCCGGGTTCGTCTGGCTGGCTTGGAGCCGCGAGCTGTTCGATGACGGCGCCGAGGTGGTTGCGGACTGAGGCCGGCGCTAGACGCCGAGCCTTTGCGGGAATGGGGATCAGGCGATCCCCACCGCTTCCTTCATCCGGTACCAGAGCATGCCAAGGGCCAGCAGAGGCGAGCGCAGGTGGCGGCCACCGGGGAAGGTGATGTGCGGCACCTTGGCGAAGAGGTCGAAACCACTGCCCTGCTCGCCGCAGATGGCTTCGGCCAGGAGCTGGCCGGCCAGGTGGGTGGCGTTCAGCCCGTGGCCGGCATAGGCCTGGGCGAAGTAGACATTGGGCTGGTCCGGCAGCTTGCCGATCTGCGGCAGGCGGTTGGCGCCGATGCCGATCATGCCGCCCCACTGGTAGTCGATGCGCACGTTTTCCAGTTGCGGGAAGACCTTGAGCATCTTCGGCCGCATATAGGCGCCGATATCCGCTGGATCGCGTCCGGAATAATGGCAGGCGCCGCCGAACAGCAAACGGTTGTCCGCGGAAAGGCGGTAGTAGTCCAGGGCGACGCGCTGGTCGCATACCGCCATGTTCTGCGGCAGCAGCTCGCGGGCCAGGTCAGCCGGCAGCGGTTCGGTGGCGATGACATAGCTGCCGGCGGGCAGCACCTTGCCGCCGAGAGTCGGGTTGAGGTTGTTCAGATAGGCATTGCAGGCCAGCACCAGGGTCCTGGCGCGGACCACGCCGCGGGCGGCATGCACTTTCACTTCTGCCCCGTACTCGATGCGGGTCACGGTGGAGTGCTCGAACAGGCGCACGCCAAGGGATTGCGCCGCAGCGGCTTCGCCCAGGGCGAGGTTGAGTGGGTGCAGGTGGCCGGAACCCATGTCGATCAGGCCGCCGACGTAGCGGTCCGAACCCACCACGCTGCGCATCTCGCCAGGCTGCACCAGGCGCAGCTCGTGGCGGTAGCCAAGGCCCTTGAGTTCTTCCATGTCCTCGGCGAAACCGGCGAAGTCACCGGGCTTGTTGGCCAGGTCGCAGTAGCCCCAGGTCAGGTCGCAGTCGATGGCGAACTCTTCCACCCGGCGACGGACGATCTCCACCGCTTCCAGCCCCATCAGCTTGAGTGAACGCACGCCGTCGGCGCCGATCACCGGCTCGAACTGCTCGACGCCGTGGCCGACGCCGCGAATCAGTTGCCCGCCATTGCGACCGCTGGCGCCCCAGCCGATCTGCCGGGCCTCCAGCAGTACCACCGAGCGGCCGCGCCGGGCCAGCTCGATCGCGGTGTTCAGCCCGGAGAAGCCGCCGCCGACGATGCACACATCGGCCAGCACCTCTCCCGCCAGGGGCGGGTAGTCGATGCGACGGTTCGCGGTCGCAGCGTAATAGGAGGGGGCGTGTTGTTCGGTGTGCACCGGGATGCGAACGCGGGCGTTCATGTGCGAAATCCTGATTTTATTGTGTGGAAAATTAAACGCCCGGGCAGAATAAGGCGAACCCCCCGAACATGCCAAGGGGTTCGGAACGCAGGTAACACATCATTCGGGAATCGGCAGATTCAGTGATTCCTTCACCTCTTCCATGACGATGTAGGACTTGGATTCACGCACGTGGGGCAGCTTCAGCAGGATGTCGCCGAGCAGCTTGCGATAGGAGGCCATCTCGTTGATCCGTGCCTTCACCAGGTAGTCGAAGTCGCCCGACACCAGATGGCATTCCAGCACGTGGGGCAGCTTGAGCACGGCGCGGCGGAATTCTTCGAAGGTGTCGCCGGACTTGTAGTCCAGGCTGATCTCGACGAACACCAGCAGACTCGCCTTGAGGTGCTGCGGGTTCAGGCGCGCGTTGTAGCCGAGGATGATGCCCTCGCGTTCCAGGCGGCGGACGCGCTCGGTGCAGGGCGTAGTGGAAAGCCCTACGCGTTCGCCCAGCTCGGTGAAGGAGATACGGCCGTCTTCCTGCAGGATTCGTAAAATATTCCGGTCTATCTTGTCGAGTTCACGACGGGATTGATGCTGGGTGCGCATGGTGGATGCCCCTCCGCTGAAGCGCATTTTACCGAGAATTATCGCCAAATATAGCTATCTATATAGTGAATATCACTGGGATTGTCTCCCTATACTTCGCGCCAATGACGCTCAAAATAACAAACGCAGCGAATTCCCCGTTGCGAATGGAGACAGACATGCGAGTGATGGTCCTTGGCAGTGGTGTGATCGGTACGACTAGCGCCTATTACCTGGCCCAGGCAGGGTTCGAGGTGGTCGTGGTGGACCGCCAGAACGCTGTGGCCATGGAAACCAGTTTTGCCAACGCTGGCCAGGTTTCCCCCGGTTATGCATCGCCCTGGGCCGCGCCCGGCGTGCCGCTGAAAGCCGTCAAGTGGATGCTGCAGCAGCATGCGCCGCTGGCCATCCGCACCACCAGCGACATCGACCAGTACCTGTGGATGACGCAGATGCTGCGCAACTGCACCGCCGCCCGCTATGCGGTGAACAAGGAGCGCATGGTGCGTCTGTCCGAGTACAGCCGCGACTGCCTCGACGAACTCCGCGCCGAAACCGGCATCAGCTATGAAGGTCGCGCGCTCGGCACCACCCAACTGTTCCGCACCCAGGCCCAGGTCGACGCCGCAGCCAAGGACATCGCCGTCCTCGAGCGTTCCGGCGTGCCTTACGAGCTGCTCGACCGCGAGGGCATCGCCCGCGTCGAGCCGGCCCTGGCCAAGGTCAAGCACAAGCTGGCCGGCGCCCTGCGCCTGCCCAACGACCAGACCGGCGACTGCCAGATGTTCACCACCCGCCTGGCCGAGATGGCGGAGAAGCTGGGCGTGGAATTCCGCTTTGGTCAGAACATCGAGCGCCTGGATTTCGCCGGCGACCGGATCAACGGCGTGTGGATCGACGGCAAGCTGGAAACCGCCGACCGCTACGTGCTGGCCCTGGGCAGCTACACCCCGCAAATGCTCAAGCCGCTCGGCATCAAGGCGCCAGTCTATCCGCTCAAGGGCTATTCGCTGACCGTGCCGATCACCAATCCGGACATGGCTCCGACCTCGACCATTCTCGACGAGACCTACAAGGTCGCCATCACCCGTTTCGACAAGCGCATCCGCGTGGGCGGCATGGCCGAGATCACCGGTTTCAACCTGGACCTGAATCCGGCTCGCCGTGACACCCTGGAAATGATCACCGCCGACCTCTACCCGGAAGGCGGCGACCTGTCCCAGGCCATTTTCTGGACCGGTCTGCGCCCGGCGACCCCGGACGGCACCCCGATCGTGGGCGCGACGCCGTTCCGCAACCTGTTCCTCAACACCGGACACGGTACCCTTGGCTGGACCATGGCCTGCGGCTCCGGTCGCCTGCTCGCCGACCTGATGGCGCGCAAGCGTCCGCAGATCAGCGCCGAAGGCCTGGATATCTTCCGTTACGGCAATTCCAAGGAGACCCCGGACAATGTCAATCCAGCGCCTGCGCACTGAAACCCGCTACAGCGAAATCGTCATCCACAACGGCACGGTCTACCTGGCCGGCCAGCTGGATGAGAAGCACAGCGCGGGCGTCGGCCAACAGACTCGCGAAACTCTGGCCGCCATCGACGCGATGCTGGCCGAGGCCGGTACCGACAAGAGCCGCATCCTGTCGGTGACCATCTACCTGAAGGATATGGAGGCGGACTACGCCGCGATGAACGCGGTGTGGGATGCCTGGGTGCCGAAGGGCGCCGCCCCGGCCCGTGCCTGCGTGGAGGCGAAGCTGTACTCGCCCGACGTGCTGGTGGAGATGATGGTCATCGCCGCACTTCCTTAAGTTTTTGCTCAGCCCGGCGTTCGCGCCGGGTTTTTTCCGCCTGATCAATTAGAAGAAGCCCTCGCCATGCGTCCCGCCCGTGCCCTGATCGATCTCGAAGCCCTTCGCCATAACTACCGCCTCGCCCGCGAAGTCACGGGCGCCAAGGCCCTCGCCGTGGTCAAGGCCGATGCCTATGGTCATGGCGCGGTGCGCTGCGCCCAGGCGCTGGAGCCGGAGGCCAACGGTTTTGCCGTGGCCTGCATCGAGGAAGCGCTGGAGCTGCGCGCGGCGGGCATCCGCAAGCCGATACTGCTGCTGGAGGGCTTCTTCGAGGCTGACGAACTGGAGCTGATCCAGGCGCACGATTTCTGGACCGTGGTGCATTCCGGCTGGCAGCTGGAGGCCATCGAACGCGCTTCCATCCGCAAGTCGCTGACCGTCTGGCTCAAGCTGGATTCGGGCATGCACCGCGTCGGCCTGCACCCGGCCGAATACCGGGACGGCTGGCAGCGTCTGCAGGCGAGCGGCAAGGTCGAGAAAATCGTCCTGATGAGCCACTTCGCCCGTGCCGACGAACTGGACTGCGCCAGCAGCACCGAGCAGGTCGCCGTGTTCGAGCAGGCCCGCGCCGGCCTTGAGGCCGAGGTCAGCCTGCGCAACTCGCCGGCCGTGCTGGGCTGGCCGCAGGTCCCGAGCGACTGGGTGCGTCCCGGCATCATGCTCTACGGCGCCACCCCGTTCGAACAGGCGCATTCCCTGGCCGAGAAACTGAAGCCGGTGATGACCCTGGAATCGAAAATCATCAGCGTGCGCGAACTGCCGGGCGGCCAGCCGGTCGGTTACGGCGCGAAATTCGTCACCGAGCGCCAGACCCGCGTCGGCGTGGTTGCCATGGGCTACGCCGATGGCTACCCGCGTCATGCACCCACCGGCACCCCGGTGAGCATCGACGGGCAGCCGAGCCGACTGATCGGCCGGGTGTCCATGGATATGCTAACGGTCGATCTCACCGACCTGCCCAACGCCGGCCTAGGCAGCCGCGTCGAGCTCTGGGGCAAGGAAGTCCTGGCCAGTGATGTCGCGGTCCATGCCGGCACCATTCCGTACCAGATCTTCTGCAACCTGCGTCGGGTACCGCTCGTCTACACCTGATTCCTGAAAAAGGGGCGAGATGATCAGAAAAGTGATCATTTCTCCGAATTTTTCCCGCAAGATTACGGTTTTTCCCGGGCTATCCCTGGGATGGGGAGCGTTTGCGCAGTATTGGCAACCCGAGTGTTGTAAATACTGAACGCTGTTGCCATGATACGGCGACCGTGACCACCCCCCTGATCCCAAGGAGGATCCCGCCATTGGACGTCGGTGTTCGACTGCAAGCCATCCGCAAGCTGAAAGGCCTGTCCCAGCGTGAGCTCGCCAAGCGTGCGGGTGTCACCAACAGCACGATTTCCATGATCGAGAAGAACAGTGTCAGCCCCTCCATCAGCTCGCTGAAGAAGGTGCTGGGGGGTATTCCCATGTCGCTGGTTGAATTCTTCTCCCTCGATCTCGAGCAGGAAAACCAGGTCCAGGTGGTTTATCGGGCTGCCGAACTCACCGATATCTGCAGTGGTGCCATCACCATGAAACTGGTGGGCAAGGCCCATCCCAGCCGCGCCCTGGCCTTCCTCGACGAAACCTATCCACCGGGTTCCGATACCGGTGACGAGATGTACGCCCACGATGGCGAAGAGGCCGGAATGCTGGTGGAAGGCCGTCTTGAGCTGACTATCGGCAGCGAGGTGTACGTCCTCGAACCGGGCGACAGCTACTACTTCGAAAGCAGCAAGCCGCACCGTTTCCGCAATCCGTTCGACGCCCCGGCCCGCCTGATCAGCGCGACCACACCGGCGAACTTCTGAATTCCGTAGGCGCCACGCCAGTTTCCCTGCGACAAGTTGGGTTGTTTCAGCGTGGCGGACTATCCGTATATACTTGCGCCCGCCCGCGAAACCGTGGCCGCGGGCGAAACTAGCCACGATGAGGGTGTAAGGGTGAACCTAATCAAGAAGATGCTGGCGGCCCATGCTGCCGTATTGGCCCTGTGGGCTGTTAGCGCCCAGGCCGCGACCGACGACGCCATCGCCGAGCGCATCAAGCCGGTAGGCGAGGTCTGCGTACAGGGTCAGGAATGCAAGGGCGTTGGCGCCGTAGCAGCCGCTGCTGGCGGCGGCGCGCGTACGCCGGACGACATCATTGCCAAGCACTGTGGCGCCTGCCACACCGCTGGCGTGCTGGGTGCGCCGAAGATCGGCGATACCGCTGCCTGGAAAGAGCGTGCTGACCACCAGGGCGGCCTCGACGGCATCCTGGCCAAGGCCATCACCGGCATCAACAGCATGCCGCCGAAGGGCACCTGCGCCGACTGCACCGATGATGAGCTGAAAGCCACCATCAAGAAGATGTCCGGTCTGTAATAGTCCGCCATCGACGAAAAAGCCGCCCGAGGGCGGCTTTTTTTGCCTGCTCGCTGCGACCAGTTGTCGCAGCCCGGGCGCGTTGTGGGAGCGAATTCATCGCTCACAGGTAACCGGTTTCCCCGGACCGGTAGGTTGGGCTGAGCTCTGCGAAGCCCAACGATAGCAGCTGAGCATGCCCGTTGGGCTTCGTGGGCTCAGCCACAACCTACGGCAGGACTTCGTCCTGCATTGCGATTGAAATCGCCCCCACACCGTCATGGTCGATCCTGGAGCGACGGGATCAATCGACGAAGGTGACCTTGCCGTCAGCGAGCGAGGCGAGGCGCGCCAGGGATTCGATGCGATAGCCCTCGCTTTCCAGCAGGGCGCGGCCTTCCTGGAAGGACTTCTCGATCACGATGCCGATGCCAGCAACGCTGGCGCCGGCTTGCTGGATCAGGTCGATCAGCGCTTTGGCGGCGTGGCCATTGGCGAGGAAGTCGTCGATCACCAGCACCTTGTCGGCAGCGGTCAGGTGCTTGGCCGAGATGGCGATGGTGCTTTCGGTCTGCTTGGTGAAGGAGAACACCTTGGAGATCAGCAGGTCGCTCTTCAGGGTCAGCGACTGGAACTTGCGGGCGAAGATCACCGGCACGCCCAGTTCCAGGCCAGCCATCACCGCAGGGGCGATGCCGGAGGCTTCGATGGTGACGATCTTGGTGACGCCCAGGCCCTTGAAGCGTTCCGCGAACTCGTGGCCCACCTGCTGCATCAGGCGCGGATCGATCTGGTGGTTGAGGAAGGCGTCGACCTTCAGTACCTGCTCGGACAGTACGATGCCTTCTTCACGAATCTTCTGTTTCAGCGCTTCCACGCCTGTACCCTCATGTATTGCCCGGTTTGTACCGGGGTGCTTTGATTTCGCGCCGGTCCAGGGTCAGCTGCGCGTCGGCCCCAGAAGCGCGGCTCCAGCTTGCAAGACCCCGAACAGGCCCTAGGACTTTTTCAGCATGGCACGGATGTCCGCCAGGGCCGTGTTGCCGCGCGCGGCCTTCACCTCCACCGGTGCGTCTTCCATGCCTTCCCATTCCAGGTCTTCCTGAGGCAGTTCCTCGAGGAAGCGGCTGGGGGAGCATTCGATGATTTCGCCGTACTGCTTGCGCTTGGCGGCGAAAGTCATGGCCAGGTTCTGCCGCGCGCGGGTGATGCCCACGTAGGCCAGGCGGCGTTCTTCTTCGATGGTGTCGGCTTCGATGCTGGAGCGGTGGGGGAGGATGTCCTCCTCGACGCCCATGATGAAGACGTAGGGGAATTCCAGCCCCTTGGAGGCGTGCAGGGTCATCATCTGCACGCCTTCGGCGCCTTCCTCTTCCTCCTGCTGGCGCTCGAGCATGTCGCGCAGCACCAGCTTGGCGATGGCTTCCTCGATGGTCATGCCACCTTCCTCGTCGCGCTCGAGGGTGTTCTTCAGGGCGTCGACGAGGAACCAGACGTTGCCCATGCGGAAGTCCGCGACCTTGTCGCTGGAGGCGTTCTGGCGAATCCAGTTTTCATAGTCGATGTCCATCACCATGCTGCGCAGCGCGGCGATGGGATCGTTCTGCGCGCACTGCTGGCGCACGGTATCCATGAAGCGCTTGAAGCGCTGCAGGCGGTCGGTGAAGCGGCTGTCCAGGTGCTCGGTCAGGCCCATCTCGTCGCAGGCGGCGTACATCGAAATGCCGCGTTCGGTGGCGTAGTTGCCGAGCTTCTCCAGGGTGGTGGAACCGATCTCCCGGCGCGGCACGTTGATCACGCGGAGGAAGGCGTTGTCGTCGTCCGGGTTCACCAGCAGGCGGAAGTAGGACATCAGGTCCTTCACTTCCTGGCGGCCGAAGAAACTGGTGCCGCCGGATAGCCGGTAGGGGATCTGGTGATGCTGGAGCTTGAGCTCCATCAGCTTGGCCTGGTGGTTGCCCCGGTAGAGGATGGCGAAATCGCTGTAGGGCCGCTGGGTGCGCAGGTGCAGCGTGAGGATTTCCATGGCGATGCGCTCGGCCTCGGCGTCCTCGTTGCGGCAGCGGATCACCCGGATCGGATCGCCCACGCCCATCTCGCTCCACAGTTGTTTCTCGAACACGTGGGGGTTGTTGGCGATGAGGATGTTCGCGCATTTGAGGATGCGGCTGGTGGAGCGGTAGTTCTGCTCCAGCATCACCACCTTCAGCGAGGGGAAGTCTTCCTTGAGCTGCATCAGGTTTTCCGGCCGCGCACCACGCCAGGCGTAGATCGACTGGTCGTCGTCACCCACCACGGTGAACTGCGCGCGGTGCTGCACCAGCAGCTTCACCAGCAGGTACTGGCTGGCGTTGGTGTCCTGGTATTCGTCCACCAGCATGTAGCGCACGCGGTGCTGCCATTTCTCCAGGATGTCCGGGTGTTCCTGGAACAGCTTCACCGGCAGCAGGATCAGGTCGTCGAAGTCCACCGCGTTGTACGCCTTGAGTGTGCGTTGGTAGTGCAGGTAGACGATGGCGGCGGTCTGTTCCTTCGGGTTGCGCGCCTTGGCCAGTGCCTCGTCCGGCAGGATCAGGTCGTTCTTCCAGTTACCGATGTAGTTCTTGATCTCGTCGACGCCATCATCCCCGGAATATTCCTTCTGCATGATGTCGGTCAGCAGCGCCTTGATATCCGACTCGTCGAAGATCGAGAAGCCGGGCTTGTAGCCCAGGCGCGCGTGTTCCTTGCGGATGATGTTCAGGCCGAGGTTGTGGAAGGTGGAGACGGTCAGGCCCTTGCCCTCGCTGCCGCGCAGGAGGCTGCCGACGCGCTCCTTCATCTCGCGCGCCGCCTTGTTGGTGAAGGTCACCGCGACGATGTGCTGCGCGCGGATCCCGCACTGTTGCACCAGGTAGGCGATCTTGCGGGTGATCACGCTGGTCTTGCCGGAGCCTGCGCCGGCGAGCACCAATAGCGGACCACCGACGTAGTTCACGGCTTCCTGTTGCCGAGGGTTGAGTCGGGACATGCTGGGGGCTTGGATCAAGGCGAATGGCCGCGCATTCTAGCAGGCCGGCCGGGTTGTACCGAAGTACCTCCGGGCAACTGTGATGCAGGCTCGGTTGCCAGTGGGTTTCCCTTGGAAATTTCCGCATAGACAGTACGATGGTGCCGTCTTCACCGCTGAATTGGCGAAGCCCGAGCAGGGAAGTTTGGTAAGAACGACGCCGAAAGTGGCGCTAACTGGCGCGAAAGCGCCGAAGTGTCCATGACCCCGGGGAGGTCATTTGTCCGCACTAGTCGAGCCCATGCGTATGCTCCTGCTGGCGGAATCGCCGGCCTGGGCCGTCTTGCTTCGCGACCTCCTGGCCGCGATGGGCAGTGCATCCCCCCTCATCACCGCCGGCTCCTGGGACGCCGCCAGCGGTCTGATGGACGACCTGGATTGCGCCCTGGTGCTCTGCACCCCCCGCCTGTTGCCTTCCGCCGGGCGTTGTCCGCTGCCGATCATCCTGTTGCTGGAAGAGGAACCGGCCGAGGCCCCCCAGGGCGTCAGCGACTGGCTGGTGCGCCGGCATCTGGACGTCGACACCCTGCGCCGCGCCCTGCGCCGCGACGAGCTGGAGCTGCATTACCAGCCGCGGCTGTGCCTGAAGACCGGCAACATTCTCGGCCTCGAGGCGCTGGTGCGCTGGCGCCACGGCGAGCGTGGCCTGCTCACCCCCAATGAATTCGTGCCACTGGCCGAGGAAAGCGGACTGATCGTGCCCCTGGGGTACTGGGTGATCTCCCGCGCCCTGCGCGACATGCAGTGGCTGCGCGGCCGCGGCCTGCCGCCGTTGCACATGGCGGTGAACCTGTCGTTCCGCCAGTTCCAGGACAGCCAGCTGCTCTCCACCCTGAGCCGGCTGATCCACGAGCGCGGCGTCGACGCGCGTTGGCTGGAGTTCGAGCTGACCGAAACCGCTGTGATGCGCCGCAGCGAGCAGGTACGCCAGACCATGGACGCCCTGGGGCGGCTAGGCGTGCGCTTCTCCCTGGACGACTTCGGCACCGGCTTCTCGTCCTTCGTCCACCTCCACAGCCTGCCCATTGCCCTGCTGAAGATCGACAAGAGCTTCGTCGGCGGCATGCACGACCGGCCGGAGAATCGCCAACTGGTGAAGGCGATGATCCACCTGGCGCAGAACCTCAATCTGGAAGTGGTGGCGGAGGGCGTGGAAAACGCCGAGCAGCTGTCGCTGCTGCGCCAGTTCGGCTGCGACCAGATCCAGGGTTACTGGATCAGCAGGCCGCTGCCCCTGGCCGAGCTGGCGCGCTTCCTGGTGTTCGGCGCCCGCCAGGCGCGGTTCGCCAGCCAGGAGCCCTGAGCCGCTCATCCCCCTGTGCGAGCGTCACCCGCAGGGTGCGCCGCGCACACGGGGGGACGCTTGACCTTCGAGTCGGTGCGCATGGCGCACCCTTACGGATGAACCTCGATGGCCCGGCCTGCTGCTGATTTCACATTGGGCCGCAGCAGCCGCGCGGTCTTCCACTCGAAGCCCAGGGTCAGCCCCAATGCGGCGCACGCCAGTCCGAGCGCCAGGCCCCACCAGACCCCGCTGGCGCCCCAGCCCAGGGGGAAGGCCAGCAGCCAGGCCGCCGGCGCACCCACCAGCCAGTAGCAGCCGAGTCCGACCAGGAAGGTGGTCTTGGCGTCCTTCAGGCCACGGATCGCACCCATGGCGATGGTCTGGGTGCCGTCGAAGAGCTCGAACCACGCCGCTACCGCCAGCAGGCTCACGGCCAGTTGCACGATGTCGTGGAACTCCGCGGCGTGGCGGTCGAGGAACAGCCCCACCACCCATTCCGGCGCCGCCCAGAACAGCACCGCGAAGGCGAGCATGCAGCTGGCGCCGAAGCCGATGCCCAGTCGCCCGGCGCGGCGCGCGTCCTCCAGTCGGGCGGCGCCGTAGTGCTGGCCGATGCGGAAGGTCACCGCGTAGGAGATGCCGACCGGCACCATGAAGGCTACGTACACCGACTGGATGGCGATCTGGTGCGCGGCCAGCTGGGTGTTGCCGAGGGCGCCCATGCACAGGGCGGCGAAGGCGAACAGGCCGGATTCCACCGCATAGGTGCCGCCAATCGGCAGTCCCAGCCGCAGCAGTTCGGCCAGCGCCTCGCGGGACGGCTGCAGCAGCCCCTTGAGCAGGGGGTAGGCGGCGTAGGCCGGGTTGCGCACGATGTGCCAGGCCAGCAGCAGCGCCATGCCGTTCATCACCGTTGCGGTGACCAGGCCGATACCCGCCAGGCCCAGGCGCGGCAGGCCGAACATGCCGTGGATCAGCGCGTAGTTCAGCAGGAAGTTGGCCAGGGCGCCGCCGATGCTGATGGCCATCACCGGGCCTGGGCGGCCGATGGCGCTAGTGAAGCCGCGCAGGGCCATGAAGCCGAGATAGCCGGGCAGGGCGAAGATCAGGGTGGAGAGGAAGCGCATGGCGCCTTCCACGCTCTCCGGCGCCTGGCCGAAGGCGAGCAGGACGGGCTTCAGGTGCCACAGCAGCAGGCCAGCGCCGAGCGCCATGCCGAGGGCGAGCCAGAGCCCGCTCTGGGTCAGGCGGGTGGCGCCGGCCTTGTCGTCGGCGCCATGGAGGATGGCGACCAGGTTGCCCACGGCAGCGATCACGCCGACGCAGAAGATCGACACGAAGGAATAGCTGGCCGCGCCGAGGCCGCCACCGGCCAGGGCTTCGGGGCCGATCAGGCCCATCATCACGGTGTCGGTGAAGACCATCACCACGTGGGCCAGTTGGGCCGCGATCAGCGGTCCGGCCAGGCGCAGGATGGCCACCAGTTCATTGCGTATGCTCTGAGGCATGAGTAAGGCTCACTGTTTCGGAGAGCCGGGCAATCCCTTGCCGGCATTGGATTCAGCAATTCTCCGAGCCTTGCCGGATCGGCACAAAAGGAAAAAAATGATGCCATCCATAACTATTACTCATAGCTCGAGGCATATGTCGCGCCGCCTGCCCCCGCTCTACGCCCTGCGTGCCTTCGAAGCCGCCGCCCGCCATGCGTCCTTCACCCGTGCCGCCGAGGAGCTGGCCATCACCCAGAGCGCGGTGAGCCGGCACATCCGCACCCTGGAGGAGCATTTTTCCTGTCGCCTGTTCGAGCGCCAGGGGCGCAACCTGCAGCTCACGGAGCCGGCCCGCATGCTGCTGCCCGGCCTGCGCGAGGGTTTCGATGCCCTGGAGCGCGCCTGCACCACGCTGCGGGTCGACGATGCCACGGTGCGCCTGAAGGCACCCTCCACCCTGACCATGCGCTGGTTGTTGTCGCGCCTCAGCCGTTTCCGTCATCTCAACACCGACATCGAGGTGCAGCTGACCAGCGCCTGGATGGACGTGGACAAGGTGGACTTCCAGCACGAGCCCTTCGATTGCGCGGTGCTGCTCAGCGACGGCCATTTCAGCCAGGACTGGGAGGTGACCCTGCTGTTCAGCGAATGGCTGATTCCGGTCTGTGAGCCATCCCAGGCCCGCGAGCCCTGGAGCCTTGCACGCCTGCAGGCCACCGAACTGCTGCACCCGACGCCGGACCGCCGCGATTGGCGCCGCTGGCTGCAGCGCATGGGCCTCGATGAGGAGGTTTCGCTCAAGGGTGGACAGGTGTTCGACACCCTGGAGCTGGGCATAGTCGCCGCCGCGCGGGGCTACGGCGTGTCCATCGGCGATCTGGTGATGGTGACCGAGGACGTCGCCCAGGGCCGCATCGGCCTGCCCTGGCCAACGGCGGTGGCCAGCGGCGACAGCTATTACCTGGTCTGGCCCCGCGCCCGCAGCGGCCAGGATCGCCTGTGCCGGCTGCGTGACTTTCTCAAGGACGAAGTGGCGGCAATGGCACTGCCGCCAGTGGAATTGCTGGGCTAGGGCAACTGGCGCAGCCCATGTTCGAGGCTGGCGCTGGAAAGCTCGCCCATATGGCTGTGGTTCAGCCTGCCTTTGGCGTCGTAGAAGAGGGTGGTGGGTAGACCGAACGACCCTGTGGCCTGGCCCAGGCGATTGCCGCTGTCGAGCAGGATTTCCCGGGGAGCCAGGCCCTGCTCGGCGAGATAGCGGATCACCGCTTCGGCGTGCTCGCCCTGGTTCACCAGCAGGAAACGTACATCGGGATTGGCTTTCTGCGCCGCTTCCAGCACCGGCATTTCGCGACGGCAAGGCGGGCACCAGGTGGCCCAGAGGTTGACTACCAGCGGGCGGCCATCCAGAGCGCGCAGGTCCACCGGATTGCCCTGCAAGTCCACCAGGCTCAGCTCCGGCAGCTGGCGGCTGCGCTCCAGGGCCGAGACCAGCGCCAGGCTGCTTCCCCAGAGGCTGCCGCCGACCAGCACGGCGATCGCCAGTGACCGGCGCAGCGCAGGCTTTCGCCAGGCGAGCCAGACACCGATCAGTGCGGCGCTGACAAGGCCCGGCCAGAAGAGGAAACCGCCGTCGCGGATATCCACAAGGCTCAGGGGCCTGGCTGCGTACTGCTCGAAGTACTGCCCGACGAACGCCAGCCGCGCCACCACCAGTCCGCCGATCAGCATGGCGAACAGCACACCCTCGGGGTTGGTCTTGCGCCGACGCCCGGCCAGCCAGCCTGCGAACAGCGCCGCGAAGAAGCCGAGGTAGAGCAGCCCGTGCTGCATGGGAATGGCAAGGGGGCCGAGGTTGAAGCTGGTCATGCCGGACTCCGTGGGACGAGGCGGCGAGTATCGCAGCCCGGCGCCAATGGGGCAGCGCCAGGCTGTGGATAAATGTTTCGGGGGAGGAGCTGCCTCAGCGCACGACGTGGAGGAAGTGCAGGTGCTTCTCGTATTGGTCGAGCAGGTCGCCGATCACCTCGTCGCGGCTCCAGCCCATCACGTCGTAGTCCTGCCCGCCTTCGCGCAGGTAGACCTCGGCGCGGAAGTACTTGCGCGAGTCCTGGCTCTCCTCGCCATCGCGGCTGACGAAGGCCGGCAGCGGCAAGGCCCGTGGACGCACCTCATAGATGAAATCCACCTCGGCGCCGTGGCCGACGTTAAGTCGGCAACGGCCGTCCTCGCCGTTCTGCACCTCGACCCTGTAGCCCTGCTTGCGCAGTTCCTCGGAGATTTCCTGGCAGGCCGGGCGCACCACCTCATCGATGAAGCGGGTGACATGGCTGCGGCGCGGGAACATCAGGATATTGCGCAGGCGCCGCTGCCAGCCGCCGTGCTGGCGCTGGGCCGGCCGTGAGAGGTTGAGCGCCTGGTAGCGGATGCCGCGCTTGGTGGCGTCCAGGCGCAGGGCCTTGAGCAGGCCCCAGGTGGCCGCGAGCAGGACGATGGCAAAGGGCAGGGCGCTGGCGATGGTCGCGGTCTGCAGCGCCTTGAGGCCATCGGCCAGCAGCAGCGCCATGGCCACCACGCCCATCAGGATCGACCAGAACAGGCGCTGCCAGAGCGGCGTCACCTCGCGGCCGCCGGACGCCAGCATGTCCACCACCAGGGCGCCGGAGTCGGCGGAGGTGACGAAGAACACTACCACCATCAGCACCGCCACCAGCGACAGCAGGGCGGAGAAGGGGAACTGTTCGAGGAAGGCGAAGAGCGCCAGCGCGCTGTCCTGCGCCACGGTGTCCGCCAGGCTGCGGACACCTTCCTGCAGCACCATGTGGATGGCGGTGTCGCCGAATACCGTCATCCACAACAGGGTAAAGCCGGCCGGGACGAACAGGACTCCGCAGACGAACTGGCGGATGGTGCGGCCGCGGGAAATGCGCGCGATGAACAGGCCGACGAAGGGCGACCAGGACAGCCACCAGCCCCAGTAGAGCAGGGTCCAGCCGCCGATCCAGTCGCTGGACTCGTAGGCGTAGAGGTTGAAAGTCTTGCTGACGATTTCCGAGAGGTAGCCGCCGGTGTTCTGGATGAAGGTCTTGAGCAGGAACACGGTGGGCCCCAGGACCAGCACCACGGCGAGCAGGATCACCGCCAGCAGCAGGTTGAATTCGGAGAGGAAGCGGATCCCCCGGTCCAGCCCGCTGGCCACCGACAGGGTCGCCAGGGCACAGGTGCCGGCGATCAGCGCCAGTTGCACGGGCACGCTCACCGGCAGGCCGAACAGGTGGTTGAGGCCGCTGTTGATCTGCAGCACACCGTAGCCGAGGGAGGTGGCCACACCGAACACGGTGCCGAGGATGGCGAAGATATCCACAGCGTGGCCGATGAGGCCGTGGATGCGCTCGCCGATCAGCGGGTAGAGCGCCGAGCGCAGGGTCAGGGGCAGGTCGTGGCGGAAGCAGAAGAACGCCAGGATCAGCGCGACGATGGCGTAGATCGCCCAGGCATGCAGGCCCCAGTGGAAGAAGGTCAGCTTCATGGCCTCCTTGGCGGCCGCTACCGTGTTGGCATCGCCCACCGGCGGGTTGGCGTAGTGCATCAGCGGCTCGGCAACGCCGAAGAACATCAGGCCGATGCCCATGCCGGCGGAAAAGAGCATGGCGAACCAGGTGCTGTTGCGGTAGTCCGGCCGGCTGTGGTCGGGACCGAGCTTGATGTCGCCGAAGCGGCTGACCGCGAGGAAGACCACGGTGATGAGGATCAGCGCCACCGTGAGGACGTAGAACCAGCTGGCGTTGACGATGATCCAGTCCTGGATGTGACCGAACAGTGATTGTGCCTGGTCACGGGCGAGGGTGCTGTAGAGCACCAGGGCGATGATGAGGATGGCGGAGCCGAAAAAGACCGGCGGATTGAGGGTGGATTGCGAAGACGAACGTGCCTCCATTGAGCTAGCTCTCCTTGTAATCGGATGGCCGCCAAGGGCGGAAGGCGTGGCATTCTAACAGGATGAATAGAGAACGTCTTTCAGGTTGCATGTTTTGATAGTTTTTAATGGGTCAAGACATGGGCTCCGGCCGGTACTGCAGCGCCTCTCCCAGGTGATGGCGGGCGATGTTTTCAACCTGCTCCAGATCGGCCAGGGTCCGAGCCACCTTGAGGATGCGGTGGGCTGCGCGCAGCGACAGGTTGAGGCGCTCGCAGGCGTCTTCCAGCCAGCTGCGGTCGTCGGCGGCGAGGAGGCAGTGCTGGCGCAGCCCCTTCAGGTCGAGGAAGGCGTTGGCGCAGCCCTGGCGCCGGAGCTGCAGGCGCCGCGCCCGGACGACCTCGGCGGCGGCCTCCGCGCTGCCAGGACCGGTGCTGGTGGGAGGTTGCAGTGCGGTGGCTTCGCGGGCGACGGTCAGGTGCAGGTCGATGCGGTCAAGCAAGGGGCCGGACAGCTTGCTGCGATAGCGCTGGATCTGCTCCGGGGTACAGCGGCAGCGGCCACCGGGATCACCAAGATATCCACAGGGGCAGGGGTTCATCGCCGCCACCAGCTGGAAGCGCGCGGGGAAACGCACCTTGTCATGGGCGCGGGCAATGACGATCTCACCGCTCTCCAGTGGCTCGCGCAGGACCTCCAGCACCTTGCGGTCGAATTCGGGGAGTTCGTCGAGGAACAGCACGCCTTGGTGCGCCAGCGTGATCTCGCCGGGTTTGGGGCGGCTACCTCCGCCCACCAGGGCCGCGCCGGAGGCACTGTGGTGGGGCTGGCGGAAAGGTCGCTGGGGCCAGCTTTGCAAGGGCGCGTGGCTGGCGACTGAATGGATCGCTGCCACTTCCAGGGCTTCCTGCTCTTCCAGTGGCGGCAACAGCCCGGGCAGGCGGCTGGCGAGCAGCGTCTTGCCGGTGCCTGGTGGTCCGCAGAACAAGAGGTTATGGCAGCCGGCGGCAGCCACCAGCAGGGCGCGTTTGGCGGCCACCTGGCCCTGGACATCGGCGAGGTCGGGGTAGGGCGGGCGATCTTCCACCAGGCCCTGGGCCTGGTAGGGGGCAAGCGGCGTATGGCCGGCGAAGTGCGCGGTCAGCTCCAGCAGGTGCCCGGCTGCCAGGACCTTGAGGCCGCTGGCGAGGCTGGCTTCCTCGGCGTTCTCCCGGGGCACCACCAGGGTGCGGCCGGCGGCGCGGGCGGCCAGTGCGGCGGGCAATACGCCCTGCACGGGGCGCAGGGAGCCGGAGAGCGCCAGTTCGCCCAGGCACTCCACCTCTTCCAGGGCGTTGGCCGGCAGCTGGCCGCTGGCGGCGAGCACGCCAAGGGCGATGGCGAGATCGAAGCGGCCACCGTCTTTCGGCAGGTCGGCCGGGGCGAGGTTGAGGGTGATGCGGCGGGGAGGGAAGTCGAAGCCGCTGTTCTGGATCGCGCTGCGCACGCGGTCCTTGCTTTCCTTCACCGCGGTTTCCGGAAGGCCTACCAGGGCGAGGGACGGCAGGCCGTTGGCGAGGTGGGCTTCGACGGTCACGGCAGGGGCTTCGACGCCGACCTGCGCGCGACTGTGGACGATGGCCAGGGACATTGATCACTCCTTGATCGGTAAGCCGGGCCGGAGTGGTGTCACTCCGCCGGTGGCGGGTTCAACTTGGCTTCCAGTTCCGCGACCTTGGCTTCCAGCGCTTCCAGGCGCGCGCGGGTACGGCCGAGCACCACCATCTGGCTGTCGAACTCGTCGCGGCTGACCAGGTCGAGTTTGCCGAAGGCACTCTGCAGCAGGACCTTGAACTGGGCTTCGACCTCGGCGCGGGGCAGCGGGCTGTCGCTGCTGAACAGGCGCGAGGCGGTGGAGGCGAGGGTATCGAGCAGGGCTTTGGGCGGCAGCATGGCGGGCATCCGAAAGTGAATGGGCGGGAGTCTACCACGCTGCTCCCAGGCGCCGGTCCGGCGATGGCCGGTGCACGCTTTTTGAGCAACGCCCTGGGGCGCCATGCACTGCTTTGGTGCGATGCAAGTGGTCTGTTGAGCCGATCTGACTGGCATCCAGCCAGTATCTTCTTGAAAAAAGGCACTTTCCCTGGAGCTGGCAAGAATTCTGCTTAGAGCAGATCGACGCATGCACCGATGCAGTACCGGTGCACCAGGCGAGGCGGGGGAGTGTTTCGCCAGAAGCGGTTGGTTGGTGTCGGAGTCCCGAGCCAGGGCGGGCCGACGCGTTACAAAAGCCAGACACTGCGCTTAGACTTGACCCGGGTTCGTGTTTTTCCTGGGGCAAGTCAACCAAACACGGGAGAGAGTTTCATGAAGCTAGTCACCGCCATCATCAAGCCTTTCAAGCTCGACGACGTGCGCGAGTCGTTGTCTGAGATCGGCGTGCAGGGCATCACTGTCACCGAGGTCAAGGGCTTCGGACGGCAAAAGGGCCACACCGAGCTGTACCGCGGTGCGGAATATGTTGTCGATTTTCTGCCGAAAGTGAAGATCGACGTGGCCATCGCTGACGACCAGCTGGACCGCGTGATCGAGGCCATCACCAAGGCTGCCAACACCGGCAAGATCGGTGACGGCAAGATTTTCGTCGTCAATCTGGAACAGGCCATTCGTATCCGTACCGGCGAAACCGGCACCGACGCGATCTAACCAAGCCTCCGAACCCCAACGCCCCAGGAGAAAACAACATGACTCTGCGTAAAACCGCAGGGCTAGGAGCCCTTTTGTCCCTCGTTACCCCTGGCCTGGCCATGGCCGCCGACGAGGTAGTGTTGAACAGTGGCGACACGGCGTGGATGCTTACCGCCACCGCACTGGTCCTGTTCATGACCATCCCCGGCCTGGCGCTGTTCTATAGCGGCATGGTGCGGTCCAAGAACGTTCTGTCGGTGATGATGCAATGCTTCGCCATCACCGGTCTGATCAGCATCCTCTGGGTGGTCTACGGCTACAGCCTGGCCTTCGATACCACCGGCATGGAGCAGGGCGTACTCAACTTCAGCTCCTTCGTCGGCGGCTTCTCCAAGGCGTTCCTCAGCGGCGTCGGCATCGACAGCCTGGTCGCGGCCTTCCCCGAGAGCATATTCGTCACCTTCCAGATGACGTTCGCCATCATCACCCCCGCCCTGATCGTGGGTGCCTTTGCCGAGCGCATGAAGTTCTCCGCCATGCTGGTGTTCATGGCCGTCTGGTTCACCCTGGTCTATGCGCCGATCGCCCACATGGTGTGGAGCGGTGACGGCGCCCTGATGTGGGACTGGGGCGTGCTGGACTTCGCCGGCGGCACCGTGGTGCACATCAACGCCGGTGTGGCTGGCCTGGTCGCCTGCCTGGTGCTGGGCAAGCGCAAGGGTTATCCGACCACCCCGATGGCCCCGCACAACCTGGGCTACACCCTGGTGGGCGCCGCCATGCTGTGGATCGGCTGGTTCGGCTTCAACGCCGGTTCCGCCGTGGCCGCCAACGGTACTGCCGGCATGGCCATGCTGGTCACCCAGATCGCCACCGCTGCCGCTGCCCTGAGCTGGATGTTCGCCGAGTGGCTGACCCACGGTAAGCCGAGCGCCCTGGGTATCGCGTCCGGCGTGGTTGCCGGCCTGGTCGCCATCACCCCGGCTGCCGGCACCGTCGGCCCGATGGGCGCCCTGATCATCGGCCTGGCTGCCGGCGTGATCTGCTACTTCAGCGCCACCAGCCTGAAGCGCAAGCTGGGCTACGACGACTCCCTGGACGCCTTCGGTGTACACGGCATCGGCGGTATCGTCGGCGCCCTGCTGACCGGCGTATTCGCAGCGCCTGCCCTGGGTGGTTTCGGCGCCGTGGAAGACATCGGTGCCCAGCTGCTCATCCAGTTCGAAGGCGTGGCCTTCACCGTGGTCTACACCGGCATCGTGACCTTCGTGATCCTGAAGGTGCTGGACGTGGTCATGGGCCTGCGCGTCAACGAAGAGGAAGAGACCGTCGGCCTCGACCTGGCTCAGCACAACGAGCGCGGCTACAACCTCTGATCCTGATGATTTCCCCGCCCGGCAGCTGCCGGCGGGGAAGTTGGCAGCACTGCCGAAAAGGGCGCCGAAAGGCGCCCTTTGCTTTTTTATCGGCCGCGCTAGAATGCCGCCCGTACGAGCCGAGACAGGTATTTGCGGATGTGGCAGCAGACCCTGATCACCTTGCGCCCGAGGCCGCGAGGCTTCCATCTGGTCACCGAGGAAATCCTCGTGGCGTTGCCGGAACTGCGGCGCTATCGCGTCGGTCTGTTGCACCTCTGGCTGCAGCACACGTCGGCGTCACTGACGGTGAACGAGAATGCCGATCCCGCGGTACGCCGGGACTTCGAGCGATTCTTCAATCGACTGGTGCCCCAGGGTGAAAGCGGCTATGAACATGACTATGAAGGGCCGGACGATCTGCCCGCGCACTTCAAGGGCAGCCTGCTCGGCTGCCAGCTGAGTCTTCCCGTGCGGGACGGACAACTGGCGATGGGCACCTGGCAGGGTGTCTATCTGGGTGAGCACCGCGATCAGGGCGGTGCGCGCCGGGTGTTGGCGACCTTGCAGGGCGAGGCGTCCTGAAATTTTTCCGGCAGCGTTAGAAAGCTGGCGCGGCTGGGCTATAACTAACCTGCTTTGGCAAGGCATGAGGTAGAACATGAGCGACGAAGAACTGGAACAAGACGAGCTGGACGCGGCCGACGAGGACGACGGCGAGGAGCTGGCTGCAGCCGATGACGGCGACAGCGACGACGACGGCGAGGCCCCTGCCCCCTCCGGGAAGAAGGCCAAGGCTGCGGTCGAAGTCGAAGAATTGCCCAGCATCGAAGCCAAGCAGAAAGAGCGTGATGCCCTGGCCAAGGCCATGGAAGAATTCCTGGCCCGTGGTGGCAAGGTGCAGGAGGTCGAACCCAACGTGGTTGCCGACCCGCCGAAGAAGCCGGACAGCAAGTACGGCAGCCGCCCCATCTGAGGCCGGCCCCCGTCGAAAAGCCCGCCTTGGCGGGCTTTTTCATGGGCGCGGGAAAAGCGACGTGAAGAGCGGGGCGAAGCCGGTCTTGCAGGGTGAGTGGCGCCTGCCCCTCAGTGCCACCTGGCCCAGCGCGCCAGTACCTCGGGCAGTTCCCGCAGGCTGGTGATTTCGGCATCGGGCAGCTGTTCGCCGCTCCATTCCTTGCCTTGCGGATTGAACCAGATGGCGCGCAGGCCGGCGCGGCGAGCGCCTTCGATGTCATCGGCCGGATGGTCGCCGATGTGCACGGCTTCTCCGGCGCTGACGCCACCGCGCTTCAGCGCTTCAAGGAAAGGCACCGGGTCGGGTTTGCCGATGCCCAGCTCTTCGGCGCAGAGAGCGAACTTGAAGTAGTCGGCCAGGCCCAGACGGCGCACGTCGGCGTTGCCATTGGTGATCACGCCCAGGCTGTAGCGCATGGCGAGGCGTTCCAGGGTGGGCACGGTGTCGGGGAAGAAGGTGATGCGATGGCGTGCATGAAGCATGGCCTGGAAGGCGCCTTCGGCCAGGTCGACGGCGTCTTCGGCGGCGTAGCCAACGCCCTCGAGGGCTCGGCGCAAGGTGCGCCGGCGCAGCTCGCTGAGGCGGTGCTTGAGGGCCGGCTCGGCAGCGAGGACCTCGCCGCGAATGGCCCAGAGGTGTTCCACCGGCAGGGCGCCCAGCGCCGGCGTGTGCTCCATCAGCCAGTCGCGCATGGCGGTTTCGGCGCCTTCGATCACCGGCCGGTTGTCCCAGAGGGTGTCGTCCAGGTCGAAAGTGATCAGCTGGATACTCATTCGTCCGCTCCCTTTCGCTTCGCCCTTGGATGGGCCTGGTCATAGACCGCGGCCAGGTGCTGGAAGTCCAGGTGGGTGTAGATCTGGGTTGTGGAAATGTCGGCGTGGCCGAGCAATTCCTGTACGGCTCGCAGGTCCTGGGATGACTCCAGCATATGGCTGGCGAAGGAATGCCGCAGCATGTGCGGATGCAAATGCTGGCCCAGCTCACGAACTCCGGCCTCGCGCACGCGCAACTGAACGGCGCGAGGCGTCAGGCGGCGGCCC
This sequence comes from Metapseudomonas phytobenefica, assembly GCF_043392685.1. Classification (NCBI taxonomy): domain Bacteria; kingdom Pseudomonadati; phylum Pseudomonadota; class Gammaproteobacteria; order Pseudomonadales; family Pseudomonadaceae; genus Metapseudomonas; species Metapseudomonas phytobenefica. The sequence continues at coordinate 117,681 of NZ_JBHZGM010000004.1, read as the reverse complement.
TGTCGGCTGATGAAGACCGCGCGGTCGCCCGGATTGGCCGCCGCACGCAGGGGCAGCCAGGCTTCCATGGCCTCGCGGGCCTTGCTGCCCACCGGCAGCTCGCGGATCTTGTTGCCCTTGCCGCGCACCCGCACCAGGCCGGCGGAGAGGTCCAGGCCGTCCAGGTCCAGCCCCACCAGTTCGGAAAGGCGTAGGCCGGAGGAATAGAAGAGCTCCAGCATGGCCTGGTCGCGGCGGGCGATGAAATCGTCTTCCACGCCACCGTCCAGCAACTGCTGCGCGCGGTCTGCGTCGAGGGCGCGCGGCAGGCGGCGGGCACCCTTGGGCGCGGCCAGACCATTGGCCGGGTCGTGACGGCAGCGGCCTTCGCGGATCAGGTACTGGTAGAGGCCGCGCACAGCCGACAGCAGGCGCGCGAGGCTGCGGCTGGACAGGCCGTCCTGGTGCAACCGGGCGACGATGCTGCGCAGGCTGCGGACGTCCAGGTCATTCCAGTCGGCGATGCCGGACCTCTCGCAGAGCGCGCGCACCTTGAGCAGATCGCGGTGGTAGCCGTCCAGGGTATGGGCCGACACCTGGCGCTCGCTGCGCAGATGACTCAGGTAGGCGTCCAGGTCGGCATTCATGGGGCTTCCTTGGAATGCGCCGCGGCTTATCTCACCGAACGCAGGGGTGTAGCGAAGCGCGGCAGTACCCGGGCCAGCACTTCGGCGATGTAGCCGAGGAACAGGGTGCCGAGGGAGCTCTTGTAGTGCTGCGGGTCCGGGCTACCGATGGCAAGCACGCCGTGCAGGCCCTGGTGGCTCAGGCCGACCACGGCCGCCGAGCCGACCTGCTCGCGCTCTTGCGCGCCGAACAGGAACTCCAGCTCATGGCTGCGCAGCACGCCGCAGATGGTCTTGCCGCCGACCAGCAGGCCACCGATGCTCTGGTGCGCTTCGGCGCTGGTGACGCTTCGGCCCACCGGCAGGGTGTTTTCGCTGAACAGGATGAGGCTGACGAAAGGCACCTGGAACTCATGGCGTAGGCTGTCTTCCACTGCACTTACGACTTCTTCCAGGCTGGCAGCATCGAGCAGGTCGAGCACCAGGCGACGGGTCTTGTCGAACAGGCGGTCGTTTTCCCGCGCCACATCCATCAACTGCGAAAGGCGATGGCGCATCTCGATGTTGCGCTCGCGGAGCAGCTTCACCTGGCGTTCCACCAGGGACACGGCTTCACCGGGTTGATGGGGGATGCGCAGCTCGGGAATCAGTTCTTCATGCTGGACGAAGAACTCCGGATGGAGGCGCAGGTAAGCGGCCACCGTCTCGGAGTCGAGGTGCTGCGGCGCTTCCTGGTGCTGGTCGGTCATAGGCGAACCTGTCCTTCGAATACGCGGACGGCGGGTCCGGTCATCATAACGGGCTGACCCGGGCCGGCCCACTCGATGGAGAGGCGGCCGCCGGGCAGATCGAGTTGTACCGGGGAGTCCATCCAGCCCTGGCGTATCGCGGCAACCGCTGCGGCGCAGGCGCCGGTGCCGCACGCTTGGGTTTCCCCGGCGCCACGTTCCCAGACGCGCAGTTTCGCCTGCTTGCGGTTGACGATCTGCAGGAAGCCCACGTTGACCCGCTGCGGGAAGCGCGGATGGTGCTCCAGCTTCGGCCCCAGGCTGTGCACCGGGGCAGTGGCGACGTCATCGACGCGCAGCACGGCATGGGGGTTGCCCATGGAAACCGCTGCCAGTTCGACGGTCTGGCCGTCCACTTCTACCGGGTAGCTCAGGGCTTCGGCGTCGGCGATGAAGGGAATCTGTTGCGGGACCAGGCGCGGCGGGCCCATGTCCACGGTCACCTGCCCGTCCGGACGGACATCCAGTTCGATGATGCCGCTCTTGGTTTCCACGCGGATGCGCTTTTTCACCGTCAGGCGCTTGTCGATGACGAAGCGGGCGAAGCAGCGCGCGCCGTTGCCGCACTGCTCCACTTCCGAACCATCGGAGTTGAAGATGCGGTAGCGGAAGTCGACGTCCGGGTTGGTCGGCGCTTCGACGATCAGCAGCTGGTCGAAACCGATGCCCGTGTGGCGGTCGCCCCACTGCTTGGCGTGCTTGGGCTGGATATGGGCGTGCTGGCTGACCAGGTCGAGGACCATGAAGTCGTTGCCGAGGCCGTGCATCTTGGTGAAGCGCAATAGCATGGATGCGCCCTCACTGCAGCAGCAGGCTTTCGCCGGCGTAAAGGTCTTCGATCGTTTCGCGGCGGCGCACCTCGAAGGCTTGCTCGCCATCCACCAGCACCTCGGCGGCGCGGCCGCGGGTGTTGTAGTTGGAGCTCATCACGAAACCGTAGGCGCCAGCGGAGCGAATCGCCAGCAGATCACCCTCGGCGAGCACCAGATTGCGCTCGCGGGCGAGGAAGTCGCCTGTCTCGCAGATCGGGCCAACCAGGTCGTAGGTGCGCTCGGCGCCGCCGTGCGGTTGCACCGGCACCACGTCCATCCAGGCCTCGTAGAGCGCCGGTCGGATCAGGTCATTCATGGCCGCGTCGATCACGGCGAAATCCTTTTGTTCTGTGTGCTTGAGGTATTCCACCTGGGTCAGCAGCACGCCGGCATTGGCGACGATGGAGCGGCCGGGCTCGAACAGCAGCTCCAGGTCGCGGCCAGCGATGCGCTGGCGCACCGCCTGGATGTATTCGCCGGGCAGTGGTGGCTGTTCGTCGCGGTAGCGCACGCCTAGGCCGCCGCCCAGATCCAGGTGGCGAATGGCGATGCCGCGCTCGTTCAGCCGGTCGATCAGGGCCAGCAGGCGGTCGAGGGCATCGAGGAAGGGCTCCAGGCTGGTGAGCTGGGAGCCGATGTGGCAGTCGACGCCGATCACTTCGAGGTTCGGCAGGCTGGCGGCCCTGGCATAGACGGCTTCGGCCTCGTCGATGGCGATGCCGAACTTGTTTTCCTTCAGGCCGGTGGCGATGTACGGATGGGTGCCGGCATCCACGTCCGGGTTGACCCGCAGGGACACGGGCGCCTTCATCTCCATGGCCGCCGCCACGTTCTGCAGGCGTTCCAGCTCATTGTCCGATTCGACGTTGAAGCAGTGCACGCCGGCTTCAAGGGCGCGGCGCATGTCGTCGCGGCTCTTGCCGACGCCGGAGAAGACGATGCGCGAGGCGTCGCCGCCAGCGGCCAGCACGCGCTCCAGCTCACCGCTGGAAACGATGTCGAAACCTGCACCCAGGCGGGCCAGCAGGTTCAGCACGCCAAGGTTGGAATTGGCCTTGACCGCGTAGCAGACCATGCCCGGATTACCGGCCAGGGCGTCGGCGTAAGCCTTGTAGCCGGCTTCGATGGCGGCGCGGGAATAGACATAGGTGGGCGTGCCGAAGCGAGCGGCGATATCGGACAGCGCTACGCCTTCCGCGAACAGCTCCCCGTCGCGGTACGTGAAAGCGTCCATGACTGCTCCCCCGATCAGCGGATGTACACGTCTTTCTGGTGTTCTTTCGCCGCTTTTTCGTCGTCGGGCAGGTAGAGCGGGCCTTTCTGGCCGCAGCCGGCCAGCAGGCAGGCGGCGGCGAGCAGCGCGACGAAGGGGGCGTGGAGTCGCTTCATGACGGAATCCTTGCAGAAAACGTGAATTGTTCCGGAGTATACCGACCCCCCGACGCCTTGCCTATTCAGCGAAATTCCCGTCCGGCGTGGCCTGCGGGCCTGTGCGGAGCTAGCATTGGCGGCCTGCGAAGGAGCTCTCATGGACAACGCCGCAACCCTCGCCGGCTCGGTCTCGGTCGCCTATCTGCAAGGCCTGGTGACGCGCATCGAACAGTTCGGCGTGGCCCCTGCCGAGCTGCTCGGCCATGTCCAGCTGACCCCCGCGATTCTGGCCCAGCGTGACCAGCGCATCGCCGCCAGTGCCTGTCTCGATCTGCTCGGCCACGCCGCGCGGCTGACCGGCGATCCCCACCTCGGCCTGCACCTGGGCGAGGCGGTGCGTCCGGGCCACTACGGCGTGCTGGGCTTCCTGCTGATGAGCTGCGCCACCCTGGCCGATGCCCTGCATCGGCAGGCGCGCTATGCGGCGCTGGTGGGCAACCTGGGCCGGGTCGAGCTTGCCGACGAGCCGCCCCGCGAAGGCCTGGAACCCCAGGTGGCGCACAGCTGGGAGTCCATCCTGCCGCAGCAGCGTGCACTGCTGGCGGAAGAAACCCTTTCCGCCTGGGTGACCTTCGGCCGCTGGATCACCGGGCTGGACATCTCGCCGACCGAGGTGCGCTTCCAGCATCCGGCGCCGGCGGATACCACGGAATACCAGCGGGTATTCCGTTGCCCGGTGCTCTTCGGTCAGGCGGACAACGCGCTGGTCTTCCCCAGGCGCCTGCTCGCCACGCCCCTCGGCCAGGCCGATGCCGATGTCCGCCGGCTGTTCGACGACTACGCCGAGCGCCTGCTCGGCGAGCTGCGCCAGGGCCACAGCGTGCTGGACCGCGCCCGCGAACTGCTGGCTGCACAGCTGTCCGCCGAAGGGCCGGACCTGGAGCACCTGGCCGAGGCCCTGGCGCTGAGCCCGCGTACCTTGCAGCGCCGCCTGCGCGAGGCCGGGTTATCCTTCAGCCGGTTGGTGGACGAGACGCGCCAGCAACTGGTGCTGCACTATTTGCGCGATCCCGCCCTTGAGTTGGCCGATATCGCCTTCCTGGTCGGATTCAGCGAGCCCGGCTCCCTGAGCCGTGCGTTTCGCCGCTGGACCGGACAGAGCCTGGGTGACTACCGTCGCCCTTCACCCCCATTGATGCCCTGAGGTAGACCCTGATGAGTTTGAGCGAAGCCCAGTTCCACGACCTGGTGGACGAAGTCCAGGAGCGCGTGGAAGACGTGTTCGACGACAGCGACCTGGACCTGGACCTGGAAAACAGCGGCGGCGTCCTGACCGTGCGCTTCGAGAACGGCAGCCAGCTGATCTTCAGCCGCCAGGAGCCGCTGCGCCAGCTCTGGGTGGCGGCGCGTTCGGGGGGCTTCCACTTCGACTATGACCAGGCCAGCGGTCGCTGGATCTGCGACAGCAGCGAAGAGCCCCTGGGCGAGCTGCTCAACCGTGTGACCCGCGAGCAGGCGGGCGAAGACATTGAGTTCGACGAACTCTGACAGCGCGCCCGCGGAACGCTGCCCGTCGCCGTGCATCCGGCGTTGTTGTCTGGACGATACCGACGTCTGCGTCGGATGTGGCCGCACCCTTGCGGAAATCTGCGAGTGGGGCGGGGCCAGCGACCAGCGGCGCCGCGAAATCTGCGCCTCTGCCCAGCAAAGACGGCGCCCCGCGCCGGACTGACCGGGCGGTCTTGCCAATTGCTGGTGGCCTGACGTACTGTCGGGCTTCCGGGCAATTTGTCCGGCCAGACAAAATCTGAAACCCCGCCTTCGGGCGGGGTTTCGCTTTTTTCGTAACCTGCAAAGGAGTCGCGCGTTCGCCATGAACACCCACCCGTCCATCACCATTACCCGTCTCGACCTGCAACGTCTGGAGCGCCTGCTCGACAGCCTGGAGGAGTTCGGCCCCGCCGCCGAGGCGCTGGAACGCGAGCTGGCTCGCGCCCAGGTGGTTGGCCACGAGGAGGTTCCGCCGGGCGTCGTCACCATGAATTCCCGCGTGCATTGCCGCGAAGAAAGCAGCGGCAAGGACTATCACCTGACCCTGGTCTACCCGGAAGACGCCGGTGGCGAAGGCAAGGTATCCATCCTCGCTCCGGTGGGCAGCGCGTTGCTCGGCCTGACCGTCGGCCAGCATATCGACTGGCCGGTGCCCGGCGGCAAGACCCTCAAGCTGACGCTGCTGGCCATCGAGTACCAGCCCGAGGCAGCCGGCGAATACGGGCGCTGATTTGTACACCCCGTGCTGTGGGAGCGAATTCATTCGCGATTGAAATCGCCCCCACAGGTAGCCGCATCCCGCCGATTCAACCGTCGCGCAAGGCGCGGTTCAGCCTTTCTTCCAGTTCAACCTTGTAACGCAGGTAGTGCACCGTCTGCGCCTGGCCCCGGCCTGTCACCCGCGACAGGTCGAGGTCGGTGATGTAGCAGGGGTAGGGTTCCGGCACGCGGCGCTGGGCGAGGATGTGTCGGGCCACGGCGGCGAACAGGCCGGCGCCGTATTCCAGCTCGGAGAACTCGCGGTGGTTGCAGTAGAGCGTCACATGCACCTGTCCCGGCTCGGCCGGCTCGACAATGGCCTGCACGTCATAGAAGGGATGGCTGACCGCGGCTGACGGCGCGGCGCGGGGCTCCAGCTGGTGGCCCTGGCGCACCACCTCGTAATAGAAGATTTCCGGCAGCGGCGCGGCTGCGGAGTTGTCCAGCGGCAGCAGGGCATTGCGCCGGTAGAGCAGCGACTGCAGGAAGCGGTGCAGCGGGGTCAGCAGGCTCTGTTCATCGTGGAACGGCAGGCGCCGGCGCCACAGGGCGTTGTTTTCGTCCAGCAGGCTGATTTCGGCGATCTCGCCGAGCTGGCGATAGAACACCTGGATGCAGTTCGGCCGGCCCAGGGGGAGGATGACCGCCAGGTCCTGGTCCTCCAGTGCATGCCGGTCCAGTTGTAGCGGGCTGTAGCCCGGCAGGTCGCGGCCGAGGTGTTCCACCAGGGCCGGCAGGTCGGCGAGGCTCGCGTGGCTGACCTGGCCCGGTTGCAGTTGCAGCACGTGGAAGCGCTGCTGTACCTGCAGCAGGAAGCGCGGTACGCCGGCAGCGCCGAGCAGGCCCTGGGTGTCATCGAACAGCTCCTGCACCCGCTGGCCGATGGCCTGGGCACGGTTGCGGCAGAAGCAGCGCACCCGCAGGCCGGGCCGTTCGCCGCTGGCGGGCAGGCTGTTGAGGTGGTCGCGCAGGCAGGCGAGCAGGGCGTCGGGGCCCTCATAGCGGCTCACCAGCATCTCGTTCCAGCTGTTCAGGACGACCTGGTCGATGGTCACCACCAGGTTCTCGCGCACCCCGGAATAGCCCAGGGCGTCGGTGCGCTCGGTGAGCATGTGCAGGTTCTTCTGACTGTGCTGCTTCAGCGGGTCGACCCCGACGTTCACCAGCAGCAGCACCGCCGATGGCACCGCTGCGCGCAACAGGGCGCTTTCACCCACCTGTCCCAGCGGCTGGGGGAAGCTCTGTTGCAGGCTGGCCAGCAGGTTGGACAGTTCGTTTTCGGTCAGGTCGCTGGTGCCCGGATGCAGGGACAGGCGGGTGCCGGCATCGATCACGCCATTGCGATGGCACCAGGCGAGCAAGGGGATCAGTTCGCGGCTGCGCTTGAGCGGCGCGAAGTCCTGCCACTCCAGGGCATTCAGGCTGCCGGAGAATAGCGCCCACTGGGTCTCGCCGCCGGCCTCCGGGCTGGGGCACTGCACCAGGGTCAGGGTGTCTTCGGCGATGTCCGGGGCGATTCCCGGGTTGATGAACTCCACCTTGCCTGCCTTGCGCTCGAAGGCTGCGTAGAGGCGCCGTCCGAGCACGCCCAGGTCGCGGCTGCTGAGGGGGCTGATGACCCGTTCGCTGCGGGCGAACTGGGACAGGAAGCGGTAGCTGTAGGTGAGTTCATTGACCAGCGCGCGACGCTCGGCCAGCACCTGGCGCACCTTCCACTGGCTGCGGCTGTCGAGCATCGCCAGTTGCCGATGCGGCCAGTGCCACTCGGCGGTCAGGCGTTCCAGCAACAGGCGTTGCCAGCTCTTGCTGCGGTTGCGCGGCGGCCGGCTGAGCTTCTTGTTGACCTTGAGGTAAAGGCAGCGGCGAATCAGTTCCAGCCGCTGGGTTTCGTTGCGTTCACGCAGGTACTCCTCCAGGCGGCGGTAAACCACCATGTAAGGGTCCAGCTCATCCAGATCCAGGCGGTTGGCGTAGACCGCTTCCTTGAAGCGCAGCGACAGGCAGGCCACTTGCGGGTGCTCGCTGGCGTACACCTCGGTGAGCAGCAGCTTGAGCACCGACTTGTAGGGCGACTCGATGCCCTTGAACAGCTGCCACATGCTGGCGCCGATGAATTCGCCGGGCGGGATGTGCGCCAGGTGGCCAAGGTCGAGGACTTCCTCGGCACGGATGAAACGCTTGGACAGCAGCGTACTGGCGTACTCGGCGTAGCGGGCTTCCTCGTACACCGGCACCAGCCACCAGAGCGGGGTGCGCCCGGCGAGCCAGATGGCGGTGCGATAGAACTCGTCCAGCAGCAGGTAGTGCTGGGTGGTACCGCAGTCGTCGGAGGTCAGCCGCGTTTCGCGGTCGCCCTGGGTGAAGCGCGCCGGGTCGATCAGGAAGAAGTGCGCCTCGGCCCCCTGGCTGGCCGCCCACTCTTCCAGGGCCGTGCATTTGCGCTGCAACTCGGTGAGGGCGGCGGCGTCCAGCTCCGGCGCGTGGCAGACCCAGATATCCATGTCGCTCTGTTCGGCCTGGGCGATGGTGCCCAGGCTGCCCATCAGGAACAGGCCGTGGATGGGCATCGGCTGCGGACCGCGCCGCGCCTTGTAGGCGAAGGAACGGGTCAGTCGCTGGACTTCGGCCAGCAGCTGGTCATCGGGCTCGAAGGCGGAGAGTCCGGCCGGCGCGGTGCCGGATACGTAGCCGGGAAGCAGCGGATGATTGACGTGGAACAGCAACGGCAACAGCTTCAGGACCAGCTGCTGGCGGCTGGACAGAGCCTGCATGGCTCGCTCCAGGCGGCCTTCATTGATCCTTAAGAAGCGGGCGCGCAGTTGTGCGAGGACCTTGCGGTCGATGCCGTCGTCGATGTCCGGGCGGATTTCCTGGGTGTGCGTCATGCTCTGTTCATGTCCCGATGCTGGAGGCTCGCCGGCGGTTTTCACCGCCGGCAGGCATCGGCATTGTATCGCCCGTCAGGTTGCCGGCTTGAGCGGCGGAGTCAGGCGGGCTGGCGCGTGAGGATGGTGCGTAGCGCCTGGACGTGTTCGGCTGCGTCGAGTCCGAGGCTGGTCAGGTAACCGCCGTCGGGCTGGGTAATCAGGCCTTTCTGGTGCAAGCGCATGACAGCGGCCTGGGCTCTGGGGTTGGCGTTGTTGTGAACCTTCAGGCCTTCCTGGGTGTTGTCCAGGTTGAACAGGGCTAGCAGTTCGAATTCCGCGATGAGTTCGGGGGTGAAAACCATGGTCGCTCCTTGTTCTTGTTGTACTGCAATGGCCGGCGATGGCCGGCCGGATTCTGGAGTCTGTGGAGTGTAGGCGAGGTCAGGCCTGATCTTCGGGCAGGTCCGGCAGTGCCCGCAAGGCCCTTTCGTACCATTCGCTGTCGAATGGGCGGTCCGCCGCGAGCATGGCGTCGATTTCGTGGGCCAGGACCAGGGCCATCAGCTGGAGGATTTCCTCGCGCTCGTAACCCACCAGGGTCAGTTTGTTGAAGGTGGCGCGAGCGGCGGGCGGATCGCCGGCCTCGATCTGGTTCTCGATGGCCTGGGTCAGGGTGGCCTCGGCGAAGGCCTCTTCACCCTCATCAATGTCGTTGGTCATGGCGATGTCCTGTCATCGGGGAGGCCGGGCGGCGCGGGGCGCCACCCGGAGAGCGGTCAGCGGCTGGCCAGCAGGTCCTTGCCACGCTGGACGGCGGCACGGACCTGGTTCGGCGCGGTGCCACCGATATGGTCGCGGGCGTTCACCGAGCCTTCCAGGGTCAGCACGGCGAAGACGTCGCCGCTGATCTGGTCGCTGAACTGGCGCAGCTCGTCGAGACTCATCTCGGCCAGGTCCTTGCCGGTGTCCACGCCATACTTCACCGCGTGACCGACGATCTCGTGGCAATCACGGAAGGGCAGGCCCTTGCGCACCAGGTAGTCGGCGAGGTCGGTGGCGGTGGAGAAGCCGCGGCGGGCCGCTTCGCGCATGATCTCGCGCCTGGGCTTGATGGCCGGGACCATGTCGGCGAAGGCGCGCAGGCTGTCGCGCAGGGTGTCGGCGGCGTCGAACAGCGGTTCCTTGTCCTCCTGGTTGTCCTTGTTGTAGGCCAGCGGCTGGCCCTTCATCAGGGTCAGCAGGCCGGTGAGGGCGCCGAACACCCGGCCGGACTTACCGCGTACCAGCTCGGGCACGTCGGGGTTCTTCTTCTGCGGCATGATCGAGGAACCGGTGCAGAAGCGGTCGGGCAGGTCGATGAACTGGAACTGGGCGCTGGTCCAGAGCACCAGCTCTTCGGAGAAACGCGACAGGTGCATCATCGCCAGGGAGGCGGCGGCGCAGAATTCGATGGCGAAGTCACGGTCGGACACGCCGTCCAGGGAGTTGCCGCCAACGGCGTCGAAGCCGAGCAGCTGGCAGGTGATCTCGCGCTGGATCGGGTAGGTGGTGCCGGCCAGTGCGGCCGAGCCGAGCGGCATGCGGTTGACCCGCTTGCGGCAGTCCACCAGGCGCTCGTAGTCGCGGCTGAGCATCTCGAACCAGGCCAGCAGGTGGTGGCCGAAGGTCACCGGCTGGGCGGTCTGCAGGTGGGTGAAGCCGGGCATGATGGTGTCGGCTTCCGCTTCGGCGAGGCCCAGCAGGCCCTGCTGCAGGCGGGTGATTTCGCCGAGGATGGTGTCGATTTCGTCGCGCAGCCACAGGCGGATGTCGGTGGCGACCTGGTCGTTGCGCGAACGGCCGGTGTGCAGCTTCTTGCCGGTGATGCCAATGCGGTCGGTCAGGCGCGCTTCGATGTTCATGTGCACGTCTTCCAGGTCAACGCGCCAGTCGAAGCTGCCGGTCTCGATCTCGCCCTGGATCTGCTTCAGGCCGTCGATGATGGCGTCGCGCTCGGCGTCGCTGAGCACGCCGACCTTTGCCAGCATGGTGGCATGGGCGATGGAGCCCATGATGTCGTGGCGGTACAGGCGCTTGTCGAAGTCTACGGACGCGGTGAAACGGGCGACGAAGGCGTCGACGGGCTCGCTGAAGCGGCCACCCCAGGACTGGTTGGTCTTGTCGGTGCTCATGGGTTCACTCGGTGCGGAAGAAGGTGAAAGAAAGCCGATGGGCCGGAAAATACCGTCGATAATAACAGTGTTGCCGGAAAAACCGGCGCGGCCTGTCCGGTCGGGGGCTGGGCAGATTGCCGCTGCCTTCACGGAATCGCCGTGGGTTTGATGGTTCAGTACAGGCTTTTGCCTGGCGACCCCCTCTGGTCGCTCGCCGGGCCATTGGGGAAATATCCGGAATGCCGAAGCGCCTGAAAAAGAAAGCGCGTTCCAAAACCGCCAACGACGACTTCTTCCTGCCGGAATTGTGCCTGCCCGAGGCTTTGCTCGGGCTGGTGCTGCTGGCCGAACTGCTGGTCCTGGTCCTGGTGCTGGCCGAGCCGATGTTGCCCAGCTTCAACTGGGTGCGCCTGGCCCTGACCTCCCTGTTCGTGCAATGGATCGTCCTGCTCTCGGCGGCGCTGCTGTGCCAGCTCAGGCCGGTGCTGGCGCGCATGCGGGCGGCCCTCGCCGGAGGCCTGTGCTGCGCCCTGGTGGTGAGCCTGACCGTGGCCGGTACCGCGTTGGCCGATTATTTCGACCTCGGCGGGCCGCTGCCGCGCGATGGCGAGGTCAACCTCTACCTGCGCCATGGACTGATCAGCCTGATCATGTCCGCGTTGTTGCTGCGCTATTTCTACCTGCAGAGCCAGTGGCGCAAGCAGCAGCAGGCCGAACTCAAGGCGCGCATCGAATCCCTGCAGGCGCGCATCCGCCCGCACTTCCTGTTCAACAGCCTGAACAGCATCGCCAGCCTGGTGGTGATCGATCCGGACAAGGCCGAGCAGGCCGTCCTCGACCTTTCCGACATATTCCGTGCCAGCCTGGCCAAGCCCGGCACCCTGGTCGACTGGGGCGAGGAAGTGGAACTGGCGAAACGATATCTCTCGATCGAGCAATATCGTCTCGGAGACCGGCTACAGTTGGATTGGCAAGTGGATGAAGTACCGGACGATCTGCCCATCCCCCAATTGACGCTGCAGCCGTTGCTGGAAAATGCCCTGATCCACGGCATCCAGCCGCGCATCGAAGGGGGGCTGGTAAGAATCGAAGCGGATTATCGCGATGGCATGTTCCGCCTCTGCGTGAGCAACCCTTACGAAGAGACCCGGGAGCAGTCGCCATCGCGCGGAACCCAGCAGGCTCTACGCAATATCGATGCGCGCCTGGCGGCACTTTTCGGGCCGCGGGCAAGTCTCAGCGTGGAGCGCCGTGACGGCCGCCACTTCACCTGTCTACGCTATCCTTGTGCGAGACTCACGCAGGAAGCCCGTGCGATATGAATGTCCTGATCGTCGACGATGAACCCCTAGCCCGCGAGCGCCTCAGCCGTCTGGTCGGCGACCTCGAGGGGTACCGAGTACTGGAGCCTGCCGCCAGCAATGGCGAGGAGGCACTCACCCTGATCGACAGCCTCAAGCCGGATGTCGTTCTGCTCGACATTCGAATGCCCGGCCTGGACGGTCTGCAGGTGGCCGCCAAGCTATGCGAACGCGAAGCGCCGCCGGCGGTGATCTTCTGCACGGCCCACGACGAGTTCGCCCTGGAGGCCTTCCAGGTCAGTGCCGTGGGCTACCTGGTCAAGCCCGTGCGTACCGAGTCCCTGGTGGAGGCCCTGAAGAAGGCCGAGCGTCCCAACCGCGTGCAACTTGCTGCGCTGACCCGTCCTGCTGCGGTCAGCGGGAGCGGTCCCCGAAGTCATATCAGCGCGCGGACCCGGAAAGGCATCGAGCTGATCCCCCTGGACCAGGTGATCTTCTTCATCGCCGACCACAAGTACGTGACCTTGCGCCATGAACATGGCGAGGTGCTGCTGGATGAGCCGCTCAAGGCGTTGGAGGACGAATTCGGTGAGCGTTTCGTGCGCATCCACCGCAACGCGCTGGTGGCCCGCGAGCGCATCGAGCGGCTGCAGCGCACCCCGTTGGGCCATTTCCAGCTCTATCTCAAGGGCATGAACGGAGAGGCCCTGACCGTCAGCCGCCGCCATGTGGCCGGCGTGCGAAAACTGATGAACAACCTGTAGCGGGCCGCCAGTCGGCCCATTCGGTTTCCGCTGCGTTTCTTCGACAAACCGTGTCGCTGCACGACAACCCCCCGCGCCCAGGCAGTGCGCGGGCCTGTTATGATTCCGGGCATTAACGTTTCCGGAAGTGATCATGTCCCGCGAGATCCGCATCGCCACCCGCAAGAGTGCCCTGGCCCTGTGGCAGGCCGAATACGTCAAAGCCCGTCTTGAACAGGCGCACCCCGGCATCAGGGTCAGCCTGGTGCCCATGGTCAGCAAGGGCGACAAGCTGCTCGATGCGCCGCTGGCGAAGATCGGCGGCAAGGGCCTGTTCGTGAAGGAACTGGAAACCGCCCTGCTGGAGAACGAGGCCGATATCGCCGTGCACTCCATGAAGGACGTGCCCATGGACTTCCCCGAAGGTCTCGGCCTGTATTGCATCTGCGAGCGCGAAGACCCGCGCGACGCCTTCGTCTCCAATCGCTTCGACAGCCTCGACGCCCTGCCGGCCGGCAGCGTGGTCGGCACCTCCAGCCTGCGTCGCCAGGCCCAGCTCCTGGCCCGCCGGCCGGACCTGAAGATCCAGTTCCTGCGTGGCAACGTGAATACCCGTCTGGCCAAGCTGGATGCCGGCGAGTACGACGCCATCATCCTCGCCGCCGCGGGCCTGATTCGTCTGGGTTTCCAGGACCGCATCCGTTCCTCCATCAGCGTCGAAGACAGCCTGCCAGCCGGTGGCCAGGGTGCCGTGGGCATCGAGTGCCGCAGCGCGGACAGCGAAATCCACGCCCTGCTGGCGCCCCTGCATCACCAGGCGACCGCCCTGCGCGTCACCGCCGAGCGCGCCCTGAACAAGCACCTGAACGGTGGTTGCCAGGTCCCCATCGCCTGTTACGCCATCCTCGAAGGCGACCAGCTCTGGCTGCGCGGCCTGGTTGGTGAGCCCAATGGTGGCAGGCTGCTGCGTGCCGAAGCCCGCGCCGCTTCCGCCGATGCCGAAGCACTGGGCGTGAAGGTCGCCGATGAGCTGCTGGAACAAGGCGCAGGCGACATCCTCAAGGCTGTCTACGGCGAGGCCGGTCACCCGTGACGGGCTGGCGCTTGCTGCTGACGCGCCCCGCTGAGGAGTGCCAGGCCCTGGCCGCGACTCTGGCCGAGCAGCAGGTGTTCAGCAGTAGCCTGCCTTTGCTGGCCATCGAACCCATTGAGGAGACGCCGGAACAGCGCCGCGTCATCCTCGAACTCGATCGCTACTGCGCCGTGGTGGTGGTCAGCAAGCCGGCGGCGCGTCTCGGCCTCGAACTGCTCGATCGCTACTGGCCGCAACCGCCTGCGGATCAGCGCTGGTTCAGCGTCGGCGCGGCCACCGGTGCCCTGCTCGAAGCCTACGGCCTGCCGACGGCCTGGCCCGCCGAGGGGGACGACAGCGAGGCCTTGCTGGCGCTGCCGCAACTGGCCGAAGCGCTTGCGGTTCCCGATCCCAGGTTGCTGATCATGCGTGGCGAGGGCGGCCGGGAATTCCTCGCCGAGCGCTTGCGCAGCCAAGGCGTCGCGGTCGACTATCTGGAACTCTATCGGCGCTGCCAGCCGGATTACCCGGCAGGCACCCTGGCACGCCGCGTCGAGGCGGAACGCCTGAATGGTCTGGTGGTCAGCAGTGGTCAGGGTCTGGAGAACCTTCAGCGCCTGGCTGGCGACGCCTGGCCCGAGCTGGCCCGCCTGACCCTGTTCGTGCCCAGCCCGCGCGTGGCCGAGCAGGCCGCGGAGGCGGGCGCGAAGAATGTTGTGGATTGTCGTGGCGCCAGTGCCGCGGCCTTGTTGGCGGCGCTCAGGCAGTATCCGGCGCCGGCCCACTGATGCGAAGGATGGATACGTGAGCGAAGCAGAAGCCCCGAAACAAGAGCAACACACTGTAGCCACCGAACCCGTAACCCCTGCCAGCACCGCGCCTGCCCCACGGGGCAATGGTCTGGCGCTGTTCGCCCTGCTGCTGGGCGCCGCCGGCATCGCCGTGGGTGGCTGGGGTCTCTGGCAGGTGCGCACCCTGGAAAGCCGCGACCAGCAGCAACTGAGCATGGTCGAGGAGGCCCGTGGCCAGACCAGTGCCCTGGCCCAGCGCGAACAGCAACTCACCCAACGCCTGGAAGAACTGCCCAGCGCTGCCGAACTGGACGAGCGCCGCCGCCTGCTGGTGGACCTGCAGGGCGACCAGCAACAGCTTCGCCAGCGTCTGGAAACCATCCTCGGTGCCAGCCGCAAGGACTGGCGCCTGGCTGAAGCGGAGCACCTGCTGCGCCTGGCCAGCCTGCGCCTCTCCGCGCTGCAGGACATCAACAGTGCGACTGCCCTGGTGCAGGCCGCCGACGACATCCTCCGCGAGCAGGACGATCCCGGCGCCTATGCCGCCCGCGAGCAGCTGGCGAAGAGCCTTGCCGCCCTGCGCAGCACCGAGCAGCCGGATCGCACTGGCCTGTTCCTCCAGCTCGGCGCCCTGCGCGAGCAGGCGGCCCAGCTCAACCCGCTGGTGCCGGCCTTCGAGGACAAGGGTGGCGTGCTGATGGACATGGCCGCCGACGGCGACGGCGGCAGCGCCTGGGCCGAGTGGCTGGAGAAACTCTCGCACTATTTCCGCATCCAGCTGGACGCCAGTCAGGACATCAAGCCGCTGCTGACCGGTCAGAGCCTTTCCCAGGTCCGCCTCGCCCTGTCGCTGGCCCTGGAACAGGCACAATGGGGCGCACTGCATGGACAGACCCAGGTCTACCAGCAGTCCCTGCGCCAGGCCCGTGAAGTGCTGAACGGCCACTTCAACGAAGAGAACCCGGACAGCCGCGCGCTGCTCGCCCGCCTTGACGAACTCACCGGCCAGCCGGTGGAAGTCCAGGCGCCTGATCTCGCTGAGGCGCTGAGCGCCCTGCAGGCCTACCTGCAGCGCACGCCGGGCGCGGCCGCGGCGGAACCCGAGGCGCCGGCCGCCGCCGAGCCGGCCAAGGAGGCCGGCCAATGAAACGCCTGCTCAAGGTCCTGCTGATCCTCGCGGTAATCGGTGGCGCCGCTACCCTCATCGGCATGGCCGTCGCCCAGCACAAGGGCTACGTGTTGGTGGCCTACAAGGGCTTCCGCTATGAATCCACCCTCTGGGCGACCCTGGCGCTGCTGGCGGT
This sequence comes from Metapseudomonas phytobenefica, assembly GCF_043392685.1. Classification (NCBI taxonomy): domain Bacteria; kingdom Pseudomonadati; phylum Pseudomonadota; class Gammaproteobacteria; order Pseudomonadales; family Pseudomonadaceae; genus Metapseudomonas; species Metapseudomonas phytobenefica. The sequence continues at coordinate 101,564 of NZ_JBHZGM010000004.1, read as the reverse complement.
CCTCTGGTTGCTGTTCCTGGCCCTGCGCTACCTGCTGCGACTGGTGGCGGTCTCCGGTGGTGTGGTCAATCCCTGGTCGCGGCGCAATGCCCGGCGCCGCGCGCGGCTGGCCTCCGAGCAGGGGCTGCTGGATCTCGCCGAAGGCCGCTGGGTCCGCGCCCTGCGCCACCTCAAGCGCGCTGCCGAAGGCGATTCGCAGCCGTTGATCTACTACCTGGGCGCTGCGCGTGCCGCGCAGAAGATCGGCCAGAGCGAAGAGGCCGAGCAATTGCTGGAGCGCGCTCTGGAGCGCCAGCCCCAGGCCGAGCTGGCCATCGCCCTGGCCCATGCCGAGCTGCAACTGGATCGTGGTGACTCGGAGGCCGCGCTGGAAACCCTCAAGGCCGTGCACGAGCGTCATCCGCGCCACCACCAGGTACTGCGCCAGTTGCTCCACCTGCATGAGGTGCGGGGCGATTGGGCGGCCCTGGTTGGCCTGCTGCCGACGCTGCGCAAGGAGAAGGCGCTGCCGGAAGGCCAACTGGCCGAACTCGAATTGCGCGTCTGGAGCGCCCGCCTGCACCAGGCCGGCGAAGAAGGACTGAACGAGGGCGAGACCGCCCTGCAGCCCCTGACCCGTGCCTGGCAGCAACTGTCGGCCGCCCAGCGCAACGAGCCACGCCTGGTGCTGGCTTTCGCCGAACAGCTGCAGCGACTGGGGGCCGAAGAGGAAGCCGAGGAGGCCGTACGTGGCGCCATCAAGCGCGGCTACGACGAAGCCCTGGTGCGATTCTATGGCCTGCTGCGTGGCCGCGATCCGGCCCGCCAGTTGCAGGCGGCCGAGGGCTGGCTGAAGGAGCGTGCCAGCGACGGTACCCTGTTGCTCACCCTCGGCCGCCTGTGCCTGCGCAACCGTCTCTGGGGCAAGGCGCGGGAGTACTTCGAGAGCAGCCTGAGCTTTCGGCGTGATCCTGAAACCTGTGCCGAACTCGCCCGCCTGCTGGCGCAGATGGGTGAAGTGGCGCGCAGCAACCAGCTGTTCCAGGAAGGCCTCGGCCTGCTCGACCAGCGTCTGCCGGCCTTGCCCTTGCCGGCCGAGAAGATCGCCTGATGCAACAAGGCCCGGGAAGTCCCGGGCCTTTTTCATCACGGCGTTGCCGGCTCACTCGCCCACGTAGTCGATGCGGTAGATGGCCCCGGCGTAGTCATCGCTCACCAGCAGGGCGCCGTCCGGCGTCACCAGCACGTCCGCCGGACGTCCCCAGACATCGCCATCTTCCAGCCAGCCCTCGGCGAACACGCTCTGGCGTTTCAGGCTGCCGTCCGGGTTGAGCTCGACCCGCTTGATCCGGTAGCCGATCTTCTCGCTGCGGTTCCACGAGCCGTGTTCGGCGATGAACAGGTTGTTGCGGTATTCCGCGGGGAACTGCCCACCGGTGTAGAAGCGCACTCCGAGCGGCGCCACATGCGGGCCCAGCTTCGCCACGGGGGCGACGAACTCACTGCAGGGGCGCCGGGAGAATTTCGGGTCGGCCACCTCGCCGGCATGGCAGTAGGGAAAGCCGAAATGCTGACCGGCCTTTTCCAGGCGATTGAGCTCGCAGTCGGGCACGTCGTCGCCCATCAGGTCGCGACCGTTGTCGGTGAACCAGAGCTCGCCGGTCTGCGGGTGCCAGTCGAATCCCACCGTATTGCGCACGCCGCGGGCCACCAGTTCCATGCCGCTGCCATCGGCGTTCATGTGGTGGATGGCAGCATAGAGGTCGGGGTCTTCAGCGCAGACATTGCATGGCGCGCCGATCGGCACGTAGAGCTTGCCGTCGGGGCCGAAGGCGATGAACTTCCAGCCGTGATGGGTTTCTCGTGGCAGGTCGGCATACACCACCTCGGGCTTGGGCGGAGAATCCAGTCGCGACTCTATGTCGCGCAGGCGCAGGATTCGACTGACTGCGGAGACGTAAAGGTCGCCTCCCTTGTAGGCTACGCCAACCGGAAGCTGTAGGCCGCTGGCGATGGTGCGGACCTTGCCGCCGGCGGGGCCCAGCGCATAGACCGCGCCCGCCGCATTGCTGCCGACGAAGAGCGTGCCGCGTTCGCCCCAGGTCATCTCCCGGGCATTGGGCACCTGGTCGCTTACCAGCGTGATGCGAAACCCTTCGGGGAGCCGGATGCGTTCCAGCGGCAGCGCAGCATCGACCACCCCGGGCAGCAGGAGCAGGGCAAGCATGAGCAGTCGGCACATGGCGGTGTCCTCCAGATAGCAACCTTCTCCAGCCTAGCCGGTCGCCTTGAAAGCCCAAGGCGCTTTCCACTACCGTAACGCCCTTCCCGATAACCCAACGGAGCCGCCATGTCCCTGGCAAGCCCGCGTTCACTCTTTTTGCTCGCCTTTCTCGGTTGCGTTGCCGTCATGGGCGGCGCGCTTTATCTCGAACACGCCCTGGGCCTCGAACCCTGTCCGCTGTGCATCGTCCAGCGCGTCTGCATCATCGCCTTCGGCATCGTCTGCCTGATCGCCGCGATCCATGGCCCCGAGCGCATCGGACGCCGCATCTACGCCGCGCTGGCGTTGCTCTTCTCCGCTGGTGGCGCGGGTTTCGCCGGCCGCCAGATCTGGTTGCAGAGCTTGCCGGCAGACCAACTGCCCGCCTGCCTGCCGAGCTTCGACTACATGATCGAGGCGTGGCCCTTCCTGCAGATCGTCAAGACCATGCTCTATGGCACTGCCGATTGCGCGGAGGTGACCTGGACGCTCTTCGGCATGAGCATTCCCGAATGGAGCCTGCTGGCCTTTGTCGGCTGCGTCCTGTTCTCGCTCTATCAGCTACTGCGTCGCGCCTGACCCCGCAGGGCGCATGGCTCGCCATGCGCCCTGGCGTTGCGTTTTCCCGCCTTTTCCCACCCCTTCGTTCACTGGGCCAAGCAGCTGCGTCGGCCACACGACTCCGGCCAGACAAGCCGTGGCCTGTCGATTAAACGCTCGTATGAATCTTTTCCCGCTAGCGCCTTGATGGCACTGCACGGCGGGCATAATCTGGCCCGCACGCGCCGCCGGAATATTGCCGTTTTAGCGGTGCCTTCCCAGGATCTTGCACCGGTCGACAAAAAACCGTCTCGGAGCGGACGTATAACGGCATTACCGAATTAGGGAAGTGAGGTCGTCACCATGCTCGAAAGTTGCCAGAACGCTCAGGAACGTTGGGGTGGCGTGCACCAGCTGATCGATCGCTGGCTGCAGGAGCGCCATGAGCTGGTCCGCGTATACAGCTCGCTGAGCGACAAACCACAAGCTCCCAGCGCCAACGCAGAAGGGCTGCAAAGGTTCTGTGAGGTCCTGCTGGACTATGTTTCCGCAGGGCACTTCGAGGTCTACGAGCAATTGCTCAATGAGGCGAAAGCGTTTGGCGACCAACGCGGCCTCGACCTCGCCAAGCAAATCTATCCACGTATCGAAGCCATCACCGAAGTCGCGCTGGCGTTCAACGACCGCTGCGACAACGGCGATTGCCGTGACCTCTGCCTGACCAGCGAATTGAAGAACCTCGGGCAGCTGCTTCACGAACGCTTCGAGCTGGAAGACTGCCTGATCGAAGTGCTGCACAACGCTCATCAGGGCCAGGCCCCGCAACCGGCCTGATCACTGTCCTGACGGCGCTGGAATCTCGCTGTAAACCTGATTCCAGAGCCTTGCGGTATCGTGTGGCTGTCGGTGCTAAGAGGGTTTCGAGCTCGCGGGTCCAGGTCTGGATCGTACTCGTGAGAACTTGCACCGGCGATCAGTCGCAAGGCCCTGGCGGGCAGAATTGCGCGGCCTCTGGCGACTCGCGAAACAGGCGACTAGTATGGGCCAAATAACGCCCGCCAGGAGGCATACCATGTCGGCCAAGAAGAAGCCCGTAAGCACCCCGCTGCACCTGTTGCATCAGCTTTCCCATAGCCTGCTCGAACATCTCGAAAAAGCCTGCGCCCAGGCTGCGGTCGACGCTGAAAAGCTGCTGACCAAGCTGGAGAAGCAGCGCGGCAAGAGCCAGGAAAAACTGCACGCCGCACGCACCAAGCTGCAGGATGCCGTCAAGGCCGGCAAAGCCAAGGCGCAAGCCAAAGCCAAGGCCAGCATCAGTGAACTCGAAGAGCTGCTCGAGACCCTGAAGCATCGTCAGGCCGAAACCCGTACCTACATCGCCCAACTCAAGCGTGACTCCCAGGAGAGCCTGAAGCTCGCCCAGGGCGTTGGCAAAGTGCGTGAGGCCGCCAGCAAGGCCCTGACTTCCCGCGAAGCCAGACTCGCCGCCGTCAAACCTGCGGCGAAAGCGGCTACCAGGGCCGCGGCCAAACCCGCTGCGAAAGCGGCTGCCAAGCCTGCCACCAAGGCCGCTACCGCCAAGCCCGCTGCCAGAGTTGCAGCCAAGCCTGCCGCGAAGCCTGCTGCTAAATCCGCCGCTGCGAAACCGGCCGCAAAACCGGCTGCCGCTGCTGCGAAGGCCTCTGCCAAACCGGCTGCGAAGGTCGCCGCGAAGCCTGCCGCCAAAGCCGCAGCCAAGCCTGCGGCGAAGCCGGCTGCCAAAGCTGCTGCTGCCAAGCCAGCTGCCGCGAAACCCGCCGTAGCTGCCAAGCGCGCCGCGAAGCCCGCTGCCAAACCGGCTGCAAAACCCGCAGCCAAGCCTGCGGCGAAGCCGGCTGCCAAAGCTGCAGCCAAGCCAGCAGCAGCGAAACCCGCTGCCGCCGCCAAGCCGGCCGCAACTGCCGCCAAGCCTGTAATTGCTGCCAAGCCCGCCGCGAAGAAACCGGCCGCCAAACCGGCAGCGAAGCGGGTCACTCGAGCCAAGCCCGCTGCCGCCAAGCCCGCCGCTCCGGCCGTCACGGCTGCCGCGGCTACCCCGGCTGCCGCTGTTGCTCCGGCCGTTCCGGCTGCCGCACCGGTCGCCAGCGTGGCTCCGGCCAGCAGCAATGGTGCCGCTCCGACGTCGCCGTCGAACTAAAGCGCCAAGGCCGCGGCGCGCAATCGATCGAGCGCGTCGCGGTCCGCTGCTTCCAGCGCCGGGCAGCAGCCCAGCAGCCACGCCTCCACCTGCTCCATCCCGCCTTCCGCCCAGCCATCCGCAGTGCTCTCCAGCCGAGCCAGCAGCTTGCGTTCGGCTTCCAGTTCCAGCGCCTTGATCTGTTCCCGCAAACCGGCCAGCGCCGGGTCGTCCTGAGCCTGCGCGCGCCAGTTCTGGCGCAGCGTGCGCAGCGGCTTCACCACCCCTTCCTGCCAGGGCTCACAAACGCGCCGCAGGCTGTCCAGGCGAGCAGATTCGAAGGCGGCACCGTGTCGTCCCAGCCAGCAGGCCGTGAGCAACAGGCAGACATCGCCACCACCCTCCTGAAGATGCAGGCAGGCCTGTTCGACACCGGGTTCGGTGTACAGGCGCAGGGCGAAAGTCCACAGGTCTGAAGGCATGGTGCTCCTCGGGCGACGGGACCACGAAGCTGATAAACTCCGCCGCCATCATGATCCGACTGCAAAATCTCACTCTACAGCGTGGTCCGCAGCGCCTGCTAGAAGGCGCTGAACTGACCCTGCACGCCGGCCAGAAGGTCGGTCTCATCGGCGCCAACGGTGCCGGCAAATCCAGCCTGTTCGCCCTGCTGCGCGGCGAGCTCGGGCCCGATGCTGGCGACTGCCTGCTGCCTGCCGATTGGCGCATTGCCCATATGCGCCAGGAAGTGGACGACCTGGAACGCCTGGCCGTGGACTACGTGCTCGACGGCGATCAGCACCTGCGCCAGGTTCAGCGCGAGCTGGCTGCGGCCGAAGCGGGCCACGACGGCACCGCTATCGCCCGTCTGCACATTGAGCTGGACAGTGCCGACGGCTACACGGCGGACGCCCGTGCGCGCAAGCTGCTGGCCGGTCTCGGCTTCTCCGCGGAGCAGATGGATCGGCGCGTCGGCGACTTCTCCGGCGGCTGGCGGATGCGCCTGAACCTCGCCCAGGCGCTGATGTGCCCCTCCGAACTGCTGCTGCTCGACGAGCCCACCAACCACCTTGACCTCGACGCCATCCTCTGGCTCGAAGAATGGCTCAAGGGCTACCCGGGCACCCTGCTGCTGATTTCCCACGACCGTGATTTCCTCGATGCAGTCGTCGACAACGTCGCGCATCTCGAACAGCAGAAGCTGACCCTGTACCGCGGCGGCTACTCGGCCTTCGAGCGCACTCGCGCGGAACGCCTGGCGCAGCAGCAACAGGCCTACGAGAAGCAGCAGGCGCAGCGTGCGCACATGGAGAAGTACATCGCCCGCTTCAAGGCGCAGGCGACCAAGGCCCGTCAGGCGCAGAGCCGGATCAAGGCGCTGGAACGCCTGGAAGAACTGGCGCCGGCCCATGTGGATTCGCCGTTCGACTTCAGCTTCCGCGAATCCGACAAGATCTCCAGGCCGTTGCTGGACCTGTCCGAAGGCCGTCTCGGCTACGGCGACAAGGCGGTGCTCCAGCAGGTCAAGCTGCAGCTCGCACCGGGGGCGCGCATTGGTCTGCTGGGCCCCAATGGCGCGGGCAAGTCGACCCTGATCAAGACCCTGGCCGGTGACCTCGCCCCTCTTGGCGGCCGCCTCGACCGTGGTGAAAACCTCGCCATCGGCTACTTCGCCCAGCATCAGCTCGATGCACTCGATGCCAAGGCCAGCCCGCTGCTGCATCTGCAACGCATCGCACCCGCCGAACGCGAGCAGACCCTGCGCGACTTCCTCGGTGGCTTCGACTTCCGGGGCGACCGTTGCGACGAAGCGGTGGCCAACTTCTCCGGCGGCGAGAAGGCGCGCCTCGCCCTGGCGCTGATCGCCTGGCAGAAGCCCAACCTGCTGCTGTTGGATGAACCGACCAACCACCTCGACCTGGAAATGCGCTTGGCCCTGACCATGGCCCTGCAGGACTTCGCCGGCGCGGTGCTGGTGGTCTCCCACGACCGTCACCTGCTCAAGAGCACCACCGACGAATTCCTGCTGGTAGCCGATGGCCGCGTGCAGAGCTTCGACGGCGACCTCGACGACTACGCCCGCTGGCTGGTGGATTTCCGTGCACGCCAGGCGCCCGTGGCCAGCGCTCCGGTGAATCCGGACAAGACCGACAAGCGCGCCCAGCGCCAGGCCGCCGCGGCCCTGCGTCAGCAACTGGCTCCGCACAAGAAGGAAGCCGACAAGCTGGAGAAGGAACTGGCCAAGGTGCAGGAGCAACTGGCCGGCGTCGAGGAACGCCTGGGCGATTCCGCGATCTACGACGCGGCGCGCAAGGACGAACTGCGTGACCTGCTGGCCGAGCAGGCGCGGCTGAAAGGCCGCGAGGCCGAACTGGAAGAAGCCTGGCTCCTCGCCCTGGAAACCCTGGAGGAGCTGCAGCGGCAACTGGAGGCCGCGGACTGATGGATGACCTGCAACTGCTGCTGGCCTGGAGCGAGCCGCTGATTCGCACTGCCCAGGTACTGCTGATCGTGCTGCTGGCCTGGCTGGTGCAGCGCATCGTCACCCGCGGCATCACCCGCCTCGGGGCGCGTTATCCACAACTGCCGCCGGAGCTGATGCTGCCGCTGCGTGGCCTGTTGCGCTGGATGATCCTCGGCAGCGCCTTCATGCTGGTGCTGGAACGCTTCGGCGTGTCGGCCGAGGTGCTCTGGACTGCCCTGACCGGTTTCGCGGCGGTGGCCGCGGTGGCGTTCTTCGCCATCTGGAGCGTGCTCTCCAACATGTTCTGCGCGGTGCTGATCTTCTCCCTCGGGCCGTTCCGCCTGGGCGACAAGGTGGAGGTGATCGAAAGCGCCGACAAGCAGGGCGTGAAGGGCAGGGTGGTCTCCATCAACCTGTTCTACACCACCCTCGAAGACCTCAGCGAAGACAACCCCGGCGCCATGGTGCAGGTACCCAACAGCCTGTTCTTCCAGAAAGCGGTGCGCCGCTGGCGTTGACGGTACTTTGCAGGGCCCGGGCGAAGGGGTAGGCTCTGCGGCCTGCCCCTTTTTCGTTTCCGAGGTATCTGCCATGGCGCTCCAGACCTGGCTCGCTTTCCTGGTTGCCTGCTGGGTGATCAGCCTTTCGCCGGGTGCCGGTGCCATCGCCTCCATGTCCTCCGGCCTGCAGTACGGTTTCCTGCGTGGCTACTGGAATGCCCTCGGCCTGCAGATCGGCCTGGCCCTGCAGATCGCCATCGTTGCCGCCGGCGTCGGCGCCATCCTTGCCACGTCCGCCCTGGCCTTCAGCCTGATCAAGTGGTTCGGCGTGGTCTACCTGGTCTACCTTGCGGTCAAGCAGTGGAAGGCGCTGCCCAGCGACATGGCCGACAACGCCTCCGCACGTCCCATCGGCCGCCCGCTGACCCTGGTGTTGCGCGGTTTCCTGGTGAATTTCAGCAACCCCAAGGCGATCGTCTTCATGCTCGCCGTCCTGCCGCAGTTCATCGATCCCCACGCGCCGCTGGTGGAGCAGTACCTGGTGATGGGCGTGACCATGATCACCGTCGACCTGATCGTCATGGCCGGCTACACCGGACTTGCCGCCCGCGTCCTGCGCCTGCTGCGTACGCCGCGCCAGCAGCGCGTGATGAACCGTGGTTTCGCCGCCCTGTTCGTGGGTGCGGCAGCGCTGCTGGCCACAGTCCGCCGTGCACCGGTGTGACCCCGGAGCCGGCCTCACCGGCTCTGTTCCGTCGGAATCCTTCTCCCTTCGCTCGGCTTCCTGCATTCATCAATAGAGCCGAAGGCCAGTATTCATGGGCCTTCGGGGCTCTCTTGCGACAAACCGCCGCAATCCGGAGGGACATCCGGGGTTGAGCTGTATCGTTAGGAGGGTAACAATCAGCTTCCCATTCTCATTTGAGATTGACTCATGTTTACCTTTCCGAGATTGCTCAGCTGGCTCCTGATGCCGCTGATGCTGGTCTGCAGCTTCGGCCTGATGGCCGACCAGACCGAAGGCGCCGCCCAGGCCCTGCACCTGCTCAGTTACATCGGTGCCGACTACCCGGCCACCGTGGTCGATGGCAAGGTTATCGACGCCAGTGAATACCGCGAACAGATCGAATTCCTCGGCGCCCTGCAGGCGCTGATCGTTGCCCTGCCGGCCCGTGACGGCCAGAAGGAACTGGAACAGGGCGTCGCCAGCCTGTACCAGGCCATCGAAGCCAAGCAGGACGGCGCCAGCGTGGCCCGCCAGGCGCGCCAGCTGGCTACCCGGCTGGCGGCGGCCTACGAGGTCAGCCAGGCCCCGCTCATCACCCCCGACCCCGCCCGTGGCGCGCCGCTCTATGCCCAGCATTGCGGCGTCTGCCATGGCGACAGCGGCGCCGGTGACGGTCCGGCGGGCATGGGCCTGGAGCCACCGCCGGCCAATCTGCGCGACCAGGCGCGGATGGACCGGATGAGCCTCTACGACCTCTACAACACCCTGGGGCTGGGTGTGGAAGGCACTGACATGCCGGCCTTCGCCGACCAGCTGGACGACCGTCAGCGCTGGGACCTGGCCAGCTACATCGCCGGCTTCAGCGCCGATCCCTCGGTGAAGGGCGCGGCCTTCTCCCTCGGTGAACTGGCCGGCCGCACGCCGGAAGAAGTGGGGGCCAGCCAGGGCACCGCCGACCAGGCGCTGTTCCGCGCCCAGCGCGCCCAGCCGCCGATCCAGCAGCGCGGGCCCCGGGAGCTGATCGCCCATACCCGTTCCACCCTGGAGCAGAGCCTCAAGGCCTATCGTGACGGCGACGCCGATCAGGCCTACGACCTCTCGGTGGCGGCCTACCTGGAAGGTTTCGAGCTGGTGGAAAGCTCGCTGGACAACCTCGATGCCGCGCAGCGCAAGACCACCGAGCGCGCGTTGATGGCGTACCGGCAGGCCCTGCAGGATCGCCAGTCGGTCGGCCAGGTCGCGCAGCTGCTGGAGCAGGCCCGGGCCGAACTGGAAAAGTCCGCCGAACTCCTGGACGGCGACGGCCTGAGCGGCTCGCTGAGTTTCATTTCCAGCCTGCTCATCCTGTTGCGTGAAGGTCTCGAAGCCATCCTCGTGCTGGCTGCGATCCTCGCCTTCCTGCGCAAGACCGGCCAGGAGAATGCGGTACGCGGCGTCCACCTCGGCTGGGGCCTGGCCATCGTGGCCGGCTTCGCCACCTGGGCGGTGGCGGCGTTCCTGATCGACATCGGTGGTGCCCAGCGCGAGCTGATGGAAGGCTTCACCGCGCTGTTTGCCTGCGTGATGGTGCTTTGGCTCGGCGTATGGATGCACGACCGCCGCCACGCCGCCGCCTGGCAGAGCTACATCAAGGAACACTTGCTCGGCAGTACTGGCCGCTTCGGCTTCGCCACCCTGGCGTTCTTCTCGGTGTACCGCGAACTGTTCGAAGTGATCCTCTTCTACGAAACCCTGTGGCTGCAGGCAGGTCCTGCCGGCCACGGCATGGTCGTCGCTGGCGCGGTGACTGCCCTGGTGCTGCTGGTGGGGCTGGCCTGGGTGATCCTGCGCGGTTCGGCGAAACTGCCGCTGGGCACCTTCTTCACGGCCAACGCCATCCTGCTCTGCGCCCTGTCGGTGGTGTTTGCCGGCCATGGCGTGGCGGCACTGCAGGAAGCCGGCGTACTGGGTACTCGTCCCGTGCCGTTCTTCGAGTTCGACTGGCTGGGCATCCATGCCGATGCCTACACCCTGTCGGCCCAGGGCCTGGCGCTGCTGGCCATCGCGGCGCTCTACGGCCGCAGCCGGGTGCGCGAGCGCAACGCGGCGCAAGCCTGAAAGGAGGGCGAGGGGTGTAAACTCCTCGCCCTTTTCTCATCTGCGGAAGCTATCCCATGCGCGTCTGGATCGATGCCGATGCCTGCCCCCGGGCGGCCAAGGACCTGGTGATCAAGTTCGCCCTGAAGCGCAAGTTCGAGGTGGTGCTGGTGGCAGGGCAGAGCCAGGTCAAGCCGGCCTTCGCCTGCGTGCGCCTGGTGGTGGTGCCCAGCGGCCCGGACGCGGCCGATGACTACCTGGTGGAGCACGCTGTGCCCGGCGAGCTGGTGATCTGCAGCGACGTGCCGCTGGCCGATCGTCTGGTGAAGAAGGGCGTGGCGGCGCTCGACCCGCGCGGCCGCGAGTTCGACGAGCGCAACATGGGCGAGCGGCTGGCGGTGCGCAACCTGCTCACCGACCTGCGTGACCAGGGCCAGATGGGCGGTGGCCAGGCGGCCTATGGCGACCGGGAGCGGCAGGCGTTTTCCAATGCCCTGGACCGGCTGCTGACGAAGTTGAGCCGGGGTTGAGTCGCGCTGCTTTCGCCAGATCAGCCGCAAAGGTAGGTGCCGGTTCCTACGGCCACCAGCGTGCCGTCGTCGGCGTGCAGTTCCGAACGCACTACCGCGACCTTGTTGCCCGAGCGCAGCAGCACGGCGGTGGCGGTGAAGTGCTGGCCCCGGCCGGGGCGCAGGTAGTCGATGCGCAGGTCGATGGTGCCGAGCCTGGACAGCCGCGTCATGCGTTCGGCTGTGGATAAGTGTTGGTGCCGCTCGAAGGCACCGATCAGTGCCATGGCGCCGCCCACCACGTCGAGCAGGCTGGAAATCACGCCGCCATGGAGGATGCCGTGGACGAAGTTGCCAATCAGTTCGTCCTTCATCGGCAGGTGCATCACCACCTTCTCGGTGGTCATCTCGCCGAGCTGGATGCCGAGCAGGCGGTTGAAGGGAATGCGTTCGAAGAACCCGGCGACAGCCTGTTGCAGTTCCGGGGTGAGGATGAAGTCGGTCTGGCTCATGGCGCCTCCTGCGAGCAGCGATTGCCCGACGCTGCCCTGATTCGGCAAAGGTGCCAAGAGGGGCGGCGGGAGTAGCAGGCGGATTGGCCGGATCGACACGGAGCGGGCGGCCGGAACCGCCCGCCCGGGGACCTCAGTGGGTCAGTTCCAGCACCCGGTCCACCAGCTTGTAGATGCCGGCGGCGGCCTCGCTGATGGATTGCGCGAGCATGTAGGCCGGGGTGGTCACCAGCTTGCGCTTGTGGTCTTCGACGATTTCGGCAACCACGCAATCGACGTGCTGGGCACCCATCTCGCCAAGGGCGGCGGCGGTGCCGGCATCGTTGCCGATGGTGCAGGTCACGCCTTCGCCGTAGATCTTCGCCGCCAGGGCCGGTGCGATGCAGATCAGCCCCACCGGCTTGCCGGCCTCGGCGAAGCCACGGGCAGCGGCCAGTACGTCGGGCTGCACGGTGCAGTTGGCGCCGCTGATGGCGAAGTCGGAAAGGTTCTTCGCCGCGCCGAAGCCGCCGGGAATGATCAGCGCGTCGAAGTCGGCGGCGGCCAGTTCACGCACATCCCTGATCTCGCCACGGGCGATGCGCGCCGATTCCACCAGTACGTTGCGGCTTTCCGGCATCTCTTCGCCGGTGGTGTGGTTGATCACGTGGTGCTGTGCGATGTTCGGCGCGAAGCACTGGACCTTGGCTCCACGCTGGTCCAGGCGCAGCAGGGTGATCACGCTCTCGTGGATCTCCGCACCGTCGTAAACACCACAGCCGGACAGGATCACGGCAACTTTCTTGGTCATGGATATCTCCAGGTCATTGGGCCGGTCCGAGGTTCTCGCCGAGGAACGCCAGGGCGCGTCGCTGGGCATCACGGGCCGGGCCGGGTTGGTAGGTATTCAGGTCGCTGCGCTGGTCGAAGACGTGGTCGGCATTGTCGTACTGCACCAGCTCCAGGTTCTCGCCGGCCAGCTGGCCGAGAGTCGAGAGGCATTGCTGGTGGTCGGTGATGTGGTCCTTGCCGCCGAGGAATACCAGCACCGGGGGGCTGTGTCCGAGGCCTTCGCGCAGGTGGGCGGGGAAGCCGCAGTAAGGGTAATAGGTGATCACGCCGCGCACGCCGGCCAGCGCGCCCTTGCCGGTGGCGGGGAATCCGTGGCCGGCGCTGCCGTCGTAGGAGAGCGCGTCGAGGATGGTCCAGCCGCCGTGGGAGTACCCGAGCAGCGCCAGCCGTTCGCTGTCGATGGCCGGATTGCGCCGTGCCAGCGCCAGGGCGGCGTAGACGTCGATGGCGCGCTCGTTGCCCCACAGGCGTTTGCCGTCGCACACCGGCCGCCAGTCCTTGATGCCGCGGGCGGCGTGGCTGTCGACGAACATCACGGCGTAGCCGGCGATCAGCAGCCAGCTTTTGACGTTGCGCATGAACAGCGCGCTCTGGCCGTTGCAGCCGTGGAACACCAGCACGGTGGGGAAGGGGCCGCTGCCTTCCGGGGTGAACAGGCTGAGGTGCGGCGCCAGGCGCTGTTCCGCCGCAGGCAGGTCGGCAGTCTGCGGCAGCAGTGCGGCGCGATAGGGATAGAGTCCGAGCAAGGCTGCGCAGGCCAGGAGAAGCAGAGCGATCAGGGCGGGTTTCAGGTGATTGCGCATGCTGTCGTCATATGCCGCTTGGGTTGGCACGCCATGCCGAGGAGCAAGGCCGGCTGCGAGAGTAGCATCCCGGGTACTGGACCGAATGCCGCCAGCACGGCGGCGTTTCGGACGGACCCTGACGAGCAATCCTAGCAGGCCGGGGAATCGGGCCGCGAGCGCCGCGCCAAACCCCTTCGCCGCCTGTGGGTCACCGGACAAGAACGACGACAAGGCTGCCCCATGAACTATGTCCTTTATGCCGTGCCTTTCTTCTTCCTGCTGATCGGCATCGAACTGATCGTCGACCGCCTGCGCGGAACGAGCAGCTACCGCACCGCCGATGCCCTGAACAGCCTGAGCGCCGGGGTGCTGTCGACCACCAGCGGTCTGCTGACCAAGGTGGTGGGGCTGCTGACCTACAGCGTCGCCTGGCAGCACCTGGCGCTTTTCGACATGTCCGCCGGCAGCCTGTGGGTGTGGTTGCTGGCCTTTGTCTTCTATGACTTCTGCTACTACTGGAACCACCGCCTGGGCCATGAGCGCAACGTGCTCTGGGCGGCCCATTCGGTGCATCACCAGAGTGAGGAGTACAACCTCTCCACCGCCCTGCGCCAGACCAGCACCGGCTTTCTCTTCAGCTGGATCTTCTACCTGCCGATGGCCATCGCCGGCGTGCCGTCGCTGGTGTTCTTCAGCGTGGGGGCGCTGAACCTGCTCTACCAGTTCTGGGTGCATACCCGCCATGTCCCCAAACTCGGCTGGCTGGAGTGGATTTTCATCACTCCGTCCAACCATCGCGTCCACCATGCGCAGAACCCGGTGTACATGGATCGCAACTACGGCGGCGTGTTCATCCTCTGGGACCGTCTGTTCGGCACCTTCCAGGAAGAGCTGGACGAAGAACCGGTGATCTTCGGCGTGACCACGCCACTGGCCAGCTGGAACCCGCTGTGGGCCAACCTGCAGTTCTACGTGCAGCTCTGGCGTGACGCGGTGCGTGCCGAATCCCGTTGGGACAAGCTGCGCATCTGGTTCATGCGCACCGGCTGGCGCCCGGCGGATGTGGCCGAGCGTTATCCACAGGCCAAGCCCGATCTGGTGCACTTCAGCAAGTTCGAGGTACCCCTGGGCCGTGCGCAGCAGTGGTACGCCGGGCTGCAGTTCGCCCTCTACGTGGTGGCCGGAACCTGGTTGCTGGGCACCGGCGACCAGTCGTCGCTCGCCGGGCTCTGGCTGGCCTGGGCGTGGATGGCCTTCGGTCTCTATGTGATCGGCACCTGGCTGGAGAACCGCCCCTGGGCGCGCTGGCTGGAACTGGCGCGGCTGGCGCTGAACTGGCCGGCGCTCTGGGCAGGCGCGGCGCTGGGGCTGCTGCCGATGGGGGCGATGGGCTGGGGGTTGCTGGGTCTGTACAGCCTGGTCAGCCTGCTGGCGCTGTTCGGCCTGCCCCGCCGCGAGGAGGCGCTGGCCGTCTGATCAGGCTTTCCTGCCGTTGCTGCGCAGGCGGCGCCACAGCCAGAGGAGGCCGCCGATGGCCAGCAGGCCGCCAAGGACCATCAGTTCGTAGCGCTTGAGGTTGCCGAGCATGCCTTCGAGCACGGCGCCGAAGTGGAAGGCGGCGAAACCCAGCGCCAGGGCCCAGATCAGGGCGCCGATGCCATTGAGGATCAGGTAGCGCAGCGGCGGGTAGCCGGACAGGCCGATGGCCACCGGCATCACGGTGCGCAGGCCGTAGACGAAGCGGAAACTCAGGACCCAGATGTCCGGGTGGCGGCGGATGTGCGCCATGGCGCGGTCGCCCATGGACTGCCAGCGCGGCTTGCGCGAAAGGATCTGGCGGCCCTTGTGGCGGCCCAGGTAGTACCAGAGCTGGTCGCCGGCATAGCTGCCGAAGAACGCCGTGGCCACCACGGCGTTGATGTCCATATAACCCCGGAAGGCAAGAAAACCGGCCAGGACCAGGATCGTTTCACCCTCGAAGAAGGTGCCGAGGAAGAGGGCGAAGTAGCCGAAATCCTGGAGAAATTGTTGCAGCATGGTTGGGGTGCGCAGCGAAATGAACGCGAAGCCTAACCGGGATGGCGCGCCGGGAAAAGCTCCGAGCGGCGCCGAATGCCATCAGATTGACCTCGGACAACGCCCATCTCCCTCCCCAGCGGTCGACGCGACCTCGGGTCGCTGTCCCGGATTGTCGCCATTCGTTCATAATCGGCCCTTATATTTGTCACACTGCGTCCGTTCCGGGCCCTGGAGTCTGCTGTGAGCTTTACCCCCGCCAACCGCCTGTTTCCCGCAACCCGCCTGCGCCGCAACCGCCGTGACGATTTCTCCCGCCGCCTGGTGCGCGAGAACGTCCTGACCGTCAACGACCTGATCCTCCCGGTATTCGTGCTGGACGGTGAAAACCGCCGCGAGACCGTGGCCTCGATGCCGGGCGTCGAGCGCCTGTCCATCGACCTGCTGCTCAAGGAAGCCGAGGCCTGGGTCGAGCTGGGCATTCCGGCGCTGGCGCTGTTCCCGGTGACGCCGCTGGAGAAGAAATCCCTCGACGGTGCCGAAGCCTGGAACCCCGACGGCATCGCCCAGCGCGCCATCCGCGCCCTGCGTGAGCGCTTCCCGGAACTCGGCGTGATCAGCGACGTGGCCCTGGACCCCTTCACCACCCACGGCCAGGACGGCATCCTCGACGACAACGGCTACGTGCAGAACGACGTGACCGTCGATGCACTGGTCAAGCAGGCGCTGTCCCACGCCGAAGCCGGCGCCCAGGTGGTGGCCCCCTCGGACATGATGGACGGCCGCATCCAGGCCATTCGCGAAGCCCTGGAACTGGCGGACTTCCCCAACGTGCGCATCATGGCCTACTCGGCCAAGTACGCCAGCGCCTACTACGGCCCCTTCCGTGATGCAGTCGGCTCCGCCGCCAACCTTGGCAAGGGCAACAAGGCCAGTTACCAGATGGACCCGGCCAACACCGACGAAGCCCTGCACGAAGTCGCCGCCGACCTGGCCGAAGGCGCCGACATGGTGATGGTCAAGCCGGGCATGCCTTACCTCGATATCGTTCGTCGGGTGAAGGATGAATTCCGCGTGCCGACCTTTGTCTACCAGGTCAGTGGTGAGTACGCCATGCACATGGCCGCGATCCAGAACGGCTGGCTGAGCGACGCCGTCATTCTCGAATCCCTGGTGGCCTTCAAGCGCGCCGGCGCCGATGGCATCCTTACCTATTTCGCCGTACGCGCCGCAGAAATGCTCAAGACGGGAGCCTGATCTCCCCCTAGGAACGCTATGAACACTGAAGGACTCAATCCCAGCGCCTTGGCCGAACCCCTGAAGGAGGCCACCGAAACCCCGGTGGCGCCTCCGGCCCCCGAAGCTCCCGTCGTCGAGGCGGTGCCCGTTGCCCCGGCCCCAGCGCCCAGCCCCGCGCCGGCGCCGCTGGTGGTGCCAAGCCTGGATGACAGCAGCCTGTACATCCATCGCGAACTGTCCCAGCTGCAGTTCAACATCCGCGTGCTGGAGCAGGCGCTGGATGAGTCCTATCCGTTGCTCGAACGCCTGAAGTTCCTGTTGATCTTTTCCAGCAACCTCGACGAGTTCTTCGAGATCCGCGTCGCCGGCCTGAAGAAGCAGATCACCTTCGCCCGTGAACAGGCCGGTGCCGACGGCCTGCTGCCGCATCAGGCCATGGCGCGCATCAGCGAAGTGGTGCACGAGCAGGTTGGCCGCCAGTACAGCATCCTCAACGACATCCTGTTGCCGGAACTGGCCAAGCATCAGGTCAACTTCGTTCGCCGCCGCTACTGGACGCCCAAGCTGAAGACCTGGGTGCGGCGTTACTTCCGCGACGAGATCGCGCCGATCATCACGCCCATCGGCCTGGACCCGACCCACCCCTTCCCGCTGCTGGTGAACAAGAGCCTGAACTTCATCGTCGAGCTGGAAGGTGTCGACGCCTTCGGCCGCGATTCCGGCCTGGCGATCATTCCCGCGCCGCGCCTGTTGCCGCGCATCATCCGCGTGCCCGAGGACATCGGCGGTCCGGGGGACAACTTCGTCTTCCTGTCCTCGATGATCCACGCGCACGCCGACGACCTGTTCCCCGGCATGAAGGTGAAGGGCTGCTATCAGTTCCGCCTGACCCGTAACGCCGACCTCTCGGTGGACACCGAGGATGTCGACGACCTCGCCCGCGCCCTGCGCGGCGAACTGTTCTCGCGCCGTTACGGCGACGCGGTGCGCCTGGAAGTGGCGGACACCTGTCCGAAGCACCTGTCGGATTATCTGCTCAAGCAGTTCGGCCTGGCGGAAAGCGAGCTGTACCAGGTCAACGGCCCAGTGAACCTGACTCGCCTGTTCAGCATCACCGGCCTGGAAAGCCATCCGGAACTGCAACACTCGTCCTTCACTCCGGTGATCCCCAAGCTCCTGCAGAAGGCCGAGAACCTGTTCAGCGTGGTGGGCAAGCAGGACATCCTGTTGCTGCACCCCTTCGAATCCTTCACCCCGGTGGTGGACTTCCTGCGCCAGGCCGCCAAGGACCCGAACGTCCTGGCGATCAAGCAGACCCTCTACCGTGCCGGTGCCAACTCCGAGATCGTCGATTCCCTGGTGGAAGCGGCGCGCAACGGTAAGGAAGTCACCGCGGTAATCGAAATTCGTGCGCGTTTCGACGAGGAATCCAACCTGCAGCTGGCGAGCCGCCTGCAGCAGGCCGGCGCCGTGGTGATCTACGGCGTGGTGGGCTTCAAGACCCACGCCAAGATGATGCTGATCCTGCGTCGCGAGAATGGCGAGCTGCGCCGCTATGCCCACCTGGGCACCGGTAACTACCACGCCGGCAACGCGCGCCTGTACACCGACTACAGCATGCTCACCGCCGACGACGCGCTCTGCGAGGATCTGCACAAGCTGTTCAACCAGCTGATCGGCATGGGCAAGACGCTGCGCATGAAGAAGCTGCTGCACGCGCCCTTCACCCTGAAGAAGGCGCTGCTCGACATGATCACCCGCGAAACCCAGCACGCCAGCGAAGGCAAGCCGGCGCACATCATGGCCAAAGTCAACGCGTTGACCGACCCGAAGATCATCCGTGCGCTGTACAAGGCCAGCCAGAGCGGCGTGCGCATCGACCTCGTGGTCCGTGGCATGTGCTGCCTGCGCCCGGGCATTCCCGGCGTATCGCACAACATCCAGGTGCGCTCGATCATCGGCCGCTTCCTCGAGCACAGCCGGATCTACTACTTCCTCAACGGCGGTGACGAGAAGATGTACCTATCCAGCGCCGACTGGATGGAGCGCAACCTCGACATGCGCGTGGAGACCTGCTTCCCGGTGGAAGGCAAGAAACTGCTGACCCGCGTGAAGAAGGAGCTCGAGTCCTACATCACCGACAACACCCAGAGCTGGGTGCTGCAGCCGGATGGCCGTTACCTGCGCAACAGCCCGAGTGGCAACCAGAACTCGCGCAACGCCCAGGCGGCCCTGCTGGAAAAACTGACCAACCCGCCGCTCAGCGCACGCTGAACGCGGACATGAAAACGGGGCCTTCGGGCCCCGTTTTTTCGTGCTGTGGATAACTCGCCGGCGATTGGCTGGAAAGCGTCTGCCGGAGGCTCAGCTCACCTTGAGCACGAAGTCGATGCGCTTCAGCCACTCGGCTTCCTGCTCGAAGTCCGCCTGGGTCAGAGGGTTGGCCTGCAGCCAGCCCTGCGGGAATCGCACTTCGAAGGTGTTGCCGAGTGCCGTGAGCTTCACTTCGGGCATCGCCGAGGTGCCGCGGATGTGGTGGAACAGGATGGCGAAGCGCAGGAGCACGCAGAGGCGGAGCAGCTTCACGCCTTCCTCGCCGAATTCGGCGAAGCGGTCCTTGGGAATGTTGCGGCGGTGGCCGCGCACCAGCAGTGCCAGCATCAGCTGGTCCTGGCGGGAGAAGCCGGGCAGGTCCGAGTGCTCGATCAGGTAGGCGCCGTGCTTGTGATAGTGGTAGTGGGCGATGTCCATGCCGATCTCATGCACGCGTGCGGCCCACAGCAGCAGGTCGCGATGCCAGTCATCCTCCAGCTCCCAGCTCTCGGCGACCTTGTCCAGGGCCGCCAGTGCCTTGGCTTCGACCCGCGCGGCCTGTTCCAGGTCCACATGGCAGCGTTCCATCAGTGCGCTGAGGGTGCGCTCGCGAACGTCCTCGTGGTGGTGGCGGCCCAGCAGGTCGTAGAGCACGCCTTCGCGCAGGGCACCCTCGGAATGGGTCATGCGCGTGAGATCGAGGGCCTCGAAGATGGCTTCGGCAATCGCCAGGCCGGCCGGGAAAATCGGGCGGCGATCCGGCTTGATGCCGTCCAGGTCGATCTTGTCCACATCGCCCAGCTTGAACAGCTTGCGTTTGAGCCAGGCCAGGCCTTCCGGGTTGATCTCGCCGTTGCCCAGGCCCGCGGCCTGGATCGCCAGACCGATGGCACGGATGGTGCCGGAGGCGCCGACGGCCTCCTGCCAGCCGAGGCGGCGCAGGCTGTACTCGATGCCCATCAGCTCCAGGCGTGCGGCGGTGTAGGCCTGCGCGTAGCGCGCCTGGGTGATCTTGCCGTCGCGGAAGTAGCGCTGGGTGTAGCTGACGCAGCCCATCTGCAGGCTTTCCCGCAGTTGCGATTCGAAACGCTGGCCGATGATGAATTCGGTGCTGCCGCCGCCGATGTCCGCCACCAGGCGGCGGCCGGGGGTGTCCGGCAGGGTATGGGAGACGCCCAGGTAGATCAGGCGCGCTTCCTCGCGGCCGGAGATGACTTCCACCGGGTGTCCGAGGACTTTCTCGGCGCGGCGGATGAACTCGGCACGGTTGTGCGCCTCGCGCAGGGCGTTGGTGCCGACGATGCGCACAGCGCCTTCCGGCAGGCCGGCGATCATCTGGGCAAAGCGGCGCAGGCATTCGAGACCGCGCTGCATGGCCTCTTCGCTGAGGTTGCGTTCCTCGTCCAGGCCGGCAGCGAGCTGGACCTTGTCGCCGAGCCGTTCCAGGATGCGGATCTCACCATGGTGGACCTTGGCTACCACCATGTGGAAGCTGTTCGATCCGAGGTCGATGGCGGCGATCAGGGACGGGATTTCGGCAGGCTTTTGCGGCATGGTTTCGGGTCTCGAGGCTGAACCGCGCAATCCTGCCACGCTTGTCCGGTCGAGCCAACGCGAATAAAGGTACGTCCGTACCAATGTGGCGCGAGCCTGGGCCGGTGGGAGGGATGCGGTTTTCTCTGGCGAATGACTGGCTGTCCACACTATAGGTGGGATATGGACGTCGCGCGTTGCCGGTTCCGACTGTCCGCCGGCCCGGCTTCCATCGGTTTTACCCGGTGTCGCCATAGCGAAGCTCAATCACCACTGGCTTTCGGTCCCCGGAAAGCCGGGATATGATGGCTCCACTTTTTTGCTTCCGAACACGGAGAGATCCTTCCATGAGCGAATTCATCACCAACGTCTCTGATGCCAGCTTCGAGCAGGATGTGCTCAAGGCCGACGGCGCGGTGCTGGTCGACTACTGGGCCGAGTGGTGCGGTCCCTGCAAGATGATTGCTCCGGTCCTCGACGAAATCGCCAAGGACTACCAGGGCAAACTGAAAGTCTGCAAGCTGAACATCGACGAGAACCAGGACACTCCGCCGAAGTACGGCGTGCGTGGCATCCCGACCCTGATGCTGTTCAAGAACGGCAACGTCGAAGCCACCAAGGTAGGCGCTCTGTCCAAGTCCCAGCTGGCTGCCTTCCTCGACGCCAACATCTGATTCCGCGCGGCCTCCAGCGTCGCCGGAACTGCAGCTGAAGCGTCCCGGAGAAGCCCTGCAGAACGCGGGGCTTTTTCATTGGATGGCACTAGACTCCCCGTTGCGCCGGTGTTACATTCGGACCGCTGCTCGTTCTTGCAGCCCTCCACGCCGTCGCCGACGCACTTCTAATTCGAATAAGCACAGCGATCCTGTCGCCTTCTTTGCGGCGCGGCCCAAAAAGCTCAACGCTTTCCCTTCTCCTTTTCTACCAACGTCATTCCTATGAATCTGACCGAACTCAAGCAAAAGCCGATTGGCGAACTTCTGGAAATGTCCGACGCCATGGGCCTGGAGAACATGGCCCGTTCGCGCAAGCAGGACATCATCTTCGCCCTGCTGAAAAAGCACGCGAAGAGTGGCGAGGAGATCTCCGGTGACGGCGTGCTGGAGATCCTCCAGGACGGCTTCGGCTTTCTGCGCTCCGCCGACTCCTCCTACCTGGCCGGCCCGGACGACATCTATGTCTCGCCCAGCCAGATCCGTCGCTTCAACCTGCGCACCGGCGACACCATAGTCGGCAAGATTCGTCCTCCGAAGGAAGGCGAGCGTTACTTCGCGTTGCTCAAGGTCGACTCCATCAACTTCGACCGTCCCGAGAACGCCAAGAACAAGATCCTGTTCGAGAACCTCACTCCCCTGTTCCCCAACGAGCGCCTGAAGATGGAAGCCGGCAACGGCTCCACCGAAGACCTCACCGGCCGCGTGATCGACCTCTGCGCGCCGATCGGCAAGGGACAGCGCGGCCTGATCGTCGCTCCGCCGAAAGCGGGCAAGACCATCATGCTGCAGAACATCGCGGCCAACATCACCCGCAACAATCCCGAGTGCCACCTGATCGTCCTGCTGATCGACGAGCGCCCGGAAGAAGTGACCGAGATGCAGCGCACTGTGCGCGGCGAAGTGGTCGCCTCCACCTTCGACGAACCGCCGACCCGCCACGTGCAGGTCGCCGAGATGGTGATCGAGAAGGCCAAACGCCTGGTCGAGCACAAGAAGGACGTGGTCATCCTGCTGGACTCCATCACCCGTCTGGCCCGTGCCTACAACACCGTGATCCCGAGCTCCGGCAAGGTGCTCACCGGTGGTGTCGACGCCCATGCCCTGGAGAAGCCCAAGCGCTTCTTCGGTGCCGCCCGTAACATCGAGGAAGGCGGTTCGCTGACCATCCTTGCCACCGCCCTGGTCGAGACCGGCTCGAAGATGGACGAGGTGATCTACGAGGAGTTCAAGGGCACCGGCAACATGGAGCTGCCGCTGGACCGCCGCATCGCCGAGAAGCGCGTGTTCCCCGCCATCAACATCAACAAGTCCGGCACCCGCCGCGAAGAGCTGCTGACTGCCGAAGACGAGCTGCAGCGCATGTGGATCCTGCGCAAGCTGCTGCACCCGATGGACGAGATCGCCGCCATCGAGTTCCTGCTCGACAAGCTGAAAGACACCAAGACCAACGACGAATTCTTCATGTCGATGAAGCGCAAGTAAGTCTTGGATGTAACGCAAAGGCCGGGGAAACCCGGCCTTTGCGCTTCTGTACTGGCTCTTTGTCCTTCTGAATACCCCAGTTCGGCGCTAAACTTTGCGCCCCGACCTGCACGCCCCGAGAGGCTCAAGCATGCAGTATCGCGATCTGCGCGAATTCATCAGCGGCCTGGAACAGCGTGGCGAGCTCAAGCGCATCGCCGCACCGGTTTCGCCCGTGCTGGAAATGACCGAAATCTGCGACCGCACCCTGCGCAAGCAGGGGCCGGCGCTGCTGTTCGAAAAGCCCACCGGCTTCGATATCCCGGTGCTCGGCAACCTCTTCGGCACCCCCGGCCGCGTGGCCCTGGGCATGGGCGCCGAGGATGTCGGCGAGCTGCGCGAGATCGGCAAGCTGCTGGCCTTCCTCAAGGAACCCGAGCCGCCCAAGGGCCTGAAAGACGCCTGGTCCAAGCTGCCGATCTTCAAGAAGGTCATCGCCATGGCACCCAAGGTGCTGAAGGATGCCCCCTGCCAGGAAGTGGTGGAGGAGGGCGACGACGTCGACCTGGCGAAGCTGCCGGTGCAGACCTGCTGGCCGGGCGACGTCGCCCCGCTGATCACCTGGGGCCTGACCGTCACCCGCGGCCCGAACAAGGAGCGGCAGAACCTCGGCATCTATCGCCAGCAGGTGATTGGCCGCAACAAGGTCATCATGCGCTGGCTGAGCCACCGGGGCGGCGCGCTGGACTACCGCGAATGGTGCGCCAAGCACCCGGGCGAGCCTTTTCCCGTGGCGGTGGCCCTGGGCGCCGATCCGGCGACCATCCTCGGCGCCGTGACCCCGGTTCCGGACACCCTGTCCGAGTACGCCTTCGCCGGCCTGCTGCGCAATAACCGCACCGAACTGGTGAAGTGCATCGGCAGTGACCTGCAGGTGCCGGCCAGTGCCGAAATCGTCCTCGAAGGAGTGATCCACCCCGGCGAGATGGCCGACGAAGGTCCCTACGGCGACCACACCGGCTATTACAACGAGGTGGACCGCTTCCCGGTATTCACCGTGGAGCGCATCACCCGCCGGCAAAAGCCCATCTACCACAGCACCTATACCGGCCGGCCGCCGGATGAGCCGGCCATCCTCGGCGTGGCGCTGAACGAAGTCTTCGTGCCCATACTGCAGAAGCAGTTCCCCGAGATCGTCGACTTCTACCTGCCGCCGGAGGGCTGCTCCTACCGGATGGCGGTGGTGACCATGAAGAAGCAGTACCCGGGCCACGCCAAGCGCGTAATGCTGGGGGTCTGGTCGTTCCTGCGACAGTTCATGTACACCAAGTTCGTCATAGTCACCGACGACGACGTCAATGCGCGGGACTGGAACGACGTGATCTGGGCCATCACCACACGCATGGACCCCAAGCGCGACACAGTGATGATCGACAACACGCCGATCGACTACCTGGACTTCGCCTCGCCCATTTCCGGCCTCGGTTCGAAGATGGGCCTGGACGCCACCCACAAGTGGCCGGGCGAGACCAACCGCGAATGGGGCCGGGTGATCGAGAAGGACCCGGCGGTGACCCGCCGCGTCGACGAAATCTGGGCGAGCCTGGGCATCGACTGATGCGCAGGTAACCTTGTAGGAGCGAGCTTCTAAAAAATCGGAAGAACGAGAACAACGCTTGAAAGTGACCTTGCAACCCTCCGGCGCCCAGCTCGAACTGCGGCCCGGGGAAGCTATCCTCGACGGTGCGCGGCGCCTGGGCTACGAGTGCCCGCAGAGCTGCCGCAATGGCAACTGCCATATCTGCGCCGCCCTGCTGGTGGAAGGGCGAGTACGCCAGAACGGTGCCGAGCTGGACCAGGGTGAGCTGTTCACCTGCCTGGCCGAACCCCTGGAAGACTGCGTGCTGCACTGGGACGGTGTGCTGGCGCCGGGTGAACTGCCGGTGCGCAGCCTGAGCTGCCAGGTCAGCGAATGCGTGGAAGTGGGTGGCGACGTCTGGCGCGTGCGCCTGCGCGCACCGGCCGGCAAGCCGCCGCGCTACCACGCCGGGCAGTACCTGCTGATCGAGCGCGACGATGGCGAGTCCTCTGCCTTCTCCATGGCCTCGGCGCCGAGCGCCGGGCGGGACATCGAACTGCATATCCTCGGTCGTGAAAACAGCGCCAGGGCGCTGCTCGCGCAACTCCAGCACACCGGCATCGCCAGGGTGAAGATGCCCTTCGGCGATACCCATCTGGCGGAGTTGCCGGACGGCCCGCTGGTACTGATCGCCGCCGGTACCGGCATGGGACAGATGCACAGCCTGATCGAGCACTGCCGTGCGGCGGGCTTCAAGCACCCGGTGC
This sequence comes from Metapseudomonas phytobenefica, assembly GCF_043392685.1. Taxonomy (NCBI): domain Bacteria; kingdom Pseudomonadati; phylum Pseudomonadota; class Gammaproteobacteria; order Pseudomonadales; family Pseudomonadaceae; genus Metapseudomonas; species Metapseudomonas phytobenefica. The sequence goes on along the minus strand of NZ_JBHZGM010000004.1, from coordinate 76,599 downwards.
ACCTGTACTGGGGCGTGCGCCAGGCCGAGGACTTCTACGAGTTGGCCCACTGGCAGGACTGGAAGCGCCTGGACAACCTCATCCTGCATCAGGTGGTCAGCGAACAGGGTGACTGGAAAGGGCGCCGCGGCCTGCTGCACGAGGCCGTGTGCGAAGACTTCCCGGACCTCAAGTCCCTGCGCGTCTACGCCAGCGGTTCGCCGGCGATGGTGTACGCCACCCTCGACGCCCTGGTGGCGGCGGGAATGGATGCCCACCAGATGCGCGCGGACGTGTTCGCCTACGCGCCGCGTAGCTGATTCATCTGCCTGATGTCGTTGGTGCGCTTGGCCTGTTCATCCGGCCGAACGCACCGGCTCCTCGAATTCTTCCTGCAGCGCCGTGCGAATCCAGCCTTCGAACCATTCCACGTCGGCGCTCACCGGCCCCGGGGGCAGCAGCAGCTGGTAGCTTTCCAGCTGCACCTCTTCCTCCAGTGGGCGCACCAGGGTGCCGGCGGCCAGCTGGTGCTTTACCAGCACCGCGTTGGCCAGGGCGATACCGTAGCCTGATTCGGCCATCGACAGCGCGTGGTCATTGCTGACGTAGAGCACGTCCGAACTCACCCGCAGCGAAAGGCCGATGGTGGATAGCCAGAGGTTCCACCATTCGCCGTCGTCCACGTGGATCAGCTTGTGTCGCGCCAGCTCGCTGACGCTGTTCAGCGGGCCGTGCTCGTCCAGGTAGGACGGGGCGCACACCGGGAATACGGTTGGCCGGATCAGTGTGCTGTGGCATTGCGGATACTGCCCGGGCAATCCGTAGACGATGCCCAGGTCGGCGCTCTTGCCGTCCACCTCGGTAAAAGTCGGGTTGGGTTCGACTGCGACCTTCATCCCCGGCCGCTGCTGGCGCAGGGACTCCAGGCGCGGCATTAGCCAGCGCTTGGCGAAGGCCGGTACCACCATGATCTTCAGCCAGCGCGCCGCGCCACCGGGAGCGAGCTCGTGGCCGGCGTCGGCGATCTGCTGCAGGGCTGTGGATATCTTCGCGTAGTAGCGTTGCCCGGCCGGCGTCAGGCTCACCCCGCGCGGGGTACGTTCGAATAACTGGACGCCTAGCCAGTCTTCCAGCAGCTTCACATGGCGGCCGATGGCCGGCTGCGTCACATGCAGGGCTTTCGACGCGGCGACATAGCTGCCCAGCCGGGCGGCGGCCTCGAAGGCGCGGACGGCATTGAGCGGCGGAAGACGCTTGATGGACATGGAGTCAGTCTCGGGGTATCAATTTCTAGCTGTTAAATTATTTAATATCGACTGTAAGAAAATTGAGCTTTTCGCTCAACCGCCTTTCTTCGAATATCCGCTCCAGCAGCATCACCACAATATCGGGCCGAACCCACGGCCAACGCTGCATACGGCGTTTACTCCAGCCCTGCCAGAACAACTACAAGACCCCGCTCGCCAGTGGGGAAGGAACCGGAGGTTTCACATGAGTGCCCTGCAGAGCCTACGAACGGCAGCGGTATCGATCCGCTCCGTGCGCAAGGTCTACGGCGATCCGGCCAGCGGCCCTGTGGCGCTGAAATGCGTCGACCTGGACATCCGCGACAACGAATTTTTCACCCTGCTCGGCCCGTCCGGCTGCGGCAAGACCACCCTCCTGCGCATGATCGCCGGCTTCGAGTTCCCCACCAGCGGGGAAATCCGCCTGTACGGCGAGAACATCGCCGACCGTCCGCCCTTCGAGCGGCCGGTGAATACCGTGTTCCAGCACTATGCGCTGTTCCCGCACATGACCATCGCCGAGAACCTGGCCTTCGGCCTGGAATCCCATCCGATGGGCAGGCGAATGGGCAAGGCGGAGATCGCTGGGCGCGTTCGCGAGATGCTCGCCCTGGTGCAGATGGAGCGCTTCGCCCAGCGCAAGCCGACTCAGTTGTCCGGTGGCCAGCAGCAGCGCGTCGCCCTGGCGCGCGCCCTGGCGCCGCATCCCAAGGTGCTGCTGCTCGACGAGCCGCTTTCCGCGCTTGACCTCAAGCTGCGCCAGGCGATGCGCGAGGAGCTGAAGGCGATCCAGTCCAAGACCGGCATCACCTTCATCTTCGTTACCCACGACCAGGAAGAAGCCCTGACCATGTCCGACCGCATCGCCGTGCTCTCCGAGGGCGAGGTGCAGCAGGTTGGTCGCCCGGATGAGATCTACGAGCATCCGCGCAACCGCTTCGTCGCCGACTTCATCGGCGAGACCAACTTCCTTCCTGGCCGCGTCGAGAGCATTGCCGGCGAGCAGGCGCAATTCCGCATCCCCGGCGGCCAGTTGATCGACGCCGGTATCTGCGAAGGCCTGAAGGCCGGCAGCGAGGTGACCCTGTCGATCCGTCCGGAGCGCCTGCAACTGGTGAGCGAAGACACGCCGGCCGCCACGCCCTGCAGCGTCGCCGCGCAGATCTACCTGGGCACCGACCTGCAGTACCAGGTGACGCTGAGCGACGGCAGCAAGTTGACCGTGCGCGCGCCCAACAGCGCCTGGTGGCAGGGCAGCGCGCCGGGCTGCTGTTCGAGAAGGGCAGCGCCAGCGTCCTGCTGGACTGAGCGGGGGTGAGCATGAGTCAGTTATCCACAACCGCACCCGGCTTGCTTGAGCGGCGCAGGGCGCTGAGGAGTTTCCTCGGTGTGTCGCCGGCCCTGGTGTCGATCGGGCTGTTCCTGATCGTGCCGATCTTCATCGTGATCGCCTATTCGCTGATGCAGGCCAACCCCTACGGTGGGGTGAACCCGCAGTTCAGCATCGATGCCTACGTGTCGTTGCTGTTCGAGCGCCAGTTGGACGACAGCCTGGCCTTCGCCGACTCCTACCTGGTGATCGCACTGCGCTCTATCGGCATCGCCGTCGCAACCACAGCGATCACCCTGCTGGTGGGCTTTCCGGTGGCGGTGTGGCTGGCGATGCAGCCGGCGCACCGACGGGGCCTGCTGATCTTCCTGATCACCGTGCCGTTCTGGGCCAACCTGCTGATCCGCACTTATGCGTGGATCCTGCTGCTGCGTGGTTCCGGCGTGGTCAACGGTACCTTGATGAGCCTGGGCGTCATCCACCAGCCATTGAACCTGTTGTATACCGACGGCGCCGTGCTGCTGGGCCTGGTTTACACCTACGCGCCCTTCGTGGTGCTGCCAATCTACGCAACCCTGGAGAAGATGGACATGCGCCTGCTCGAAGCCGCCCAGGACCTCTACGCCGGGCGCCTGCGCACCCTGCGCAAGGTGGTCCTGCCGATCGCCCGGCCGGGCATCCTCGCCGGCGCCATCCTCACCTTCGTGCCTTGCCTGGGCGCGATGATCGCTCCCGAGCTGCTCGGCGGCGGCACCAAAATGATGCTCGGCAACCTGATCTTCCGGCAGTTCAGCGATGCGCGGAACTGGCCCTTCGGCGCCGCCCTGTCGCTGGTGCTGATGGCCGCCGTGATGCTGCTGCTGATGTTCTACGCGATGCGCGCCGAGCGGCTGCGCATCGCCCAGGGAGGTGAATGATGCGGTCGCTGCTGACCAAACGCCGTCTCGGCGTACAGGATTTCCCCGGCTTCGGCGGGCTGAGCTTCCTGTTCTACCTGTACCTCTACGCGCCCATCGTGGTGCTGGTGGTGCTGTCGTTCAACGCCAATCAGTCCGCCACCCTGTGGACCGGCTTCAGCCTCGACTGGTACCGCGCCGCTTTCGCCAACCAGGCGTTGCGCCAGGCCGCCGGCAACAGCCTGCTGATCGCCGTGTGCGCCAGTGTGATCGCCACCGCGATCGCCACCCTGGCTGCCCTGGGCACCTCGCGCGGTGCCAGGTTCAAGGGCCTGCGCCTGTCCATGGGGGCGATCATGCTACCGCTGGTGCTGCCGGAGATCGTGGTCGGCGTCGCCACCTTGGCGCTGTTTTCCACCCTCGGCCTGTCGCTGGGTTACGGTAACCTGATCATCGCCCACACGGTGTTCTGCATCCCGTTCGCCTACCTGCCGATCCGGGCCCGGCTGAATGATATGGACCTGTCCCTGGAACAGGCCGCCGCCGACCTCTACGCCGGTCCCTGGCGGACCTTCCGCAAGGTCACCCTGCCGCTGCTGACGCCGGGGATCGTCTCCGGGCTGATGCTCGCCTTCATCGTCTCGCTGGATAACTTCGTGATCTCGATGATGGTCTCCCAGGCCGGCACCACCACCCTGCCGATCTTCATCTTTGGCCTGCTGCGGATGGGCGTGACGCCCGACGTGAACGCGGTATCGACCCTGATCCTCGGTGTTTCCGTGCTGTTCGTAACCCTGTCCTACCTGCTCGGCAAGAAAAAGACCTGAGCGCATTCCTGGAGTTGAACATGAGCAAACTGAACGCTGCTGTAGGGGCCGCGCTCCTGCTTGGCCTGGTCGCTGGTGCACAGGCCGCCGAACAACTGAACGTGGTGAGCTGGAGTGGCTACTTCTCGCCGCAGATCCTGGAGAAGTTCCAGAAGGAAACCGGCATCAGTGTCACGGTGGATTCCTACGACTCCAACGAGACCCTGCTGGCCAAGCTGAAGCAGGGCGGCACCGGCTACGACGTGGCGATCCCGTCACACCAGTTCGTGCCGATCCTGGTGCAGGAGAGGTTGCTGGAGCGTTTCGACCCGGTCAGCCAGCCGTACTACGCCAACCTCGAAGACAACCTGAAGAAGCCCACCTGGGACCCGGAAGGCGCCTATTCGGTGCCCTTCATCTGGGGCACCACCAGCGTGGTGCTGGATGGCGCCCGCTACAGCGGTCCGGTTGACAGCTACTCGGTGCTGTTCACTCCGCCGAAGGAGCTGCAGGGCAGGATCAACATGTTCGACTCCTCCAGCGAAGTGATCGACACCGCCAGTCTCTATCTGGGCATCCCGCTGTGCAGCGAGGATCCCAAGCAGATGCAGCAGGTGCTGACCCTGCTGAAGGACCAGAAGGCCTTCGTGAAGACCTACAGCTCCAAGGCCGGATCGATCCGCGAGAACCTGGCCTCGGGCGAAGTCGACATGTCGATGTTCTGGGGCGGCTCGTCGATGCGCGCTCGTGAGATGAAGCCGAGCTTGAAGTACCTCTACCCGAAAGAGGGCGTGATGGCCTGGGTGGACAACCTGGTAATCCCGGCCGGAGCGAAGAACCCGGAGAACGCGAAGACCTTCATCGCCTTCCTCAGCCGGCCGGAAAACGCGGCGATGACCCAGAACTTCCTCAAGCACCAGAGCCCGATCAAGGGCGTGGAGCCCTTCCTCGACGCCAGCCTCAAGGAAGCGCCCGAGCTGCACATCCCCGAGGGTACCAAGGTGGTGTTCAGCAAGACCTGCGGCGAAGGCGCGATCCGCCTGGCCGACCGGATCTGGACCAATCTGATGCGCTGATTCCCTCACGGGACCAACCACGGCAAACGATGCGTGCCTGCGCCGTCTCGGCGCAGCGGCATCGCTCGGCCTGAAGAACGCAACAAGCCCCGCCTGCGGGGGCGGGTGCTGAACCCGACATACGCTTCCAACCTGCCGGAAGCTTCCGATGAAAGAAGGTCGCGCTCCATGAGCCAGTACAAGCACAACAGCGAACTCGTCCAGCTCCAGGCCCATGAACTGGCCGAGCGCATCCGCCTGCGACAGGTTTCCTGCCGCGAAGTCATGCAAGCCCATCTTGCGCAGATCGAAAGGTACAACCCGGTGGTCAACGCCATCGTCAGCCTGCAGCCTGCGGAAGTCCTGCTGGCCGAAGCGGACCTGCGCGACGCCGAACTGGCCCGTGGCGAGTACCGGGGCTGGATGCACGGCCTGCCCCATGCGGTGAAGGACCTGTCGCTGACCCGCGGCATCCGCACCACCCTCGGCTCGCCGCTGTACCGCGACTATGTGCCCGAGCGCGACGGCATCATGGTCGAGCGCATCAAGGCAGCCGGCGCGATCATCATCGGCAAGACCAATACCCCGGAGTTCGGCCTCGGTTCCCACAGCTACAACCCGATCTTCGGCGTCACCGGCTGCGCCTACGCGCCGGAGCGCTCAGCCGGCGGCAGCAGCGGCGGTGCGGCGGCGGCCCTGGCGCTGCAGATGGTGCCGGTGGCCGACGGCAGCGACATGATGGGCTCGCTGCGCAACCCGGCGGCCTTCAACAACATCATCGGTTTCCGTCCGTCCCAGGGACGCGTGCCCTTCGACGACAGCGCCGACCTGTTCATCGATCAGCTCGGCTACGAAGGCCCCATGGGGCGCAGCGTGCGCGACGTGGCGCTGCTGTTGTCGGTACAGGCCGGTGGCGATGCGCGCGCGCCGTTGTCCATCGCCGAGAGTGGCGAGCAGTTCTCAGGCTCGCTGGAGCGTGACTTCAAGGGCGCACGTCTGGGCTGGCTGGGCGACCTGGACGGCTACCTGCCTATGGAAAAGGGCGTGCTGGAGCTGTGCCGTAAATCCTTCGTCGACTTCGAAGCCATCGGCTGCCAGGTCGAGGACACCGCCCTGGGTTATTCCGCCGAGCGCTTGTGGGATGCCTGGCGCACTCTGCGTCACTGGATGGTCGCCGGTTCCCTGGGCGCGGCCTACGCCGATCCGGCCAAACGCGAGCTGCTCAAGCCCGAGGCCATCTGGGAAGTGGAAAACGGCCTGAAGCTCTCTGCGCTGGATGTGTTCCGCGCCTCCGCCGCGCGCAGCGACTGGTATCGCGCCATCAGCAAACTGTTCGAGCGCTACGATTACCTGCTGCTGCCCAGTGCGCAGCTGTTCCCGTTCGACAAGACCTGGGACTGGCCGAGGGAAATCGCCGGAAAATCCATGGACACCTACCATCGCTGGATGGAGGTGGTGATCCCGGCCACCTTGTCCGGTTGCCCGGCGGCCAACGTGCCGGTCGGCTTCAATGAACAAGGGCTGCCCATGGGCCTGCAGATCATCGGCCGGCACCAGGCCGACCTCGCCGTGCTGCAATTGGCGCATGCCTATGAACAGGCTTCGCGCTGGTACCAGCGTTGCCCGCCGCCGCTGCTCGCGCGCGACTGAACCACCGCCGGAAAGGGGGACGCATGAACGCCAGCTTCTTCCAGGATCTGCTGCAGAGCATCACCGAGCGTGGCCGGCAACTGCTGGAGTCGCGCGAGCCGCCGCCGGGCAATGCGCAGGCGTTGGCGCAGTCTTGCCACAAGCTGATCTCCAGCCACGGCGAGGCGTCTGGCGTAGCGCTGGCGCGGCAGGTGCTGTGCGCCTACCGCGACTGTCCGGAGGCGCAGCAGAAGGCCTTCTTCGACATCCTGCTGAAGGACTTCGCGCCGCCTCACGATGCGCTGGTCGACGCCTGCCAGCGTTACCTCGACGACCCGTCGTCGGCCAATTCCATGGTGCTGTTCCAGGCCAGCGAGCCGCCGCGCCAGGAGCTGTTCCGCCGCCTCAACCAGGCGCCCGGCGGCACCGCCGAACTGATCGCCATGCGCCGCCTGTTGCTGCAGGAGCTCAAGGGGCGGCCCGAGCTGGCGGCGGTGGACCACGACCTGCAGCACCTGCTGGCCTCCTGGTTCAATCGCGGCTTCCTGGTGCTGCGGCGGATCGACTGGTCGACGCCTGCGTCGATCCTGGAAAAGATCATCAAGTACGAGGCCGTCCACGCCATCAAGGACTGGGACGACTTGCGTAACCGCCTGCAGCCGGCCGACCGCCGCTGCTTCGCCTTCTTCCACCCGGCCCTGGCGGACGAGCCGCTGATCTTCGTCGAGGTGGCGCTGACCCGTGTCATGCCGGGCGCCATTGCTCAGATTCTGGAAACCAGACCGGCGCTGCCGCCAACGGAGGAGCCGGATACCGCGGTGTTCTATTCCATCAGCAACTGCCAGGACGGCCTGCGCGGCATCTCCTTCGGCAACTTCTTGATCAAGCAGGTGGTGGAGGAGTTGGCGCGTGAGATTCCCGGCCTGCGCCAGTTCGTCACCCTGTCGCCGGTGCCTGGCTTCCGCCGCTGGCTCGACAGCCTGGTTGACAATCCGCAACTGGGCGCGGCCGCCGCCGCCCTGCTCAAGGCGCTCAAGCCCGATGCACCGCCGCCGCCGCGCACCGAGCAACCGATGCTGGCGCTGGCCGCCGAATACTTCCTCCACGCCAAGAATGGCGCCGGACTGCCGCTGGACCCGGTGGCGCGCTTCCACCTGGGTAACGGCGCCCGCCTGGAACGCCTGAACTGGTGCGGCGACCTCTCCGCCAGCGGTCTGCGCCAGGCCGCCGGGCTGATGGTCAATTACCGCTACGAACTGCGCCAGATCGAAAAGAATCACGAAGCCTACGCCAACCAGGGCGCGGTCGCGGCCTCACCCGAGGTGCGCAAGCTGGCCACCCTGTCGGCGAAAACAAAACGCTAGGACCTCACCATGAACCAGAGCCTTTTCGCCGAAGTCGGCAAGCACCTGCCCAGCGACCTGTCCAAACCCTTCATCCGCACGCCCGAGGGCGGCGGCTACAGCTACGCCGACATGCTGCGCAGTACCTCGCAGTTCGCCCACGCGCTGGTGGAACTCGGCGTGCAGCCGGGCGACCGCGTCGCCGTGCAGGTCGACAAGAGCCCCGAGACGGTGATGCTCTACCTCGCCGTGCTGCGCGTTGGCGCGGTCTACCTGCCGCTCAACAGCGGCTACACCGGCGACGAGCTGCGCTACTTCCTCGACGACGCCGAGCCCTCGTTGCTCGTCTGTGCTCCGGCCTTCGAGGCCCAGGCCCGCGAGCTGGCGAAAGTCAGCGGCGTGGCCCATGTGGAGACCCTGGGCAACGCCGGCGACGGCTCGCTGATGGAGCGGGTGCAGGGCAAGCCGGGGCGCTTCGTCGACGTGCCGCGCACCTCCAGCGACCTCGCTGCGATCCTCTACACCTCCGGCACCACGGGGCGTTCCAAGGGCGCGATGATCAGCCATGGCAACCTGGTCTCCAACGCCCGTGCGCTGGTGGATGCCTGGCAGATCACCAGCGCGGACTGGCTGCTGCACGCGCTGCCGATCTTCCACATCCATGGCCTGTTCGTGGCTATCAACAGCCTGCTGATGGCTGGCGGATCGATGCTTTTCCTCGCCAAGTTCGACGCCGTCGATATTCTCCGCCTGCTGCCCCGGGTGAACCTGCTGATGGGCGTGCCGACCTTTTACACCCGCCTGCTCGACCAACCCGGCCTGACCCGCGAAGCGGTGGCGCACATGCGCCTGTTCATCTCCGGTTCCGCGCCGCTCACCGCCGAGACCCACAAGGCGTTCTTCGAGCGCACCGGCATGGCGATCCTGGAACGCTACGGGATGACCGAGACCGGCATGAACACCTCCAACCCGCTGGACGGCGAGCGTATCGCCGGCACCGTGGGCTTCCCGCTGCCGGGCGTCGAGCTGCGCATCACCGATCCGGGCAAGGCGGAACCGACGCTGCTGCCCCAGGGCGAGCCGGGGATGATCGAAGTGCGCGGGCCGAACGTGTTCCAGGGCTACTGGCGGATGCCGGAGAAGACCGCCGAGGAACTGCGCGCGGACGGCTACTTCATGACTGGCGACATCGGATTCGTCGACGACCGTGGCTACGTGCAGATCGTCGGTCGCAACAAGGACATGATCATCAGCGGCGGCTTTAACGTGTATCCCAAGGAACTTGAGGAAATCCTCGACACCCTGCCGGGCGTGGTCGAATCGGCGGTGATCGGCGTGCCTCACCCGGACTTCGGCGAAGGCGTGACCGCCGTGCTGGTGGCCAGCAAGGGCCAGGCGCCGAGCGAGGCGCAGGTGCTCGCCGCGCTGGACGGCAAGCTGGCGCGATTCAAGCAGCCCAAGCGCGTGCTGGTGGTCGATGCGCTGCCACGCAATGTGATGGGCAAGGTGCAGAAGAACGTGCTGCGGGAGCAGTTCAAGGCGCTGTATTCCTGATCACAGGCTTCATGTGAACAATGCGCGCAGGATGGGTAGAGCGGAGCGAAGCCCCTCCTGCGCGCCGGTAATCAGCGAACCTCCACCACCACCTTGCCCACCGACTGGCGCGTGGCCAGGGCGTTGATGGCGTCGGCGGCGCGTTCCAGCGGGAAGGTCTGGGACACCAGAGGCTTGAGCTTGCCTTCGGCGTACCAGGCGAACAGTTGCTGGAAGTTGGCCAGGTTGTCCTGGGGCTGGCGCTGGGCGAAGGAGCCCCAGAATACGCCGACCACCGAAGCTCCCTTGAGCAGCGCGAGGTTCGCCGGTAGCTCGGGGATGCGGCCGCTGGCGAAGCCCACCACCAGCAGGCGGCCATTCCAGTTGATCGAGCGCACGGCAGCATCGAACAGATCGCCGCCCACCGGGTCGTAGATCACGTCGGCGCCTTGGCCGCCGGTGAGTTCCTTGACGCGATCCTTGAGGCTTTCCTCGCTGTAGTTGATCAGCGCATCGGCACCAGCAGCCCTGGCCACTTCCAGCTTCTCCGCGCTGCTGGCGGCGGCGATCACCCGGGCGCCCATGGCCTTGCCGATTTCCACTGCCGCCAGGCCGACGCCACCGGATGCGCCGAGTACCAGCAGGGTTTCACCGGGCTGCAGCTTGGCGCGCTGCTTGAGGGCGTGCATCGAAGTGCCGTAGGTCATGCCGAAAGCGGCGGCGGAGATGAAGTCGATGCCCTTGGGAATCGGCATCACGTTGCACGACGGCGCCGCCACCTGTTCGGCGAAGCTGCCCCAGCCGGTCAGCGCCATCACCCGGTCGCCGGGCTTGAGGTGGCTGACCTTCTCACCCACGGCGGCCACGACGCCCGCCGCCTCGCCGCCCGGGGAGAAGGGGAAGGGCGGCTTGAACTGGTACTTGCCTTCGATGATCAGGGTGTCGGGAAAGTTGACCGCGGCGGCGTGCACATCGATCAGGATTTCATTCTTCTTGGGTTCAGGGCTGGCGATTTCCTCCAGCACCAGGGTGTCGGCGGGACCGAAGGCTTTGCACAGGATGGCTTTCATCGCGGAGTTCCTTGGCTTGGGGCGCTGGCCCCGGGCATGTGGCCTTGCAGTGTAGGTGGGGCGTTCCGGGGGTCAATCAGCATGGCTGCTCCTGATGGGGCTGCATAAACGGAGGTCTTGGGGGCGGCTGCGCCTGTGGCTATGCTAGGCGCCATTCGTGCTGAGGATGATCCCGGTGAAAAGACTGACTGCAATGCTGCTGGCCCTGACCTTCCCCTTGCTGGCGCTGGCCGAGGAGGCGGCCAGGGAAGGCGAGGCGCCCAAGGTCGCCTACATCGACCTGGTGCCGTCCCTGGTGGGCAACTACGGGCCGGGCCCGCGCCTGAAGTACTACAAGGCCGATATTTCGCTGCGGGTCACCGGCCCCGAGGCGAAGGAAAAGGTCACGCGCCACGAGCCGCTGATCCGCAATCAGCTGGTGATGCTGTTTTCCCAGCAGAGCGACGAGACCCTGAACTCGTCAGAGTCCAAGGAGAAACTGCGCCAGGAAGCGCTCAAGCAGGTGCAGCAGGTTCTGCACAGCGAGGAAGACGCTCCCCTGGTGGACGACCTGCTGTTCAACAACCTGATCATTCAGCCCTGAGCCTTCTCCCACAGGCAGGTGCGATTGCGCCCTTCGCGTTTGGCCCGGTAGAGCGCGGCGTCGCTGCGTGATACCAGGCTGTCGGGCTGGTCCTCGCGGGCCGGGTCGGAGATGGCGATGCCGATGCTCAGGGTCAGCCGCCCCTCCGGGCTGGCCGGATGCTCGATGTTCAGCTCCGCCACCTGCGCCATCACCCTGTCCGCCACATGCCGCGCGCCGTCTTCGGTGGTGTTGGCGAGGATGACGGCGAACTCCTCGCCGCCGTAGCGGCAAGCCACGTCGCCTTCGCGTTGCAGGCTTTGCTGCAGGGCCTGGGCGACCCGTCTCAGGGCATCGTCACCGGCCTGGTGGCCGAACCGGTCGTTGAATGCCTTGAAGTGATCCACATCCAGCATCAGCAGTGCCAGCGGCGCGCCGAGGCGGCGCAGGCGGCGCCATTCGCCGTTCAGCTGGCGGTCGAAGTAGCGGCGGTTGTACAGGCCGGTCAGGCCATCCTGTTGCGACAGCCGCTGCAGGCGCGCTTCCAGTTCCAGGCGTTCGCGATTGTCGCGGGAGACACCGATCAGGTAGTCGCGGCCGTTCAGGCGCACCAGCTGGGCGCTGATCTCCGCTGCCTGGAGGCTGTCGTCGGCGCGGCGCATTTCGCGCTGGAAAATGCCCGAGTTGCCGTTCCGACGGGCCTGGTGCACCAGTTCCAGCCAGGTGTGGAAGCCGGGCAGCAGTTGCTCCGGGTCCTCCTTGAGCAGGCGGCGGAAGGCTTCGGCGCTGTAGCCGAGGCTGGCGTGGGTGGCCCGGTTCATGTGCAGGATCTCGCGGTTGGCGAGGTCGAAGATGAACAGTCCATCCTGGCTGAAGTCGGTCAGGTCGAGGACCAGTTGCAGGCGCTCGCGGCTTTCGTTCAGGTCCCGCTCGGCATGCTCGCGCTGCCTGATCTCATCATTCAGGCGCCGGTAACCCTCCTGCAGGGCGCTGGCGCGGTGAGCGTTCTCCAGCGCCAGGGCGAAGGCGGCGACCAGCAGCAGGCTGGTGAGCAGGCCGGCGCCGAGCACCACCTGGGGCAGGGGCGAGCTGAGCTGCTCCACCAGTTTGCGGGTGGGGGAGAGCTGCAGGGCGAAGTTGCTGTTGTTGAGCAGGTGCAGCGGTACGCGCTGGCTGAGCGATGTCAGGCTTTCCGGTTGTTCCTGCTGGTAGATGGATTGGCCGGATTCCAGCAGCTGCACGCTGAAGTCGCGGTTGTCGAGGCTGGCCAGCAGCGCGTCCATCAGTGATTCGACGCGGAAAACGCCCTGGAGGAAACCGTCGAAGCTGTGGTCGCTATGTTCATCCTTGATGTAGAGCGGGGTGTAGAGCACGAAACCGCGACCGCCCTGGACCAGGAGGAAACTGTTGGACAGTTGTGCCTCGCCACTGGCCTTGGCCTGCATGGCGAGGTTGAAGTTGGGATGGTTGCGGGTCAGGCGGAAGCCGATCGCCGCCTCGTTGCCCTTCTCCGGCAGCACCCAGCGCATGCGCAGGTCGGCGCCCATCCACTGGATGGACTGGTAGCCGGGGAAGTGTTCCAGGGCGAAGTTGGCTTCCAGGGTCCATTCGTCATGGGGAGTCCGGTCCCGATGGTTCCACAGCAGGGCCATGCGGCGCAGGCCCTCGACTTCGTCCACCAGGTTGTTTTTCAGTTCGGCAGCTAGTGCGCGGGCCTGGTAGCCGACGCGGTCGCGAATGCGCTCCTGTTGGGCATTTTCCATCTGTTTCCAGAGCAGCAGGCTGGTGCCGCACAGCGCCAGGAAGAGCAGCACGAGTGTCGTTCGGACCAGCCAGGCGGGATGAGCATGCGACATGGGGGCGCCCCGGGGGATTCCTCTCCGTCATAGCACAAGGCCATGCCTTACTCAACGCAGGGCGAGCACCCCGCCCCATTCTTCTTCGGTTACCGGCATGACCGACAGGCGGCTGCCTTTCTGCACCAGCGGCATGCCGGACAACACCGTCTGCTGGCGAAGCTCGCCAAGGGGGATGACCTGCGCAAACGCCTCGACGAACTCCACGTCCAGGGCACTCCAGGGGTTCTTCTCCGGGCTGGCCTTGGGGTCGTGGTAGTGGCTCTGCGGATCCAGCGCGGTGGGGTCCGGATAGACCTCGCTGGCGATGCGCGCGATGCCGGCGATGCCCGGTTCCGGGCAGCTCGAGTGATAGAAGAAGAACAGTTCGCCCGGGCGCATGGCGCGCATGAAGTTGCGCGCCTGGTAGTTGCGCACGCCGTCCCAGCGCGCCTTGCCCAGACGCTTGAGGTCGTGGATGGAAAGTTCATCGGGTTCGGATTTCATCAGCCAGAAAGGCATGAACTTTGCTCCTGTACGTTCGTCTCTTATCGGGGCTCCAGACTTGGAGTCGGGCCGACGGCCGGTTGGCGTCATAAATTGCGTGTTCGCTCACGTTGCCGGAAAATGCCGCGCTTTAAGCTGCTGCCGCCGTACGGTCAAACCAGAACAACAATCCGCCACCGGTCATCGCGCAAAGTTTGCCTGCAAGGGGGAGGCAATCGATGAAACGCAAGCCAGACATCCTCTGGGTATTGGTCATCATTTTCGGCCTGGGTGTGGTTACCACCGGTTACACGCAGAGTCTGTGGGAACGCCAGAGCAGCGCGCCCGCCAATCTGACCCAACAGCCCTGATCCAGACCCGACCGGCACCGCAAGGATCGCGGTGCCGCCGTCAGCCCGCTCAGTACCAGCCTTTGTCCGTTACAGTCGCCTGCAGGGCCACGTCCCAGCTGGCCAGTTCCAGCCTGTCCACTTTCTGGCATTCATGCGCCAGGCCCAGCAGGGTCGGTTTGCGCCATTGCCGCCGCCGCGCCAGGTAGGCCAGGCTGCGGTCGTAGAAGCCGCCGCCCATTCCCAGTCGTCCACCAAATTCATCGAAGCCCACCAGGGGCATCATGACCAGGTCCAGTGCCCAGACCTTGCGCTGCTGCGCCCGGTTGGCGCGCGGCTCGAGGATACGGAAGCGGTTCTTCTGCAGCCGTTCCTCCGGCAGCAGGCGCTGGAACACCATCTTTTCCTGTGGCCAGGCGTTGAGCACCGGCAGGTAGACGCGTTTGCCCCGGCGCTGGGCTTCGCGCAGCAGCGGGCGCGGGTCGATCTCGCCGTTGGTGGGCAGGTAGAGGGCGACATGCCGCGCGCGGCGGAACAGCGGATCCTGCGCGAGCTGGCGGTACAGGGCCTTGGCGGCCTGTTTTTGCTGGAGGGGAGTGAGTGCGCGACGGGCCTGGCGGAGCAGGCGGCGCAGGCTCTGGCGGGAGTGGGATCCGGCGCAGATCATGAAGAAATTAGACTCCCCGGTCGTGCCGCTGTCGGGTTAGCCCTTGAACCCGAAAGTTCAAGGTGGAGGCTGCAGGAGGCGTTAAGGCTTTCCGTCAGGCGGACATGCACACCGGCCTCAACTTGCAACCCCCGTGGTTGCATTTATCGGCTCAGGGACATCACCGACTGGCCAACACACCAGGGAGCTGGCGGCGAGTATACCCCAAGAACCATTCAGGAAACTGCTGTGTGTCGGTCCGGCCGCGTCAAAAAACGTCAATGAGCGTCACGCAGCCGCGCCGGACGGTGCTCAGGCCTGCTGTGCGTCCGGGTCTGCGGCCAGGGCGTGGTCGACACGCTCCAGCAGGTCGCGCACCCGCTCGCGGGTGGAGGTGGCTTCCTCGTCCAGGCGCTGCTGCTTGTGCAACAGGTCGTGGGTGATGTTCAGCGCAGCCATCACGGCGATGCGGTCGGCGCCGATGACTTTCCCGCTGGAACGAATCTCGCGCATCTTCCCGTCCAGATAACGGGCGGCGCTTTCCAGGTTGGCGCGCTCGTCCGCGGGACAGGCGATGCAATATTCCTTATCGAGGATTTGGACGGTGACGGTGTTGGACTGGGTCATGAATCCTGCTCCAGGGCTTTCAGGCGCGAAATCATCGCTTCGACCTTGAGCCGGGCCATTTCGTTCTTTTCGATCAGATGAGCGCGTTCTTCACGCCAGGCCTTCTCGCCGGCAAGCAGGAGCCGGTTCTGGGCCTTGAGCTGCTCGACACGCTGGATCAGCAGTTCCAGCTTGGCTGTCAGTGCATGCAGTTCGGCGTCTTCCATGGGCTGTCTACTTGGTGGGGAGTGACCGGGACTATATAGGATCGACGCGGGGACGGGTCAAACCCATAACGGCCGGCGCGAATTGTCGCAGGTACGCCGATAGGGCGTCGCGGCCGGGCGGCCAGTGCTGCCTTCAGGGCGCCAGGCTGCTAGGATACGAGGCCGTCATTCTAGTGATTGCGCCTTCTGGCGCCTAGCCATCCTTATGTCCAGTTCGAATTCTCCCTACAACGCTTTCGCCGCGCTTCTGGCCACCTCCGGCCAGCCGGTTTCTCCCGCCGAACTGCATGGCATGCTGCTCGGCCGCAGCTGCGCCGGTGCCGGTTTCGAGCCCGAGCCCTGGCTGGCCGACGCCGAGGAACTGCTCGGCAGCGCCCCCCAGGACAACCTGCGCCAGGCCCTGATCGGCCTGCAGGAAATGGTCAAGAGCGAACTCACCGGCACCGAGATGGCCGTGGTCCTGCTGCTGCCCAGCGATGACGCGCCGCTGGCCGAACGCGCCGCCGCCCTCGGCCAGTGGTGCCAGGGCTTCCTCGGCGGATTCGGCCTGACCGCCCGCGAGGGCGCGCTGTCCGGCGAGGCCGTGGAAGTGCTCCAGGACCTCGCCTCGATCGCCCAGGTGCAGAGCGCCCTGGAAGACTCCGATGATGGCGAGAGCGACTATATGGAAGTGATGGAGTACCTGCGCGTCGCGCCCCTGCTGCTCTTCGCCGAGTGCGCCAAGCCCGCCGCGCCAGCGGCCAAACCCTCGTTGCATTGACCCTTGTGGCGGGCACCTGCCCGCCCTGAAGGAGCGCGCATGACCCGTATCCCCAAGGCCGAATACGCCCGTCGCCGCAAGGCGCTGATGGCGCAGATGGAAGCCAACAGCATTGCCATCCTGCCCGCCGCGCCCGTGCATATCCGCAATCGCGACGTCGAGCACGTCTATCGCCAGGACAGCGACTTCCAGTACCTCAGCGGCTTCCCCGAGCCGGAAGCGGTGCTGGTGCTGATTCCTGGCCGCGAGCATGGCGAGTACGTGCTGTTCTGCCGCGAGCGCGATCCGGAGCGTGAGCTCTGGGACGGCCTGCGCGCCGGCCAGGAAGGCGCCATTCGCGACTTCGGCGCCGACGACGCATTCCCCATCGGGGACATCGACGACATCCTGCCCGGCCTGATCGAAGGGCGCAGCCGCGTCTATTACTCCATCGGCACCAACACCGAGTTCGACCAGCACCTGATGGAGTGGGTCAACACCATCCGCTCCAAGGCCCGCCAGGGCGCCCAGCCGCCGAAGGAATTCGTCGCGCTCGACCATCTGCTGCACGACATGCGCCTGTACAAGTCGGCGGCGGAAGTGAAGGTCATGCGCGAGGCCGCCGAGGTGTCCGCCCGGGCCCATGTGCGCGCCATGCAGGCCGCTCGCGCCGGCCTCTACGAATACCACCTGGAAGCCGAGCTGGAATATGAATTCCGCAAGGGCGGCGCGAAGATGCCGGCCTACGGCTCCATCGTCGCCGCCGGCAAGAACGCCTGCATCCTGCATTACCGTGAGAACGACGCGCCCCTGAAGGACGGCGACCTGGTGCTGATCGACGCCGCCTGCGAGCTCGACTGCTATGCCAGCGACATCACCCGTACCTTCCCGGTCAGCGGCCGCTTCAGCCCCGAGCAGAAGGCCATCTACGAGCTGGTGCTGAAATCCCAGGAAGCCGCCTTCCGCGAAATCGCCCCCGGCAAGCACTGGAACGAAGCCCATGAGGCCACCGTGCGGGTCATCACCGCCGGGCTGGTGGAGCTTGGCCTGCTCAAGGGCGACGTCGACGAGCTGATCGCCAGCGAAGCCTACAAGTCCTTCTATATGCACCGTGCCGGCCACTGGTTGGGCATGGACGTGCACGATGTCGGTGAATACAAGGTCGGCGGCGAGTGGCGCGTGCTGGAGCCCGGCATGGCAATGACCGTCGAGCCTGGCATCTACATCGGCGCCGACAACCAGGACGTGGCGAAGAAGTGGCGCGGCATCGGCGTGCGCATCGAGGACGATGTGGTGGTGACCAGGACCGGCTGCGAAATCCTCACCGGTGGCGTGCCCAAGACCGTAGATGAAATCGAGGCGCTGATGGCCGCTGCGCGCAGCCAGGCCGCCTGACATGCACCACAGCCAAGTCGCGATCATCGGCGGCGGACTGGTCGGTGCCAGCCTTGCCCTGGCGCTGCAGGAAGGCGCCCGGGCGCGGGGCTGGAAGATCGTCCTAATCGAGCCCTTCGCCCCCGGCAACAGCTTCCAGCCCAGCTACGATGCCCGTTCCTCCGCGCTGTCCTTCGGCAGCCGGCAGATCTACGAGCGCCACGGCCTCTGGCAGACCATCGCGCGGCGCGCCGAGCCCATCCTGCAGATCCACGTCTCCGATCGCGGACGCTTCGGCGCCGCCCGCCTCGCGGCCCTGGAAGAAGGGGTGCCGGCATTGGGCTACGTGGTGGAGAACGCCTGGCTCGGCCAGTGCCTCTGGCAGGCCCTGGACGAGGACGTGGTGACCTGGCACTGCCCGGCCGAAGTGGTCGGCATGCAGGCCCTGGAAGGCGGCTACCGCCTGACCCTGAATGACGAGACCCAGCTCGACTGCGACCTCGCCGTGCTGGCCGACGGCGGCCGCTCCAACCTGCGCGAGCAACTGGGCATCGGCGTGCGCCGCACCCCCTACCAGCAGACTGCGCTGATCGCCAACGTCAGCCCGCTGGAAGCCCACCGTGGCCAGGCCTTCGAACGCTTCACCGATGACGGCCCGATGGCCTTGCTGCCGCTGCCGGAGAACCGCTGTGCGCTGATCTGGAGCCGCCCGGGGGGCGAAGCCGAGCGTCTGGCGCGGCTGGACGAGCGGCACTTCCTCGACGAACTGCAGGAAACCTTCGGCTACCGCCTGGGGGCGTTCCAGCAGGTCGGTGCGCGCCACCTCTATCCGCTGGAGCTGGTGGAAGCCGAAGAGCAGGTGCGTTCCAACCTGGTGATACTGGGCAACGCCGCCCACAGCCTGCACCCCATCGCCGGCCAGGGCTACAACCTGTCGCTGCGCGACGCCCAGGCCCTGGCCGAGGCGCTTCTGGGCAGCGACCGGCTGCCGGGCGACTTCGCCACCCTGCAGGGCTACCTGCGGCGCCAGCGCCTGGACCAGAACCTCACGGTGGGCTTCTCCGACCAGGTGACCCGCCTCTTCTCCAACGCCGAGCCGCTGCTGGCCGCCGGACGCAACCTGGGCCTGCTCGGCCTTGACTTGCTGCCGCCGGCCAAACGCTGGTTCGCCCGCCAGGCCATGGGCCTGGGCACTCGCCCGGACTGACCGGGCGTGCCTCGAACGGACACACAGGGAGCCTCAAGGCCTGATATGGAATTGCGCGCGGATCTGATCATCGTTGGCGCCGGCATGGTGGGCAGTGCCCTGGCCCTGGCGCTGAAAGACAGCGGCCTGGAGATCCTGCTGATCGACGGCAGCCCGCTCAGCGTCAAACCATTCGACCCGGCCGCGCCTTTCGAGCCCCGGGTCAGCGCCCTGTCCGCCGCCAGCCAGCGCATCCTCCTGCGCCTGGGTGCCTGGCCGGGCGTGCTCGCGCGGCGCAGCAGCCCCTATTCCGAAATGCGTGTCTGGGACGGCTCCGGTACCGGACAGATCCACTTCTCCGCCTCCAGCGTGCATGCCGAGGTGCTGGGCCACATCGTCGAGAACCGCGTGGTCCAGGACGCGCTGATGGAGCCCCTGCACGACAGCGGCATCGGCCTGATGCCCGGCGCGCGCCTGGAACGCCTGCGCCGCTCCGGCGACGACTGGCTGCTGACCCTGGTGGATGGCCGTGAACTGCGTGCGCCCCTGGTGATCGCCGCCGACGGCGCCAACTCCGCAGTGCGCCGCCTGGCCGGTTGCGCCACTCGCGAGTGGGATTACCTGCACCACGCCATCGTCACCAGCGTGCGTTGTGCAGAACCGCACCAGCGCACCGCCTGGCAGCGTTTCACCGACGATGGCCCGCTGGCCTTCCTGCCCCTGGAGCGGGAGGGCGAGCACTGGTGCTCCATCGTCTGGTCGGCGACCCCGACCGAGGCCGAGCGCCTGATGGCCCTGGACGATGCCGCTTTCTGCAAGGAACTCGGCAGGGCGTTCGAATGGCGCCTGGGCGAGGTGCTTGGCGCCGATCCGCGCCTGTGCATCCCGCTGCGCCAGCGCCACGCCAAACGCTATGTGGAAGAAGGCCTGGCGCTGATCGGCGATGCCGCCCACACCATCCATCCGCTGGCCGGGCAGGGGGTCAACCTCGGCTTCCTTGATGCGGCGGTGCTGGCCGAAGTCCTCCTGCATGCCAATACCCGTGGCGAGCGCCTGGCCGACGAGCGCGTGCTTGGCCGCTTCGAGCGCCGGCGCATGCCCCACAACCTGGCGATGATGGCGGCGATGGAAGGCTTCGAACGGCTGTTCCAGGCCGATCCGATGCCCCTTCGCTGGCTGCGCAACAGCGGCCTCAAATGGGTCGACGGCCTGCCCGAGGCCAAGGCGCTGTTCGTGCGCCAGGCGCTGGGGCTGTCCGGGGATCTGCCGGATCTGGCAAAAGCCTGACCGACATGGCGCGGGTGATGGTTTTTCCGCGCCTCCAACGTCGTCCCTTCTCAACTCTCAGCAGGGTGCGCGACCTGTATTTTCGCGGCTTGGCAATGCACCGGGCCCAACCAGTGACATTGCCCTGGTTGTCAAGCCTGTTGGCGGAAACTGGTGGGCGGGTTGGGAAACAAGAAGACATCAAAAAGACTTCCTGTTTACAACTGAGGCTGACTATCATTCAGGATTTGTGGTCATCACATGAGGCTCCTGCAATGCGAGTACGCAAGTCCCTTTTCGCGCTCCTGGCGCTGTCCGCCGCCGCTGTTTCGGCCCAGGCGGCCGATGAAGTGGTGGTCTACTCCTCGCGGATCGACGAACTGATCAAGCCGGTATTCGATGCCTACACCGCCAAGACCGGTGTGCAGATCAAGTTCATCACCGACAAGGAAGCGCCGCTGATGCAGCGGATCAAGGCCGAAGGGGAGAACGGCGTAGCCGACCTGCTGCTTACCGTCGACGCCGGCAACCTCTGGCAGGCCGAGCAGATGGGCATCCTGCAGCCCTTCACCTCGCCGGTGATCGACGGCAACATCCCGCCCCAGTACCGCTCCAGCACCCACGCCTGGACCGGCCTGTCGCTGCGCGCGCGGACCATCGTCTATTCCACCGAGCGGGTGAAGCCGCAAGAGCTGTCCACCTACGAGGCGCTGGCCGACAAGAACTGGGAAGGTCGCCTCTGCCTGCGCACGGCGAAGAAGGTCTACAACCAGTCACTGACCGCCACCCTGATCGAAACCCATGGTGCGGCCAAGACCGAGGAAATCCTCAAGGGCTGGGTGAACAACCTGGCCACCGACGTGTTCGCCGACGACAACGCCGTGATCCAGGCGGTGGATGCCGGCCAGTGCGACGTGGGTATCGTCAACACCTACTACTACGGCCGCCTGCACAAGGAAAACCCGGATCTGCGGGTGAAGATCTTCTGGCCGAACCAGGCCGACCGCGGTGTGCACGTCAACCTGTCGGGCATCGGCCTGACCAAGTACGCGCCGCACCCCGAGGCCGCCAAGGCCTTGGTGGAGTGGATGACCACCGATGAGGCACAGAGCCTGTTCGCTGACATCAACCAGGAGTTCCCGGCCAATCCGAAGGTCAAGCCGTCGGATGAAGTCGCCGCCTGGGGCAGTTTCAAGGCCGACACCATCCCGGTGGAAGTGGCTGGCGAGCGCCAGGCCGAGGCCATCAAGATGATGGACCGCGTCGGCTGGAACTGATCCGCCGCTCTGCCGCTATACTCGACGCCCCGGCCAGCCCGGGGCGTCCTGTTTCCATCCCCGAGAGGTTTGCGTGGCCCATCCCGCCCAGCGCCGCTGGTACCCCATCAGCTTTGCCGTCGCCTTCCTGGTTCTGCTGCCCCTGAGCGTCCTGCTGCTGTCCTGGGGCGAAGTGGATGGGGAAATCTGGTCCCACCTCTGGGATACGCAGATGCCGCGCCTGCTGGGCAATACCCTGGTGCTGGTCATCGGTGTGTCAGTGGGCGTGACGGTGATCGGCGTCAGCCTGGCCTGGCTCATCAGCCTCTGCGAATTTCCCGGCCGGCGCTGGCTGGACTGGGCCCTGATGCTGCCCTTCGCCGTTCCGGCCTATGTCCTGGCCTTCGTCTTCATCGGCCTGTTCGACTTCTCCGGTCCGGTGCAGACCCTGCTCCGCGAGTGGTTCGGCAGCGGCCTGCGGCTGCCACGGGTGCGCTCGACGGGCGGGGTGATCACGGTGCTGGTGCTGGTTTTCTATCCGTACGTCTACCTGCTGGCCCGTGCGGCCTTCCTTGCCCAGGGCAAGGGGTTGATGGAAGCTGCCCGGGTGCTTGGGCAATCGCCCTGGCAGGCATTCTGGCGGGTCGCCCTGCCCATGGCGCGACCGGCCATCGGCGCCGGCCTCGCCCTGGCCGTCATGGAAACCCTGGCGGACTTCGGCGCCGTGGCGGTGTTCAACTTCGACACCTTCACCACCGCCATCTACAAGACCTGGTACGGCTTCTTCAGCCTCTCCAGCGCCGCCCAGCTGGCCAGCCTGCTGCTGCTCGGCGTGTGCCTGGTGCTCTATGGCGAGCGCCGTGCCCGTGGCGCCAGCCGCCCGGCCAGCGAGCGGCCACGGGGCAAGGCGCTCTACCACCTGCACGGATTCAAGGCCCTGGCGGCGACCGCCTGGTGCTCCCTGGTGTTCGCCTGCGCTTTCGTCATTCCCATGCTGCAGTTGCTGGTGTGGTTCTGGCAGCGCGGCCGTTTCGACCTCGACGAGCGTTATGCCGGGTTGATCCTGCACACCCTCTACCTCGGCGGCATGGCTGCGTTGCTCACCGTCTGTGTCGCGCTGCTGCTGGCCTTCGCCCACCGTCTGGCGCCGGCCCGGCCGGTGCGCGCCGCAGTCGGCCTGGCCAACCTCGGCTACGCGCTGCCGGGCTCGGTGCTGGCGGTATCCCTCATGCTCGCCTTCAGCTACCTCGATAAACACCTGGTGATCCCGCTGTCCGGCTGGCTCGGCGGTGCCGGCAAGCCGCTGCTGCTGGGCAGCCTCGGTGCGCTGCTGCTGGCCTACCTGGTGCGCTTCATGGCGGTGGCCTATGGCCCGCTGGAGAACGGCCTGGCACGCATCCGCCCGTCGCTGCCCGAGGCTTCCCGCAGCCTTGGCGTCGGCGGCCCTGAGCTGTTCTTCCGCGTCTACCTGCCGCTGCTCCTGCCGGGCACCCTGAGTGCCGCGTTGCTGGTGTTCGTCGATGTCCTGAAAGAGATGCCCGCCACCCTGCTGATGCGTCCCTTCGGCTGGGACACCCTGGCCGTGCGCATCTTCGAGATGACCAGCGAAGGGGAATGGGCCCGCGCCTCATTGCCCGCCCTGACCCTGGTGCTGGTCGGCTTGTTGCCGGTGGTCGGCCTGATCCGCCGTTCGGCACGACGAATCGGCCACTGAACGTGGCGGGATAAGGGGCGGCGAGGCCGGAGCCGTGAGGGCGGGATGGCAGTTTGCCAATACGCGACCACACTTCTTGCCGCCCGCAAGCAGGAGTGTCCAGTACCCGGCCTTGCCGCTACAATGCGCGCCATTCGTTGCGGCCCCCCCCTGCTGTGGCAGCGGATGATTCCGCGCCCAAGGCCCGTCGCATCCTCGCCAAGCCCGGAAGGAGAAACCCATGGGACAGCGCACTCCATTGCATGACCAGCACCTGGCTCTGGGAGCCAAGATGGTCGATTTCGGCGGCTGGGACATGCCGCTGCACTACGGTTCCCAGGTGGAGGAGCACCACCAGGTGCGTCGCGATTGCGGCGTCTTCGACGTCTCCCACATGACCGTGGTGGACGTTTCCGGTGCCCAGGCCAAGACCTGGCTCCAGTACCTGCTGGCCAACGACGTCGAGCGTCTGCAAACCCCCGGCAAGGCGCTCTACAGCGCCATGCTCAATGAGCGGGGCGGGGTGATCGACGACCTGATCGTCTACCTCACCGGCTGCGGCTATCGCCTGGTGGTCAATGCCGCCACCCGCGACAAGGACCTGGCCTGGATGCAGGCCAGCAGCCAGGGCTTCGACGTGCGGATCGACGAACGCGCCGACCTGGCCGTGCTGGCCATCCAGGGCCCCAGCGCCCGTACCAAGGTGGCCGAGCTGGTGAGCACCGAGCGCGCGGCGCTGATCCACGAACTGAAGCCCTTCCAGGGCCTGCCCGAAGGCGACTGGTTCGTCGCCCGTACCGGTTACACCGGCGAAGACGGCCTGGAAATCATGCTCCCCGCCGATCAGGCCGCCGGCTTCTTCAACGAACTGGTGGGCGCCGGCATCGCCCCCATCGGCCTCGGCGCCCGCGACACCCTGCGCCTGGAAGCCGGCATGAACCTCTACGGCCAGGACATGAGCGAAGAAGTCTCTCCGCTGGTGTCGAACATGGCCTGGACCGTTGCCTGGGAACCCGAAACCCGTGACTTCATCGGCCGTCAGGCCCTCGAAGCAGAACGCGCCGCTGGCGTGGCCAGCAAGCTGGTCGGCCTGGTGCTGGAAGAGCGCGGCGTGCTGCGCGCCCACCAGGTGGTACGGGTGGAAGGCGTGGGCGAGGGCGAGATCACCAGTGGCAGCTTCTCCCCGACCCTGAACAAATCCATCGCCATGGCGCGACTGCCGATGGCCGCCGGCGAGCGCGCCGAAGTGGAAATCCGCGGCAAGTGGTTCCCGGTGCGCATTGTCCGGCCGAACTTCGTGCGCAATGGCAAGGCCTTGATCTAAATTTGCAGGCGGGCCATCCGCCACAGTCTCTGAGGAATTCGACATGAGCAACATCCCCGCTGAACTGCGTTACGCCCCCAGCCACGAGTGGGCCCGTCTGGAAGCCGATGGCACCGTTACCGTGGGCATCACCGACCATGCCCAGGAAGCCCTGGGCGATGTGGTCTTCGTCGAGCTGCCGGAAGTCGGCAAGGCCCTGGCTGCCGGTCAGGAAGCCGGCGTGGTGGAATCGGTGAAGGCCGCTTCCGACATCTACGCGCCGATCGGTGGTGAAGTGATCGCCGTGAACGAAGGCCTCAGCGACGCCCCCGAGAGCGTCAACAGCGATCCGTACGGCTCCTGGTTCTTCAAGCTCAAGCCGAACGATGCCGCTGATCTGGACAAACTGCTCGATGCCGCCGCCTACAAGGCAGCCGCCGACGCCGATAGCTGATTCTCCCGCTATCCTTCAAAAAGCCTCGCTAGTCGAGGCTTTTTGCTTTTTGAAGAGGCCAAACGAGGTTCTGCCCATGTCCCAGATGCCCTCGCTGTCCCAGCTCCAACAGCCCGATGCCTTCCTCCGCCGCCACCTGGGACCGGACGAGACAGAGCAGCGGGCCATGCTCGAGGCCATGGGCCTCGACAGCCTCGATGAGCTGATCGTGCAGACTGTACCGCCGGCAATCCTTCTTAATCGGCCCCTCGATCTGCCGCCGGCGCTGGACGAGCAGCAGGCCCTGGCCAGGTTGCGCGGCTACGCCGAGCAGAACCAGCTGTGGACCAGCCTGATCGGCATGGGCTACTACGGCACCATCACCCCCACGGTGATCCTGCGCAACGTGCTGGAAAACCCCGGCTGGTACACCGCCTACACCCCCTACCAGCCGGAGATCGCCCAGGGCCGTCTGGAGGCGCTGCTGAACTTCCAGCAACTGACCATCGACCTCACCGGCCTCGATCTCGCCAGCGCGTCCCTGCTGGATGAAGCCACCGCCGCCGCCGAAGCCATGGCGCTGGCCAAGCGCGTGGCGAAGTCGAAGAGCAACCTGTTCTTCGTCGACGAGGACTGCCACCCGCAGACCATCTCCGTGGTGCAGACCCGGGCCGAGGCCTTCGGATTCGACCTGGTGGTGGACCATGTGGATAACCTGGCGCAGCACCAGGTATTCGGCGCGCTGCTGCAGTACCCGGATACCCACGGCGAGATCCGCGACCTGCGCCCGCTGATCGGGCACCTGCATGGGCAGCAGGCGATCGCCTGCGTCGGCGCCGACCTGCTCAGCCTGCTGCTGCTCACGCCGCCCGGCGAACTGGGGGCGGACGTGGTGTTCGGTTCGGCCCAGCGCTTCGGCGTGCCCATGGGCTACGGCGGCCCCCACGCCGCGTTCTTCGCCACCCGTGACGAGTTCAAGCGCGCCATGCCCGGGCGGATCATCGGCGTCTCCAAGGACGCCCGCGGCAACGTCGCCCTGCGCATGGCCCTGCAGACCCGCGAGCAGCACATCCGCCGCGAGAAGGCCAACTCCAACATCTGCACGGCCCAGGTGCTGCTGGCCAATATCGCCAGCTTCTACGCCGTCTACCACGGCCCCGAGGGGCTGAAACGCATCGCCCAGCGGGTCCACCGGCTTACCGCGATCCTCGCCGAAGGCCTGGCGCGCCGGGGTGTCCAGCGCGACAACCAGTACTACTTCGATACCCTGACCCTGGATGTCGGCGGCAGTCAGACGGCGATCATCGAGTCGGCCAAGGCCGCGCGCGTCAACCTGCGCATCCTCGGCCGCGGCAAGCTGGGGGTCAGCCTCGACGAAACCTGCACGGCGGAAACCGTGAATCAGCTGTTCAGCATCTTCCTCGGCGCCGACCATGGCCTGTCCGTCGAGGAGCTGGACCAGGCGCTACTGGTTCCGGGGATACCCGCGGAGCTCGCGCGCAGCAGCGGTTATCTCGAGCATCCGGTGTTCAATAGCCACCACAGCGAGACCGAGATGCTGCGTTACCTCAAGCAGCTGGAGAACAAGGACCTGGCGCTGAACCAGGCGATGATCCCGCTGGGCTCCTGCACCATGAAGCTCAACGCCACCAGCGAGATGATCCCCATCACCTGGCCGGAGTTCGCCAGCCTGCATCCCTTCGCGCCCCGTTCGCAGGCCCTCGGCTACCGGCTGATGATCGACGAGCTGGAATCCTGGCTATGCGCCATCACCGGATTCGACGCCATCTGCATGCAGCCCAACTCCGGCGCCCAGGGCGAGTACACCGGGCTGCTCGCCATCCGCCGCTACCACGAGAGCCGCGGCGAGGGGCATCGCAACATCTGCCTGATTCCCGCCTCGGCCCACGGCACCAACCCGGCCTCGGCGCAGATGGCGAGCATGCGGGTGGTGATCGTCGACTGCGACCAGGCCGGCAACGTCGATCTCGAAGACCTCAAGCGCAAGGCCGAGGAGGCCGGCAGCCAGCTCTCCTGCCTGATGGCCACCTATCCCTCGACCCACGGTGTGTACGAAGAGGGCATCCGCGAGATCTGCGAGGTTATCCACAGCCACGGCGGGCAGGTGTACATGGATGGCGCCAACCTCAACGCCCAGGTGGGCCTGGCGCGCCCGGCGGATATCGGCGCCGACGTCTCGCACATGAACCTGCACAAGACCTTCTGCATTCCCCACGGCGGCGGCGGGCCGGGCATGGGGCCGATCGGCGTGCGCGCGCACCTGGCGCCCTTCGTCGCCAACCACCCGGTGATCGAGCTGAAGGGACCGAATCCGGAGAACGGCGCGGTCAGCGCGGCGCCCTGGGGCAGCGCGAGCATCCTGCCGATCAGCTGGATGTACATCGCCATGATGGGGCCGGAGCTGGCCGATGCCACCGAAGTGGCGATCCTCAACGCGAACTACCTGGCCCGGAAGCTCGGCGATGCCTACCCGGTGCTCTACAGCGGGCGCAACGGTCGGGTGGCCCATGAGTGCATCCTCGACCTGCGGCCGCTCAAGGCGGAAACCGGGATCACCGAGGAGGATGTGGCCAAGCGCCTGATGGACTATGGCTTCCATGCGCCGACCATGAGCTTCCCGGTGCCGGGCACGCTGATGGTCGAGCCCACGGAAAGCGAAAACAAACACGAGCTGGATCGCTTCATCGAGGCGATGCTGAGCATTCGTGCGGAGATCGCCAAGGTGCAGGCGGGGGACTGGCCGGCCGAAGACAACCCGCTCAAGCGCGCGCCCCACACGCTGGCCGATGTCATCGGCCACTGGGAGCGCCCCTACAGCATCGAGGAAGCCGTCACCCCGAGCGGGCACACCCGAGCGCACAAGTACTGGCCGACGGTGAACCGGGTGGACAACGTCTACGGCGACCGCAACCTGTTCTGCGCCTGTGTGCCGGTGGAGGATTATCGGGAGTAGATCCGTAGGAGCGAGCTCTGCTCGCGAATGAGTTCGCTCCCACAAGGTTCAGTCCTGTGGGCGCGAATTCATTCGCGAAATTTCACTCTTCGCTTGCCAGGATGGCACCGGCCAGTTCGGCGTCGCTGGCCTTGAGGTCGGGGTGTTCGCTGCGAATGCGCTGCAGTGCGGCTTCCAGGTAAGGCCCGCGGATTTCCCCGTCGCTGGCGACGAAGCTGCTGGCATCGTCGCGGGCCGCGACTATCAGCTTGTCGTCCTTGAAGGTGAGGTAGGTGGAAGCGGTGGTGGCGCCGGAGGAAATGACGTCGCGCCAGAAATCGCTGTCTGCCATGGCCGAACCGAAGGGTACGGCGATCAGGGCCAGGGTGGCTGCATAGAGGCGGGTACGCATCGGCTGTTACTCCGTTCTCGGGTGGGCCTGAAACATCAGATTCAGCCGCCCGCGCCGTAGTTCAACCGCGCTGCCCACCGGTCATCGCGCCGGTCCGGCCTACTCCCGTCTCAGCGCCGGGTCGTCCGGGTTCTGCTGCTCCAGTTCCGCCAGCAACGCCTGGACCTTCTGGATCTGCCCGGCCTCGCGCCAGTAGTTGATCAGCGCCAGGCGCGCTTCGCGGTTGGCGGGGTCGCGTTCCAGCAACTCTTCCAGGCGATGGCAGGCCATCTCCAGTTGGCCGCTGTCGTGCAGGGCCACGGCGTAGGCGTAGTCGTACTGGCTGTTCTGCGGCTCCAGGCGGACGGCTTCGGCAAAGGCCGCGAGTGCTGCCGGCAGATCGCCCTTGCGCACCAGCATCAGGCCATTGGCGTGCTGCAGCAGGGCGGACTGCGGATGCTCCCTGAGGCCTCGCTCGAGCAGGGCGCGGCCTTCCTCCCAGCGGAAGTTGCCGTCCAGCCATTGCACCAGGGCGACCAGGGCCGGGAGGAATTCCGGGTCCCGTTGCAGCGCCGTGCGCAGGCGCGACTCCACGGCGTTGCCGCGCCCGTTGGCCTGATAGAGCAGCGCCAGGTTGAAGTTGGCCTCGGCGCGCTCCTGCAGGTCGAGTTGCACTGCTTCGTATTCGGCGATGGCCTTGTTCCAGGCGCTCTCGTAATTGCCCAGCCCGGTGGCGCGCAGGCCCAGCAGCTCATGGGCGGCGGTGATGCGCACGCCACGCACCGGGTCGGTGAGCAGCGGCGCCAGCAGGTTGCGGCGCTGCTCCGGCGGCACCAGGGCCGCGACCGCCCGGATCGCCGCCAGGCGCACTTGCGGTGCGGGGTGCGTCAGGTCCCGTGCGGCGGCCTTGAGCGCCCGTTCGCTGGGATAGGCCGGCAGCTCCGCCAGCAGGGTGGCGCGGCGAATGGCCGGCAGCTCGCGGATTTCCAGTTGCTGGTAGAGCGCCCGCGAGGCGCCCGGACGGCCATTGCGAATCAGCCACAGGCTTTCGTCGTAGCGGGGTGTGCCGGACTGGTCTTCGCCGTACCAGAGGCGGAACTGTTCGGCGACCCTGTCCCCCGGCTGGTCGCGGTGGCAGCCGAGGCAGGCATCCGGGGTGCCCAGGCGCAGGGCACGGGCCGGGTTGGGCAGGGTGAAATCGTGGTCATGGCGATAGTCGTTGACCATGAAGAACTTGCCCGGCATGTGGCAATCCACGCATTGCGAGCCGGCTTGCCCCTGGGCGTGATGGTGATGCTCGGGGCTGTCGTAGTCCTTCGCCTGCAGCCCCTGGCCGTCGATCCCGGCGATGCCAGTCTTGCCCGACGGGTTGTGGCATTGCAGGCAGAGGCCGTTGCCTGGCACCTTGAGCGCCGTGCTGTGGGGATTGTGGCAGGTGCTGCAACGCAGGCCCTTGGCGAACATCCGGCTCTGGGCGAAGGATGCGTACTCGAACACCTCCTCCTTGATCTTGCCGTCCAGCTCGTAGAGTTCACGGGTCAGCGCGCTGGGCAGGTAGTCGTCCATCAGGCGGTTTTCCTGGTGGTAACCATCGTCCAGCGGCGCGCGACGGGAATGGCAGCGGGCACAGGTTTCCACGGCCCGGATCCTGCTGGTGCCGCTGAGGTCGATGGCGAAGCCGGCGTTCTTCGCGTCGAGCTTCTTCGCGGCCCAGTCGAGATGGCGGGAAGCCGGGCCGTGGCAGGCCTGGCAGCCGACGCCGAGGCTGTGCCAGCGGCTGGAGAAGCGATCGGCGACGGGATTGTAGTTACGCCTGAAGCCGGTGCTGTGGCATTCCACGCACATGAAGTTGGCGTTCTGCTGCGGGCGGCTCCAGTGCAGGGGATTGCGGAAGTCCACGCCCTGTCCGGGGTAGAGGTGGAACCAGGTGCGCTTGTCCACATCCCAGGCCACGCCCAGGGCCTGCAGGCGGCCGCCGCCGACCTCGATCAGGTACTGCTGCAGCGGCGCGACGCCGAAGGCGTAGGCCACACGGAAGTCGGCCGGCTTGCCGTCGGCGCCGGGGGTGTTGACCCAGAAGCCGCCGTCCTTGCGGAAGAAGCGGGTGGTTTCGCCTTCGCCCTGGAAGCTGACGTCATTGAAGTCGCCCAGCACGCTGGCGTCGGTGGCTTCCTGCATCGCCAGCTGGTGGTGGCTGCCCCGCCAGTCATCGGCCTGCCGGGCGTGGCAGCCGGCGCACTGGCCTTCGTCCACCATGCTCGCGATCTGGCTGCCGGCCTGGGGCGGAACCTTGCCCGGCAGGGCACTGCCGCCGCCCTTGAGGTACAGCCAGGCGCCCAGTCCGAGCAACAGCAGCAGAGCCGCCAGGACCGGGTAGACCGGGTGCCGGACAGGCTTGGGCGGGGCATTCTTGTGGTGCTTCGACATGCAGACATCCGCTGTACAGGCAAGCGTGCTTCACGGGCGTGCAGGTTCGATGAATGCCCCGGAGGCCGTCAAGGCTGCATGTCGATCCCGCTCAGCGATAGCGGATGATGATGCCCTTGAGTTTGCGACCCTCGATGGTTTCCACGTCCCGCGCCCAGAGCGGCCCGCTAACGTAGGCGGACACCGGCTGGATACGGTCGTAGACCACCACCACGGCATTGCCGCCGATCTTCGCCGCTTCCTCGCGGAGCTTCTGTTCGATGTCGGTGACCGGCGGTGGCGGCTCGGTGCTGGCGTCCACCACCACTTCGCCGAGGCGGTCGTGGGGGCGCAGGGGCTCCCGGCGCAGCACTTCGACGCTGGCAGGATCGGTGGGCGCCGCGTGGGGTACGCCGACGTATTCGGTGGTCTGCGCGTCCATGTTCGCGCAGGCGGCAAGCAACAGCAGGACGCCCGCCACGAGCAGCGGACGCAGGTGCTGGGTGACTGACATTTCGATGCTCCCTTTGCAATCGCCAGGATCGGCTATGCAAGCCTAGCTGGCGATGGCGAGCCAGGCGGGGATCAGACGGGCTCCACCCGGAGCAGCACGCCGTCCTGGCCGATCACCCGGACCTGGCTGCCGGCAGGCAGGTCCGGGCCGGACACCAGCCAGAGGGAATCGCCGGCGCGGATCTTGCCGCGGCCGTCGCGGATGGCTTCATGCAGGGCGAACTGGCGGCCGATGAACTCCTGGCCGCGCTGGTTCAGACCAGGCTGCTCGGAGGCCTTCGCGGCGCTGCGCTGACGGCGCCACCAGTAGACGGCGGTGAGGATCGACAGCACGCCGAAGAGCAGGAACTGGATGGCCCAGTGCAGTTCCGGGACGACGAAGGTGAGCACCCCGACGCAGGCGGCGGCCACGCCTATCCACAGCAGGTAGCCGCCAGCGCCGAAGACTTCGAGGATCAGCAGCAGGGTGCCGAGGGCCAGCCAGTCCCAGTAAGTCAGGTGCTGGAGGTAGTTCCACATCGTTTCAGCCCTTCTTGTCGTCGAAGGTGGCGCGGACGATCTCGCCAATGCCGCCCACGGCGCCGATGATCTGGCTGGCTTCCAGCGGCATCAGCACCACCTTGCTGTTGTTGGCGCTGGCCAGGCTGCCCAGTGCCTCGACGTATTTCTGCGCGACGAAGTAGTTCACCGCCTGCACGTTGCCCTGGGCGATGGCCTCGGACACCATGCGGGTCGCCTCGGCTTCGGCCTGGGCGCCACGTTCGCGGGCCTCGGCTTCGAGGAAGGCGGCCTGACGCTGGCCTTCGGCCTTGAGGATCTGCGCTTGTTTCTCGCCTTCGGCGGTGAGGATTTCCGCCTGGCGGCGGCCTTCGGCTTCGAGGATCTGCGCGCGCTTGAGGCGCTCGGCCTTCATCTGGCTGGCCATGGCTTCCACCAGGTCGGCCGGCGGGGTGATGTCCTTGATCTCGATGCGGGTGACCTTGATGCCCCAGGGCGCAGTGGCTTCGTCCACGGTGCGCAGCAGGCGCTCGTTGATCGCGTCGCGCTGGCTGAGCATGGCGTCCAGTTCCATGGAACCGAGCACGGTGCGGATGTTGGTCATCACCAGGTTGCGGATGGCGTGCTCCAGGTCGTTGACCTCGTAGGCCGCCTGGGCGGTGTTGATCACCTGGAAGAAGCACACGGCGTCGATGGTGACGATGGCGTTGTCGGCGCTGATGGCTTCCTGCGGCGGGATGTCCAGCACGCTTTCCATCACGCTGAGCTTGCGGCCGATGCGGTCCATCACCGGCACAATGATGTTCAGGCCCGGCTTGAGGGTGTTGGTGTAGCGGCCGAAGCGCTCCACCGTCCACTCGAAGCCTTGCGGCACGACCTTGAAGCCCATGAAGACGATGGCGATTGCCAGGGCGACGAAGAGAATGACGACACTGCCGATTTCCATGGGATCTGCTCCTTCTGCTGGCTGTATCTCGGTGACTGGAGCCCCTCCGCTCCAGCCGCCAAGCATTTCATTTCTGCTCGCTTTGTGGCGTGACCCGCAGCACTTCTTCGATGGTTGTCAGACCGGCGGCGACCTTTTGCGCGCCGGACAGGCGCAGGCTGCGCATGCCTTCCTTGAAGGCCGCGCGGCGCAGGGCGAGGAGGTCGGTATCGGCGGTGATCAGTGGCTTGATGCCGTCGGACAGCAGCATGATCTCGTACACCCCGGCGCGGCCCCGGTAGCCGGTGTCGCGGCATTCCAGGCAGCCGACGGCGCGGTGGGCGCCGGTGGGCAGCGGCGCGCTCCAGGGCTTGGTCAGGCTGGCCCAGTCGTCCTCGCGCAGCTCCATCGGCGCCTTGCAGTGCGGGCACAGGGTGCGCACCAGGCGCTGGGCCATGACCCCGAGCAGGGTGGCGCGCAGCAGGTAGTAGGGCACGCCCAGTTCCAGCAGGCGGGTGATGGCGCTGGGGGCGTCGTTGGTGTGCAGGGTGGAGAGCACCAGGTGGCCGGTCAGTGCGGCCTGGATCGCCATCTCGGCGGTCTCCAGGTCGCGGATCTCGCCGACCATGATGATGTCCGGGTCCTGGCGCATCAGCGCGCGCACGCCGCTGGCGAAGGTCAGGTCGATGTTGTGCTGCACCTGCATCTGGTTGAAGGCGCCTTCGATCATCTCGATGGGGTCTTCGATGGTGCAGACGTTCACCTCGCTGGTGGCCAGCTGCTTGAGCGTGGTGTAGAGCGTGGTGGTCTTGCCCGAGCCGGTGGGGCCGGTGACCAGGATGATGCCGTTGGGCTGGTTGGTCATGCTCAGCCAGCGGCGCAGGTCGTCCTGGGAGAAGCCGAGCTGGTCGAAGCTCTTCAGCAGTACTTCGGGGTCGAAGATCCGCATCACCATCTTCTCGCCGAAGGCGGTGGGCAGGGTCGACAGGCGCAGCTCCACTTCACCGCCGTCCGGGGTCTTGGTCTTGACCCGGCCATCCTGGGGCTTGCGCTTCTCCGCCACGTTCATCCGCCCGAGGCTCTTCAGGCGGCTGACCACTGCCATGGTGACCTGCGGCGGGAACTGGTAGACGGTGTGCAGCACGCCGTCGATGCGGAAACGCACGGTGCCCTGCTCGCGGCGCGGCTCGATGTGGATGTCGCTGGCGCGCTGCTGGTAGGCGTACTGGAACAGCCAGTCGACGATGTTGACGATGTGCGCGTCGTTGGCGTCCGGCTCCTGCTCGCTGGAGCCGAGCTTGAGCAGCTGCTCGAAGTTGCCGACGCCGCTGATCTTCTGGTCCACCGCGCTGGCGCCGCTGACCGACTTGGCCAGGCGGTAGAACTCGAGGGTGAACTTCTGGATGTCGACCGGGTTGGCGACCACGCGCTTGATCGGGCGCTTGAGCACATGGGTGAGGTTGCCCTCCCAGCTCTGCACGAAGGGCTGGGCGCTGGCGATGGTCACCGATTCGCTGTCGACCGCCACGGCGAGGATCTTGTGGCGCTGGGCGAAGGCGAAGGACATCAACGGGGTGATGGCGGCGACGTCGATCTTCAGCGGATCGATGCGCAGGTAGGGCTGGCCGGCGAATTCGGCCAGCCAGCGGCTGAGGGTTTCCAGGTCCAGCTTCTTGCCGGGACGCTTGAGGTCGTCCACCTGCTGGCTGGCAAGAAACTCCAGGGGATGCTGCTGGTTGTTCACCGCGCTACGGCGAATGGCCAGGCAATGTTCGGCCTGGTCCTGGCTCAGGCGGCCCTGGGCCACCAGTTCGCGCATCAGGTCGTTGAGGTCCAGCCAACGATCCTGGGCGGGTGAGGCAAAGGCGGACATGCATGCTCCTCGGTCACGCTGCTCAGTCTGGAAGAGTAGTCAATCGCTCTTCTCGCGGGACGGCAAGCATGCCCGATTCGCAGGCTTTCAACTAAGTCCTGGATCAAGGAACGGCGGCGTGCTCCAGCTCCACCGAGAACACGCTGACCAGCGAGCGCATCTTCTGCGCGATGACTTCCGCCCGGTGCGGCGTCAGCCCCGGCTGGCGCAGTTGCACCAGCAGGTTGTCGCCGAGGCGGTTCACTTCCAGCCAGTGCGGCACTAGTTGCAGCTGGGCGAAGAAGCCCAACAGGCGACCGAGGATGTCCGCTTCCGCCTCGGCGATGATCGCAAACTGCATCTCGCAGGCCTGGAGCTGGGTGGTGCGCGGGTGCCAGTGGTCTTCGCGGGGGGCGGTGGCGGTCTGCAGGCTGAGCATGGCGGATTCCTCGGTAGGGATGCCGATAGTTTTCCAGCCTTTTGGCGGATTTTTCTGCCTGAATAACGCTGATGCGCAGGTCCTTTGGATAAACTTTCCTGGAATTTATATGAACCAGGAATTTTTATGCCCATCACCCTGGATAGCTACGACAAGCGCATCCTCGACCTGCTACAGGAGGACGCGAGCCTTTCCACCGCCGAAATCGCCGAACGGGTGGGGCTGTCCCAGTCGCCCTGCTGGCGGCGTATCCAGCGTCTGAAGGAGGAAGGGGTGATCCGCCGCCAGGTGACCCTGCTGGACCGGCGCAAGGTCGGCCTGAATGCGCAGATCTTCGCCCAGGTGAAACTCAACGCCCACGGCCGCTCCAACCTCACCGAATTCGCCGAGGCCATGCGCCGCTTCCCCGAGGTGCTGGAGTGCCACGTGCTGATGGGGGCGGTGGATTTCATGTTGCGCATCGTTACCAGGGACATCGAAGCCTACGAGCGCTTCTTCTTCGAGAAGCTGTCGCTGGTGCCTGGCATCCAGGAAGTGAACTCCATCGTCGCGCTGTCGGAGATCAAGTCCACCACGTGCTTGCATATCGAATAGGGTGCAGGGGCGATTTCAATCGCCGAACTTGTAGGAGCTAGCTTGCTAGCGAAAAGGAGCCATTCGCTGGCAAGCCAGCTCCTACGGGCAATGCAGTCACCTGCAAATTCGCCCCTACACGAGAGCTTCAGGAGGCTTTGGCTCCTTCGCCAGCTTCCCGGCCTGGTGCGGCGGCGTAAGGCCCATGGACAGGTAGATGCCGGTCAGCCCTTCCACGCCCATCTCCGCTGGGCGGACCCACTCCACCGGCACGTAGATCAGCCCGCCGCCCACCGGAATCGGGGCGGTGGGGACGAGAATGGCGCAGTAGGGACGGCCGTCCAGTTCGAAGGTTTCCGGATTCGGGCGCAGGGCCAGCACGGCGGCGCCGTCGCCACCGAACAGGCACCAGACCGGGCTCATGGCAGCGATGTCGGCGTTCTGGCTGCGGTCCAGCAGGGCGACGAAGCGGTCCGCCAGGCTGTACAGGCTGCCGATCAGCGGCGCACGGCGCAGGGTCATGTCCAGCAGCCAGGCCAGCGGCCGGCGCAGGCCGAGCTGCACGGCCAGGCCCAGGGGATACAGGCTGCCCAGCAGCACCAGGGTGCCGACCAGATAGGCCAGCGCCGGGTTGCTCGCAAAGGGCTGGCCGAGGGCGCCGAGGAGCTGGCCGATCACCGTGGAGGGCCCCACCAGCCGGTTCAGCAGGCTTACCAGCCAGGCCAGCAGGGCCAGGGTCAGCACCAGTGGCAACAGGGCCAGCAGGCCGGTGAGCCAGGTGGTGATCACGGAGCGGAAGCTTTGCCTGAACATGGTGGGGTTCCTCGGCGCCAGGGCCTCAGCGGGTCAGCGCCTTCCAGCTGCGCAGGCTGATCAGGGCCTGCGCCTGCTCGCTGCGCGCGGCCAGCACTTCCGCGTCCAGCGGCTGGGCGGCCAGTTCGGCGAGCTTGGCCAGTTCACCGTAGGCACGGTCGACTTCCGGCACCTCCAGCACCTGGCGCGCCAGGCGCAGCCAGACCAGCAGGCGCTCGATGCGCGGAAGCTGCTCGGACAGGTCCTCGGGCTGGCGCTTGTAGCGATCCAGCTTGAGGGCTTCGCCTTCTTCGGCCAGGAGACGTGGCAGCCAGTTGCCCAGCACTGCCTTGCCCTGGCGGTTGCCGCGCTCGTTGCGCTCGACGGTCCAGGCGCGGGTCAGCAGCCAGCGGGATGTGTTGAGGGAGAACAGGCCCCAGCGGGTGCCGGCGAGTTCTTCGGCAAACTGCTGCGGCGCGGCGTGGCGCACGGCTTCATCCTGCTCACCGGCGCGCACGCGCGGACGCCAGTCGCCCAGAAGGGCGTCCAGGGCTTCGCGCAGGTCGTGGCTGCTGGCGCGCGGGGCGGCCTGGCCGAGGCTGCCGATCAGGGCGCGCAGGTCGATGAGTTGCTGCAGCCAGTCCGCCAGCAGTTTCCAGTGGCTGTTGAAGCGGTATTGCTCGGCCAGGCGCTGGCTGCTGCCCAGCAGGTGCCAGGCGAGCGCCGCGAAGGCGTCGTCCAGCGGCAGTTCGGCCGACAGGGCCGGCGCCGGCAGGCTGAGGTGGTAGCTGTTGGCGTCATAGAGGCGATAGCCGCGTTCGGCCTTGCTGATGTCGCAGGGCATCAGCGGCAGATCGGCGGCGAGCTCGGCGGCCAGCTCCAGCAGGGCTTCGGGTTCGCCCTGGCGCAGTTCCAGTTCCAGCTCGCAGATGTCTTCTTCCTGCTTGCCGGCGATCACCTTGCCCTGGTCCAGGGCGGCCTCGATCACCACCTTGGCCTTGCCGCGGCCCCAGGCGATCTCGGCACGTTCACGGTGGAAATCGGTGGTGAAGATGGGCTTGAGCTGTTTCTTGTCCAGCTCGGCGAGGCTGGCGGGCCAGCAGTCGTCGGTGAGTTTCTTCGGGTCCAGCCTGGCCTTGTCCAGGTACCAGTCCCACTCATTGCGCTCGGACAGCCCTGCCACGCTCTGGCCGCGGGTCTTGAGGGTCTGGATGAACTGTTCGCCGTCGCGGCGCAGGCGCAGGGCCACGCGGGCCCGGGCCAGGTCGCGGTCGGGCGTGTCGAAGTACTGGTTGAAGAGTTCGCGGCGTTCCCAGCCGGACTTGTTGCGCTTCTTCAGCAGCGGGTGGTCGCGCAGGGCAGCCAGGGTCTCGCGGCTGGCGCGAAGCTTGATTTCGGTCTCTTTGTTCATCGCCGGGGTCTTCGGACGCAGCCAGGGGGTGGCTGCCAAGGCGGTGAAGTTTACAGGACGGGCCGCTCCCGTGCCGCAGCGGTTTCGCCGCGCGCAGCCTTGGGCCTATGATGATCGTTCGTCCGTGGAGGCCTCTCGATGTCCGTTCCAGACCTGAAATCCCAGTTCGCTGCGCTGATCGCTACTCCTTCGGTGAGCTGCACCCAGCCCCGTTGGGACCAGTCGAACCAGGCGGTGATCGAATTGCTGGCTGCCTGGCTCGGCGACCTCGGTTTCCGCTGCGAGGTCCAGCAGGTCGCGCCGGGCAAGTCCAACCTGCTGGCGACCTACGGCACGGGCCCCGGAGGCCTGGTGCTGGCCGGCCATAGCGACACCGTGCCCTTCGACGCCGCCCTGTGGAAAACCGACCCGCTGAAACTCAGCGAAGCCGGCAATCGCTGGTACGGCCTGGGCAGCTGCGACATGAAGGGCTTCTTCCCCCTGGCTATCGAGGCGGTGCGCGGCCTGCTGGACCAGCGCTTCCAGCAGCCGCTGATCATCCTCGCCACCTGTGACGAGGAAAGCTCCATGGCCGGCGCTCGCGCCCTGGTGGAGGCCGGCAGGCCCCTGTGCCGTGCGGCAGTGATCGGCGAGCCGACGGGGCTCAAGCCCATCCGCCTGCACAAGGGGGTGATGATGGAGCGCATCGACATCCTCGGGCAGAGCGGCCACTCCTCCGACCCCAGCCTGGGCCACAGCGCCCTGGAGGCCATGCACGCGGTGATGAGCGACCTCATCGAGCTGCGTGGCCAGTGGCAGCAGGAGTTCCGCAATCCGCAATTCAGCGTGCCGCAGCCCACGCTGAACCTTGGCTGCATCCACGGTGGCGACAACCCCAACCGAATCTGCGGCCAGTGCAGCCTGGAGTTCGACCTGCGCCCGTTGCCGGGCATGAATCCGGAAACCCTGCGGGCGGTGATCCGCCAGCGCCTGCGCCCGGTGGCCGAGCACTATCAGGTGAAGATCGACTTCAAGCCGCTGTTCCCGGAAGCGCCGCCGTTCGAGCAGTCGCCGGAAAGTGATCTGGTGCGCCTAGCCGAAAGTCTTACCGGCCATACCGCGCAATCGGTGGCCTTTGCCACCGAAGCACCGTATCTTCAGCAGCTCGGTTGCGAGACCCTGGTGCTCGGCCCCGGCGACATCGCCTGCGCCCACCAGCCGGACGAGCATCTCGAACTGTCACGGATCGAGCCTACCGTTGCGCTATTGCGCCAGCTCATCCAGCATTACTGCCTGCAATCGGCCACCAAGTCCTGACCCCGGAGGGTTTCCGTTGATGCTCCTGCGACGACGATAACGCGCCGCCTCACCTTCATTCCCGGCAAGCCGGGGATCGCACTCGTCAATTCGCTCTATGACAGGCTCACGGAACCATGCCCGACTACGTCAACTGGCTGCGCCACGCTACTCCTTACATCAACGCCCACCGGGACTGCACCTTCGTGGTGATGCTGCCCGGCGAGGGGGTCGCTCACCCGAACTTCGGCAATATCGTCCACGACCTGGTGCTGCTGCACAGCATGGGCGTGCGCCTGGTGCTGGTGCACGGCTCGCGCCCGCAGATCGAGGCGCGCCTGGCCGCGCGCGGCCTCACCCCGCACTTCCACCGCGACCTGCGGATCACCGACGGCCCTACGCTGGAATGCGTGATCGAAGCCGTGGGCCAGTTGCGCATCGCCATCGAGGCACGCCTGTCCATGGATATCGCTGCCTCGCCGATGCAGGGCTCGCGGCTGCGGGTGAGCACCGGCAACTTCGTCACCGCGCGCCCGATCGGCGTCGTTGACGGCATCGATTACCACCACACCGGCGAAGTGCGCCGGGTGGACCGCAAGGGCATCGGCCGCCTGCTGGACGAGCGCACCATCGTGCTGCTGTCGCCGCTCGGCTACTCGCCCACCGGGGAAATCTTCAACCTTGCCTGCGAGGACGTTGCCACCCGCGTCGCCATCGACCTGGGGGCGGACAAGCTGATCCTGTTCGGCGCCGAGCGCGGCCTGCTCGACGAATCCGGCAAGCTGGTGCGCGAGCTGCGTCCACAGCAGGTGCCTCCACACCTGGCGCGCCTGGGCAGCAACTACCAGGCCGAGCTGCTCGACGCTGCCGCCCAGGCCTGCCGCGCCGGGGTCAAGCGCAGCCACATGGTCAGCTTTGCCGAGAACGGTTCGCTGCTTACCGAGCTGTTCACCCGCGATGGCGGCGGCACCCTGGTGGACCAGGAACAGTTCGAATCCCTGCGCGAAGCCACCATCGAGGACGTCGGCGGCCTGATCGACCTGATCACCCCGCTGGAGGACCAGGGCATCCTGGTGCGCCGTTCACGGGAAGTGCTGGAACGGGAGATCGAGCAGTTCACCATCGTCGAGCGCGATGGCCTGATCATCGCTTGCGCGGCGCTCTATCCCATCGCCGACTCCGATGCCGGCGAGCTGGCCTGCCTGGCGGTGAATCCGGAATACCGTCACGGCGGCCGGGGCGATGAGTTGCTCGAACGCATCGAGGAGCGCGCCCGCGCCCTGGGCCTGAAGACCCTCTACGTCCTCACCACCCGCACCGCCCACTGGTTCCGCGAGCGCGGCTTCCAGCCCAGCGGCGTCGAGCGGCTGCCGGCCGCGCGGGCCTCGCTGTACAACTTCCAACGCAATTCGAAGGTGTTCGAAAAGGCCCTCTGAACCCCATTCCTTTCTGTGGGGGCGATTTCAATCGCAAAGCAGGCCGAAGGCCTGCCCTTCGCGCTTGCAGGGGGGCAGCGGAGCTGCCCTTAGCGAATGAATTCGCCCCCACAAGGTTTCCCTGGCGCGATCAGTTGCTGATCAGGCCCAGGATGCTCGCCTGATAGGCGGCGACGAAGGTGTCGAAATCCACTTCCGGCTCGGCTTCCAGGCGTGCCTGTTCGTCCAGGGACTGGCGGGCCATGGTCTCGAAGCGGTCCTGGTCCTCGGCGCTGAGCGGCTGGCTGCGGAAGTAGTCGGCATGCTGGCGGCTCTGGCGCAGGGCGAACTGGCTGAAGCTTTCGCCACGCTCGCGCATTTCCGCCAGGACCTGTGCCGATGGGGTCAGCTCCGGGTTGGCGACCTTGGCACGCTGGGCGGCCAGGGCCTCGGCGTGTGCCCGGTCACCTTGGGCGGCGTCCAGCAGTTCGGCGGTGCGGGCGATGCGGTCGAGCAGTTCATCGGCCCATTCGGTCAGGCTGGTGGTATGGCCGTGGCGCTGCAGTTGCAGGCCGGGACGGCGGCCTTCCTTGACCACCCGCTGGAAGTTGTCGGTGGCGCTGCGGCATTCCTCGCCGGCCATCGGCGGGCTGTCCTGCAGGGCGCAGAACAGCAGGAAGGCATCGAGGAAGCGCGCTTCGGTCAGGTCGATGCCCAGCGGCAGGAAGGGGTTGATGTCGAGGCAGCGCACTTCCACGTACTGCACGCCACGGGCCATCAGTGCCTGGATCGGGCGCTCGCCGGTGTAGGTGACGCGCTTGGGGCGGATCGACGAGTAGTACTCGTTCTCGATCTGGATGACGTTGGTGTTCAGCTGCACCCATTCGCCGTTCTGCTTGGTGCCGATCTCGGCATAGGGCGGGTAGGGGGTGGACACTGCCTGGCGAAGGCTCGCCAGGTAACTGTCGAGGCTGTTGTAGCAAGGGGTGAGGCCGGCCTGTGCGTTGTTCTGGTAGCCCAGGTCGCTCATCCGCAGGCTGGTGGCCCAGGGCAGGAACAGGGTGTCGGCGTCGAGGTTGTCGAGGTCGTGCGGACGGCCGCGCAGGAAGCTCTTGTCCAGCGCCGGGGCAGCACCGAACAGGTACATCAGCAGCCAGCTATAGCGGCGGAAGTTGCGGATCATCGCGATGTAGCGCGCCGACTGGTACTCGCGGTCGCTCTGCGGATCGCCTTCGGCCTGCTTGAGCAGCGGCCAGAGCGCCTCGGGCAGGGAAAAGTTGTAGTGGATGCCGGCAATGCACTGCATGGTCTTGCCGTAACGCACGGCCAAGCCCTTGCGGTAGATGTACTTCAGGCGGCCGATGGGCGAGGTGCCGTAGTGCGCGATGGGGATGTCTTCCTCCGCCGGCAGGCGGCAGGGCATGGAAGGGCTCCAGAGCAGTTCGTCGCCGAGCTTGTCCAGGGTGAAGCGGTGGATCTTCTCCAGGTCCGCCAGGGTCTTCGCCGGATCGACCTCGGCCGGCGTGATGAACTCCAGCAGCGATTCGGAATAGTCCGTGGTGATCTGCGCATGGGTCAGCGCCGAGCCCAGGGCGGGGGAGTGTGGCGTCAGCGCCAGTTGGCCATTGCCGTCGACCCGCAGGCATTCACGCTCGATGCCGTGCAGGCAGCGAGTGAGCAGGGGCAGGTTGGCGCGCTCGCCGAGCAGGGCCAGGCGGCGGGAAAGAAGATCGCTCAATTTGGAATCCTTCACGCGTCGGTCGCCCCAATATGGGGGTGGACCTAACTGTCTACAAGAGGCGGACTTGGCCGCCGGCGGAAATACTTGTCCTGCCGGCGGTTCGCGTTGTCGCTTCGTCCAGAATAGAGCCTCGCCACCACCTCGCTATTACAGCTGAGCGAAGGTGCCTTGTCCCCTGGCGACCAGCTTGTCGCCCTGCAGCACGTCGGCCTCCACCACCAGCGTGCGCTTGCCGGCATGCAGCACCCGCGCCTTGCAGATCACCTCGCCGCCTGCCACCGGGCGGATGTAGTTGATCTTGCATTCCAGGGTGGCGCTGCGCCGGTCGAAGCCGTGGCTGCTGGAACAGGCCAGCCCCATGGTGACGTCCAGCAGGGAGAAGATCGCCCCGCCGTGCATCACCTGGCCACGGTTACGCAGGTGTTCGGCCATGGGCAGGCGTGCCTCGGCGACGCCGTCGCCCAGGCTCACCGCCTCGATGCCCAGGTGCTGGGTGTAATTGCTGCCGGTCCGCAGGTTGCTCAGGTCCATGGTCACTTCTTCTTGAGCTGCTTGGCGTTGGCGAACAGCGACGCCATGCCGCCGGTGGCAGGCGCTGCGCCATGGCGCGGGGCGCTCTGCTGCTGACGGGACTGGCCGCCCTGGCGGGCACCGCCGCGCGGGCCGTCGACCTTCTCGCCGGGGGTGTCGCCCATGCGCATGGACAGGCCGACGCGGTTACGCGGGATGTCCACTTCCATGACCTTCACGCGGACGATGTCACCGGCC
Organism: Metapseudomonas phytobenefica; assembly: GCF_043392685.1. Lineage (NCBI taxonomy): Bacteria > Pseudomonadati > Pseudomonadota > Gammaproteobacteria > Pseudomonadales > Pseudomonadaceae > Metapseudomonas > Metapseudomonas phytobenefica. The sequence goes on along the minus strand of NZ_JBHZGM010000004.1, from coordinate 33,758 downwards.
TTGACCACTTCGTACGGGTCCTTGACGAACTTTTCCGACAGCGCGGAGATGTGCACCAGACCGTCCTGGTGGACGCCGATGTCGACGAAGGCGCCGAAGTTGGTGACGTTGGTCACCACGCCTTCGAGCACCATGCCGGGCTTGAGGTCCTTCAGGCTCTCGACGCCTTCCTGGAACTCGGCGGTCTTGAACTCGGGACGCGGGTCGCGGCCGGGCTTGTCCAGTTCCTTGAGGATGTCGGTGACAGTGGGCAGACCGAAGGTGTCATCGGTGAACCTGGCCGGGTCCAGACGCTTGAGGAAGGCGGAATCGCCGATCAGCGAGCGGATGTCACGGCCGGTATCGGCGGCGATGCGCTGCACCAGCGGATAGGTTTCCGGGTGCACCGCGGAGGCGTCCAGCGGGTTGTCGCCGTTCATCACGCGGAGGAAGCCGGCGGCCTGCTCGAAGGTCTTCTCGCCCAGGCGGCTGACCTTTTTCAGCTCGTCGCGGGTCTTGAAGGCGCCGTTGGCGTCACGGTAGTTGACGATGTTCTGCGCCAGGGTGGCGTTGAGGCCGGAGATGCGCGCCAGCAGGGCGGCCGAGGCGGTGTTCACGTCCACGCCCACGGCGTTCACGCAGTCTTCCACCACGGCATCCAGGCTGCGCGCCAGCTGCACCTGGGACACGTCGTGCTGGTACTGGCCGACGCCGATGGATTTCGGGTCGATCTTCACCAGCTCGGCCAGCGGGTCCTGCAGGCGGCGGGCGATGCTTACTGCGCCACGCAGGGACACGTCCAGGTCCGGGAATTCCTTCGCCGCCAGCTCGGAAGCGGAATACACCGACGCGCCGGCCTCGCTGACCATGATCTTGGTCATCTTCAGCGCGGGGTATTTCCGGATCAGTTCGATGGCCAGCTTGTCGGTCTCGCGGCTGGCGGTGCCGTTGCCGATAGCGATCAGGTCGACGCTGTGCTTGGCGCAGAGCTTGCCGAGGATGGCCAGGGTCTCGTCCCACTTGTTGTGCGGCACATGGGGGTAGACGGTGGCGGTTTCCAGCAGCTTGCCGGTGGCATCGACCACGGCCACCTTGCAGCCGGTGCGCAGGCCCGGGTCCAGACCCAGGGTGGCGCGCGGGCCGGCCGGCGCGGCCAGCAGCAGGTCGTGCAGGTTGCGGGCGAAGACGTTGATCGCCTCGCTTTCGGCGGCTTCGCGCAGCTCGCCCAGCAGGTCGGTTTCCAGGTGGGTATAGAGCTTGACTTTCCAGGTCCAGCGCACCACTTCGGACAGCCACTTGTCGGCGGCGCGGCCCTGATTCTGGATGTCGAAGCGCTCGCCGATCATCACTTCGCACGGGTGCAGGGTGCCCGGCAGCTCCTCGCCGACCTTCAGGGCGATGCTCAGCACGCCTTCGTTGCGGCCGCGGAAGATCGCCAGGGCCCGGTGCGAGGGCACGCCCTTGAGGTTTTCGTCATGCTCGAAGTAGTCGCTGAATTTGGCGCCTTCCTGCTCCTTGCCGGCCACCAGGCGGGCACTGAGGGTGGCGTTGTCCTTGAGGAAGCCGCGCAGGCTGGCGAGCAGGGTGGCGTCTTCGGCGAAGCGCTCCATGAGGATGTACTTGGCGCCTTCGAGCACGGCCTTGATGTCGGCGAAGCCCTTTTCCGCGTCGATGAAGCGAGCGGCTTCGGCTTCCGGGGCCAGAGTCGGGTCGTTGAACAGCGCGTCGGCCAGTTCGCCGAGGCCGGCTTCCAGGGCGATCTGGCCCTTGGTGCGGCGCTTCTGCTTATAGGGCAGGTAGAGGTCTTCGAGGCGGGTCTTGGTGTCGGCGAGGCGGATCTCGCGTTCCAGTTCCGGGGTCAGTTTGCCCTGTTCGGTGATGCTGGCGAGGATCGCGGTGCGGCGGTCTTCCATTTCGCGCAGATAGCGCAGGCGTTCTTCCAGGGTACGCAGCTGGGTATCGTCGAGGCTGCCGGTGACTTCCTTCCGGTAACGGGCGATGAAGGGGACGGTGGAACCCTCGTCCAGCAGTTCCACGGCGGCGGCGACCTGTTGCGGGCGCACGCCCAGTTCTTCAGCAATGCGGTTGTTGATATCCATTGAAAACACCTGCATGGGCGGCAGCCCGGGTCAGGGCACGGCGGCTACCGCGGAAAAACAGACCGGCGAGCCAGGGCTCGCCGGTAATGAAAGGCGCCGCATTATAAACACCGAGTTTCGAAGGGTAGGGAACCGTTCGGGGAAAAATCTGCTAACAATGGGCAAGCCGCCGCGCGCTGGCGGCAGGCGATAATGCGCGGCTTGCACACAGGAGAAAACATGAGCAGCAACCCGACCGCTGAAGGCGAAAAGATCCTCATAGTCGATGACGATGCCCGCCTGCGACGCTTACTCGAGCGCTTCCTCGACGAGCAGGGCTTTCGCGTGCGCGCCGTGGAGAACGTCGAGCAGATGGATCGCCTGCTGGCTCGCGAACTCTTCAACCTGGTGGTGCTGGACCTGATGCTTCCCGGCGAGGACGGCCTGTCGGCCTGCCGCCGCCTGCGCGCGTCCAACAACCAGGTGCCGATCATCATGCTCACCGCCAAGGGCGACGAGACCAGCCGCATCCAGGGACTGGAACTGGGCGCCGACGATTACCTGGCCAAGCCGTTCAACCCCCGCGAGCTGCTGGCGCGGATCAAGGCCGTGCTGCGCCGCCAGGCGCCGCAGGTACCGGGCGCCCCGGCCAGCGAGGACGAAAGCGTCAGCTTCGGTGAGTACGAGCTGTCGCTCGCCACCCGCGAACTGAAGAAAGGCAACGACGTACAGATGCTCACCACCGGTGAGTTCGCCGTGCTCAAGGCGCTGGTCCAGCATGCCCGCGAGCCGCTGACCCGCGACAAACTGATGAACCTGGCCCGTGGCCGCGAGTGGGACGCCCTGGAGCGCTCCATCGACGTGCAGATTTCCCGTCTGCGCCGGCTGATCGAACCGGACCCTTCCAAGCCGCGCTATATCCAGACCGTCTGGGGCGTGGGCTACGTGTTCGTACCCGATGGCAACAAGTGAACGTGCGACGGGGGTTCCCGCCGCCGGGCAACCCAGGGTGGTGATGCGCACCCCCTACTGGTTCCCGCAGAGCTTCTTCTCCCGCACCCTCTGGCTGGTGCTCATCGTCGTGCTGTTTTCCAAGGCGCTGACCCTGGTCTACCTGATGATGAACGAGGACGTACTGGTGGATCGCCAGTACAGCCACGGCGCCGCGCTGACCCTGCGCGCCTACTGGGCGGCGAGCGAAGAAGAGCGTCACGACCTGGCCAAGGCCGCCGGGCTCAAGCGGGTCCCCCGTGATGCCGTGCCCGCCAGTGAACAGCACTGGCCCTACAGCGAAATCTTCCAGCGCCAGATGCAGGCCGAACTCGGCCCGGGCACCGAAGTGCGCCTGCGGGCCCAGAGCCCGCCGGCGCTCTGGGTCCACGCCCCGGAACTGGGGCCGGACTGGGTGCGCATCCCGCTTTATCCACACCCCCTGCGCGGTCAGCGCATCTGGAGCGTGCTCGGCTGGTTCCTCGGCATCGGCCTGCTCTCCACTGCCGCTGCCTGGATTTTCGTGCGCCAGCTCAACGCCCCGCTCAAGCGTCTGGTCTTCGCCGCCCGCCAGGTCGGCCAGGGCCGCAGCGTGCGCCTGCCGGTGAGCGACACGCCGAGCGAGATGGCCGAGGTGTACCGCGCCTTCAACCAGATGGCCGAGGACGTCGAACGCGGAGCCCGCGAGCGCGAGCTGATGCTGGCCGGCGTTTCCCATGACCTGCGCACGCCGCTGACGCGCCTGCGCCTGTCCCTGGAATTGATGAGCAACGACTCCGAGCTGACCGAAGACATGGTCCGCGACATCGAGGATATGGACGCCATCCTCGACCAGTTCCTCGCCTTCATCCGTGATGGCCGCGACGAGCGGGTGGAAGAGTTGGACCTGGGCGAACTGGTCCGCGAAGTGGTCGCGCCCTACAACCAGCAGGGCGAACAGGTACGCCTGTGCCTGGAACCGCTGCCGCCGTTTCCGTTGCGGCGTGTGTCGATCAAGCGCCTGCTGACGAACCTGATCGAGAACGCGCTGCGATATGGCGGCAACGGTGTCGAGGTTGCAGCCTTCCTCGCCGGCGACAACGCAGCGCCCTACGTGGTGCTGAGCGTGCTGGACCGGGGCCAGGGCATCGACCCGTCGGAGCTGCAGGACATCTTCAACCCCTTCATCCGTGGCGACCGCGCCCGCGGCGGCAAGGGCACCGGCCTGGGGCTGGCCATCGTCAAGCGCATCGCCGCGCAGCACGGCGGCAGCGTCGAGTTGCGCAACCGCTCCGGCGGCGGCCTGGAAGCGCGGGTCTGCCTGCCGTTGGGCCTGATGCTCCCCCGCGACGCGGTGTAGGTTCCTGCGAAAAGGGTCTGCGCTTCGGCCATGCGTTGTCAGAAATCGGCTCGGCCTGCTCATTGACAGTCGTCAACTCCGCGGCCTCGCCGATTTCCGCCTAGCCTGGCCATCGCTCGGCTCCTTTTCGAGCGGAACGGTACATCGTAGCGATCTAGACGCTTTCTGACTGAAGCCCTTCGGTCCCGCCATCGGCAGTGCTGCCACGATGCCAGTGGTTCGGCGTACGCTAGCGCGGCGCTGGGCTATCCTCAGCTTGCGCACCGACATGAGGTCAGTATGCCAGCTGCTTCTTTCCGACTACCCCAATGGACCTGGTGGTTGCCTCTGCCGCTGCTGCATCTGGCCACTTGGGTTTCCCTTGGTACCCAGGCTTCCAGCGGATTGGCGGTCTGGTACCTGCCCTTCGCCCTCGGCCTGGTGTTCTGCCTGTGGTGGGGCGCGCGGGTATTGCCCGCCATCTATTTCAACGCGCTGCTCAGCGTGCCCCTGTGGGACCTCAGCTGGTACTGGGCGCCGCTCTACGCCGTGCCGGAAACACTCAGCGTCGCCGTGGGCTGGTGGGCGCTCAAGCGCGCCGGCTGCCATGCCGACCTGCGCGACTTCTCCGAACTCTTGCGCTTCATGCTCTATGGCGTGCTGCTGCCGGTAAGCCTGCTGGTCTACGGCGAGCAGGCGGCGTTGATGCTGAGCGACAGCACGCCGCGCGAGAGCTGGGGCAACGCCGCACTGCTGGTCTGGCCCGTGGCATGCCTGACCACGCTGGCCGTCAGTCTGCCGCTGCTGACCTACCTTACGCCGCTGTTCGGCCGCCGGGGCTGGGTGCCGGAGCCGGTGGAAGCGTTGCCCGATACCCTGCACCGCCTGCCGCCCTGGCCGTTGCTGCTGGTGCTGGCGCTGCTCATCCCCGGGCTGCTGAGCGTGGTGCCGTTGATCCTAACCCTGCCGCCCATCGGCCTGATGATGCTCGGCCTGGGGCTGGTCTGGGGCTTTCCTGGGGCCCTCTGCGGCGCCGCCCTTACCGCCCTGACGCTGCTCGCCCTGCCGGTCCTGCGCCAATTCGAAGGTGACGCGCTCCTGGCCGAACCGCTGTTGGGCGTCGAGCTCTATTTCAGCGTGTTGCTGCTGACGATGTCCGCGCTGCTGGTCGGGCGCAGCCTGAGTGACCTGCGCCTGGCGCTGGCCCGCCGCGACGAGATGCAGAAGGAACTGGCCCTGAGCAACCTGGCGCTGCAGGCCAGCCCTCTTGGGGTGACCATCATCGACGCGCGCCAGGCCGACCAGCCGCTGATCTACTGCAACCCGGCCTTCGAGCGGATGAGCGGCTATTCGCGGGACGAGGTCCTGGGCAATCACTGGCGCTTCCTGCTCCATCACGACCGCAATCAGTCCGAGCTGCCGCGCCTGCAGGATGCGCTGCAGCGTGGCGAGCAGTGCCAGCTGGTGTTGCGCAACTACCGCAAGGACGGCAGCCTGTTCTGGAACGAGATCACCGTGGCGCCCATGCGTGACGCCGAGGGCATCAGCCATTTCGTCGCCCTGCAGCACGATGTCAGCGGCCGCGAGATGCTGTTCGAAGAACTGGATACCCGCCGCGACGAGTTGCTGCGCCAGACGCACCTGCTGAACCAGACCGAAGCCATCGCCGACATCGGCAGCTGGGTGCTGGAGATCGCCACCCTGAAGATGGCCTGGAGCGAGGGCAGCTTCCGCATCTATGAACTGGATCCGGGCGCCGGCGCCCCCAGCCTCGGGCAGATGCTCAGCTACTTCGACCCGGCCAGCCGCTCCCTGCTGGAGGACACCCTGGAGCAGTGCCTGCGCAGCGCCGAGCCGTTCGACGTGGAGCTGCGCATCCAGGCCGCCCGCGGCACGCCCCGCTGGCTGCGGATCAAGGGCCTGGCCGAGCACGATGGCGACCAGGTGATCCGCATCTACGGCGCGATGCTCGACCTGACCAGCCAGAAGCGCGCCGAGCGCCTGCAGCACGAGCGCGACAAGCACCTGCACCTGTTCTTCGAGGCGCCATTGATCGGCATGGCCCTGTGCACCCCGGACCAGCGCTGGGAAGAGGTCAACTACAAGCTCTGCAGCATCCTCGGCCGCTCCCGCGAGCAACTGCGCGGCGTCGACTGGATGAGCATGACGGTGGCCGAGGACCGCGCCGCCGAAGAGGCCCTGCTGGAGGAGGTGCGCAAGGGCGAACGTGATGGCTACGAACTGGACAAGCGCTTCATGAAAGGCTCCGGCGGTACCGTGCACGCGCGGGTCAACGTGCGCGGCGTGCGTGACCTGGACGGCCAGCTCTACGCCTTGCTGGCGCTGGTGGAAGACATCAGCGCCCGGCACGAGGCCGAGGCGCGTTACCGGACCCTGGTGGAGCATGCGCCGGAAGCCATCCTGGTGTTCGATCCGCAGCACGGCATCGTCGAAGCCAACGAGAACGCCGCGCGCCTGTTCGGCATATCCCGCGAGCTGCTGAAAGGCCACATGCCCACCAGTTTCAGCCCGCCGCTGCAGGCCGACGGCCGCTCGTCGCGGGAGCTGGCCAGTGCCTATACCCGCGCCGCGCTCAAGGGCGAAACCCCCACCTTCGACTGGCTGATGCGCGATGTGAACGGTCGCGTGCGTCCCTGCGAGGTGCGTCTGGTGCGCCTGCCCGGCGAAGGCCGGCCGCTGATCCGCCTGAGCATCACCGATATTTCCGAGCGCCAGCGCTACCAGCGCGAGATCGAGCGCCTGGCCTACAGCGACGAACTCACCGGCCTGCCCAATCGCCGCCTGCTGCTCGATCGCCTGCAACACGCGATGGCTCGCGAGCAGCGTGAAGGTCGCTACGGCGCGCTGCTATTCATCGACCTGGACCACTTCAAGACGGTCAACGACAGTCTCGGCCACCCGGTGGGCGATGCCCTGCTGCGGGAAGTCACCGCGCGCCTGGCCGGCTGCCTGCGCAATGAAGACACCCTGGCGCGCCTTGGCGGCGACGAGTTCGTGGTGCTGCTGGAAGCCCTGGCCGACAGCCCGGAACAGGCCGGCAAGCTGGCCGCCGAAGTGGGCGACAAGCTGCTGCAAGGCCTGCACGGGAGTTACATCATCGGCGAGCACGAACTGGTGGTCAGCGCCAGCATCGGCATCGCCCTGCACCCCTTCATCGAACAGGTCGCCGCCGACGTCCTCAAGCAGGCCGACACCGCCATGTACCGGGCCAAGCAGTCCGGGCGCAACGCCCTGCATTTCTTCGCCCCGGAAATGCAGGCGGCCATCGACCAGCGCCTGCAACTGCAGAGCGAGCTGCGCCAGGCCATTGACCGCGGCCAGCTCAGCCTGGAGTTCCAGCCGCAACTGGCCCTGGTCGATGGCCGCGTGCTGGGCGCCGAGGCGCTGATGCGTTGGCATCACCCCACGCGCGGCGATGTGCCGCCGGCGCAGTTCATTCCGCTGGCGGAAGAAACCGGCCTGATCCTCGAACTGTCGGACTGGATGCTCGAACGCGCCTGCACCTGCCTCGCCGCCTGGCAGGCCGACCTGCCGTGGCTGGTGCTGGCCATCAATGTCAGCCCGCGCGAGCTGCGTAAAACCGGCTTCGTCGAGCGCATCGAAAGCGCGCTCAAGCGCCATGGCGTCCCGCCCGGCCGGCTGGAACTGGAAATCACCGAAGGCAGCCTGCTGGAAGAGGTGGAACAGTGCATTTGCGCCATGCAGGCGCTCAAGTCGTTGGGCGTGCGATTCGCCATAGACGACTTCGGCACCGGCTATTCATCCCTGGCCTACCTCAAGCGCCTGCCGCTGGACCGGCTGAAGATCGACCGCAGCTTCGTCGATGGCCTGGCCGTTGACGCGAACGACCTGGCCCTGGTTGAAACCATCCTGGCCATCGGCCGCAACCTCGGCCTGGAGTGCATTGCCGAAGGCATCGAGAGCGAGGAGCAGCTATCCATGTTGCGCCAGCGCGGCTGCGAGCTGGGCCAGGGCTATTTCTTCAGCCGGCCGCTGAATGAGGAAAACTTCCGCAGGTGGATTCGCGAGCGGGAAGGGCGGCCGGTGGTGCGGAGCCTGTAGGCACCTTGTAGAGGCGAATTCATTGGCTATGTCTGCAAAAGCTGTTGCGGTATTGAAGGGAACGCTCTGGCCAGGGGTTTTCAGGTCTCCATGTCCGCCTGACTCTTCCCTCTCCCCAACCCTCTCCCGCAAGCGTGAGAGGGGGCTGTCCGTGCAGACCTTCAAGCCCGTGCCCCCAGGCTCACCCCTTTCCTTTGGTTCTCGTCGAATTGGGGCAGGCGTTCTTTTCCAGGTACTGGATGATGATGCCGGCCACATCGTGCCCGGTGGTGGTCTCGATGCCCTCCAGGCCGGGTGAGGAGTTCACCTCCATCACCAGCGGGCCGTGATTGGAGCGCAGGATATCCACGCCCGCCACCGAGAGGCCCATGACCTTGGCGGCGCGGATGGCGGTGGAGCGCTCTTCCGGGGTGATCTTGATCAGGCTGGCGTGGCCGCCGCGATGCAGGTTGGAGCGGAATTCACCCGGCTTGGCCTGGCGCTTCATCGCTGCGATCACCTTGTCGCCCACCACGAAGCAGCGGATATCGGCGCCGCCGGCTTCGCGGATGTATTCCTGCACCATGATGTTCTGCTTCAGGCCCATGAAGGCCTCGATCACCGATTCGGCCGCCTTCTCCGTCTCGCACAACACCACGCCTATGCCCTGGGTGCCTTCCAGCACCTTGATCACCAGTGGGGCGCCGTTGACCATGCGGATCAGGTCGGGGATGTCGTCGGGGGAGTGGGCAAAGCCGGTCACCGGCAGGCCGATGCCCTTGCGCGCGAGCAGCTGCAGCGAACGCAACTTGTCCCGCGAGCGGGTGATGGCCACCGATTCATTGAGCGGGAACACCCCCATCATTTCGAACTGGCGCAGCACGGCGCAGCCATAGAAGGTGACCGAGGCGCCGATCCTCGGGATCACCGCGTCGAAGCCTTCCAGCGGCCGCCCGCGGTAGTGGATCTGCGGCTTGTGGCTGGCGATGTTCATATAGGCGCGCAGGGTATCGATGACCACCATCTCATGGCCGCGCTGATGGCCGGCCTCGACGAGGCGGCGAGTCGAATACAGGCGCGGATTGCGCGATAACACGGCGATTTTCATTGGGCACCGGGGAGGGAAAGAGTCGGTTTTTCCTGTACGTAGGTGAGGGCCGGATTGACCACCAACTGGGCCTGTACCAGGGCCTTGGAGCCCAGCAGCACGCGGTAGCGCATGGTCTTGCGGCAGGCCAGGGTGAACTCGATGGGCCAGACCCGGTCACCCAGCGCGAGCAGCGTGCGAATGACATAACGGGTCTGCGCCTGGCCGTTGGAGCTTTTTATGGTCTTCACCGTCACCACCTGCGCTTCGCATCGATGTCGCCGCTGCACCAGGGTGCCGAGGTGCGCGGTGAACCGGACCCACTGCTCGCCATTCTTTTCGAAGGGGACGATGTCGCTGGCGTGCAGGGTGGAGGTGCTGGCGCCGGTATCGATCTTCGCGCGCAGGCCGACCATGCCGAGTTCCGGCAGGGCGATCCACTCGCGGAGTCCGATCACGGAGAGATGGTCGAAAGTCTTCAATACAGGCTTTCCGGTAAAATTGGCGCATTCTAGTGGGCCGGAATGACAACTGCATCTGGCCCTGGCTGAGCTTAGACCGGGCTGACGAATGGGGCTGCCCGTGGGGGATGGAAACGAGTCATGCGCGGCAAAGACAAAGACGATAAAGACGACGACAAGGTTCGCCTTGACAAGTGGTTGTGGGCCGCGCGCTTCTACAAGACCCGCGCCCTGGCCAAGGAAGCCATCGAGGGCGGCAAGGTCCACCATCACGGCGAGCGCTGCAAGCCGTCGAAGGAACCGAAGGTGGGCGACGAATACGTCATCCGCGCCGGCTTCGACGAGCGCACCGTGATCGTCCGCGCGCTGTCGGCGGTGCGTCGCGGCGCCCCCGAGGCACAGGCGCTGTACGAGGAAACCGCCGAGAGCCTGGCCAGGCGCGAAGAGGCCGCCGCCATGCGCAAGGCCGGCGCCCTGGGCATCCAGACCGATGGGCGGCCGACGAAGAAACAGCGCCGGCAGATTCATTTCCTGCGCGGCGGTCACGAATAGGGTCACGGCGAAGACCAGCTGCCGCCGCCGGGTTCCGATCGATAGAAAACGCCCGCGCCGGCGATAGACAGCCGGCCCTTGGTCAGCCGGCGGATTTGCGCATAAAATCGCCAGCCTTTCGGCCAAACTGGCCCAAATGCAGCGAGTCCGGCATGTCCGATTTCACCCAACGTTTTCTGTTCGACCACACCGATGTGCGCGGCGAACTGGTCTCCCTCGGCGAGAGCTACGCCCACGTCCTGGCCAAGCATCCCTACCCGGAGCCGGTTGCCCAGCTGCTCGGTGAAATGCTCGCCGCCGCTTCCCTGCTGGTCGGCACCCTGAAGTTCGACGGCCTGCTGGTATTGCAGGCGCGCTCCTCCGGTGCGGTTCCACTGCTGATGGTGGAATGCTCCAGCGACCGCGAAGTGCGTGGCATCGCCCGTTACCACGCCAGCCAGGTCACGCCCGCGGCCGGCCTGCGCGAACTGATGCCCGAAGGTTCACTGACCCTGACCGTGGACCCGAAGCAGGGCCAGCGCTACCAGGGCATCGTCGCCCTCGAAGGCGCGACTCTGGCCGAATGCCTGTCCGGCTACTTCGACAATTCCCAGCAGCTACCTACCCGCTTCTGGCTCAACGCCGATGGCCGCAATGCCCGTGGCATGCTGCTCCAGGCCCTGCCGGCGGACCGCCTGAAGGACCCCGAGGCCCGCGAGGCCAACTGGCAGCACCTGACCACCCTGGCCGACACCCTGACCGCCGAGGAATTGCTCGGCCTGGACAACGAAACGGTGCTGCACCGCCTCTATCATGAAGAAGTAGTGCGCTTGTTCGATCCGCAGGCCATCCAGTTCCGCTGCAGCTGCTCGCGCCAGCGTTCGGCCAACGCGCTGTTCAGCCTGGGCCAGGAAGATGCCGAAGCCCTGCTGCAGGAAAACGGCGGCTCCGTAGTGATCGATTGCCAGTTCTGCAATCAGCGCTACACCTTCGACGCGGCGGACATCGCCCAGTTGTTCGCCGGTGGCGGCAGCGCCGCGCCGTCGGAGACGCGCCACTGAATATGTAGTGTGCCCATCGGGTCGCTGCGTGACCGGGGTGCGATTATCGGTCAGGAATATGCCCGGCTGACAGGAGGTTTATACCCAAAGCGGGCTTTTCTGGCATAATCGCGCGCACTTTTTTCGCTGTAGGGGGTCGCAGTACCCACTACAAATCGTTTGGAGGACTCGGCTTTTCGCCGACGGGGAACCACATGACGCAAGCCAATAACGCCGTGTACACCGATATCAGCGCCGCGCAACTGGTCGAAGAGGCCATCCGCCGTGGTGAGGGTGAACTGGCCGCCAACGGTTCGTTGGTCGTTCAGACCGGCCACCGCACCGGTCGTTCTCCGGCGGATCGTTTCATCGTTCAAGAGCCGAGCACCGACGCCAAGATCGCCTGGGGCAACATCAACCGTCCCTTCCCGGCGGACAAATTCGATGCGCTGTGGGCTCGCGTTGAAGCTTATCTGACCGAACGCGAGCGTTTCGTCTCCCACGTGCACGTCGGCGCCGACCCCGAGCACTACCTGGCCGTCAAGATGACCACCGAGACTGCCTGGCACAACCTGTTCGGCCGTTGCCTGTTCATCAATCCGGAACAGTACAACCCGCAGTCCCGCCAGGAGTGGCAGATCCTCAATGCCCCGGACTTCGTCTGCGAGCCGGAGCGTGACGGCACCAACTCCGATGGCTGCGTGATCCTCAACTTCGCCGCCAGGAAGGTGCTGATCGCCGGCATGCGCTACGCCGGTGAAATGAAGAAGGCCATGTTCTCCGTGCAGAACTTCCTGCTGCCGGAAAAGGACGTGCTGCCGATGCACTGCGCCGCCAACGTCGGCGAAGAAGGCGACACCACCCTGTTCTTCGGTCTGTCCGGCACCGGCAAGACCACCCTGTCCGCTGACCCGAGCCGTTATCTGATCGGTGACGACGAGCACGGCTGGGGCGTGGGTACCGTGTTCAACATCGAAGGCGGCTGCTACGCCAAGTGCATCGACCTGTCCGAGAAGAACGAGCCGGTGATCTGGAAAGCCATCCAGTTCGGCGCCGTGCTGGAAAACGTCGTGCTGAACCCGGAAACCCGCCTGCCCGACTACAGCGATGACAGCCTGACCCAGAACACCCGTGCCGCCTACCCGCTGCACCTGGTGGAGAAGCGCGTCGAGGCCAACCGTGCCGGCGAGCCGAACGCGGTGATCTTCCTCACCTGCGACCTGACCGGCGTGCTGCCGCCCGTTTCCATCCTGAACAACGAGCAGGCTGCCTACCACTTCCTGTCCGGCTACACCGCGCTGGTCGGCTCCACCGAAATGGGTTCCGGCGGCGGCATCAAGTCCACCTTCTCCACCTGCTTCGGCGCGCCGTTCTTCCCGCGTCCGGCCGGTGAGTACGCCGAACTGCTGATCAAGCGCATCCAGGGCTTCGGCTCCAAGGTGTACCTGGTCAACACCGGCTGGACCGGCGGTGGCTATGGTGTTGGCAAGCGCTTCAACATCCCGACCACCCGTGGCGTGATCGCTGCCATCCAGAGCGGTGCCCTGATCGGCGCCGAGACCGAGCACCTGGACATCATCAACCTGGACGTGCCGAAGGCCGTTCCGGGCGTCGACACCAACCTGCTCAACCCGCGCAACACCTGGGCTGACAAGGCTGCCTACGACGAAGCTGCCAAGGCCCTGGCCGCGCAGTTCATCGAGAACTTCAAGAAGTTCGACGTCTCCGACGCGATCAGGAACGCCGGCCCGCAGCTCTAAGCCGCACCGCGTCCTTGCGAAGAAGCCGCCTCCGGGCGGCTTTTTCATTCCCGGCGGACTCCGTTCCCTCTCGTAGGATGGGTAGAGCGGAGCGAAACCCATCAAAGCGGATCGATGGGATTCAAAGGCGAAATGTCGTACCCGGATTCCGGACCCTGTCAGGTCTATCGCGGTCCATGACCAATACCCCATCAAAGGAGTGATCCCCATGCCCGCAACCCGCCTCGCCAGGGTCTTCGGTTACGACCATTTCCGTCCTGGCCAGGAAGCCGCCATCTCTGCCGTGCTGGCCGGCCGTTCAGCCGCCGCCATCTTTCCCACCGGTTCCGGCAAGTCGTTGTGCTACCAGCTGCCGGCCCTGCACCTGCCACACCTGACCCTGGTGGTGTCGCCGCTGCTGGCGCTGATGCAGGACCAGTTGGCGTTCCTGCAGCGTCACGGCATCGCCGCCGCCAGCATCGACTCGGCGCAGAGTCGCGAAGAGGCCGCCGAGGTCATGGCGCGGGCGCGCGCCGGTGAGCTGAAAATCCTGATGATCTCCGTCGAGCGCCTGAAGAACGAGCGCTTCCGTGGGTTCATCCAGCAGGTGCCGATCTCGCTGCTGGTGGTGGATGAGGCCCACTGCATTTCCGAGTGGGGCCACAACTTCCGCCCCGACTACCTCAAGTTGCCCGAGTACCAGCGCCAGTTCGGCATTCCTCAGGTGCTGTTGCTGACCGCCACGGCGACGCCGACCGTGATCTCCGACATGCAGCGCAAGTTCGCCATCGCCGATGCCGACGTCATCACCACCGGCTTCTACCGCCCCAACCTCAACCTGCTGGTGGAGCCGGTGGCTGGTGCGCGCAAGCTGGAGCGGCTGGCGAGCTGGCTGGGCGATCGCGCCGGGCAGCCGGCCATCGTCTACGTCACCTTGCAGAAGACCGCCGAAGACGTGGCCGGTTGGCTGACCGAGCGTGGCGTCGCCGCCAGTGCCTATCACGCCGGCATGGCCCATGAAGCGCGTGAGACGCTGCAGCGGCGCTTCATGGCGGGCGAGGTGACAGTGATGGTCGCGACCATCGCCTTCGGCATGGGCATCGACAAGCGCGACATCCGCCAGGTGGTGCACTACGACCTGCCCAAGTCGGTGGAGAACTACAGTCAGGAAATCGGCCGCGCCGGGCGCGACGGCCAGCCTTCGGACTGCCTGGTGCTGGCCAATCGCGACAGCCTCAACGTGCTGGAAAACTTCGTCTACGGCGATACGCCGGAACTGTCCGGCATCCGCCAGGTGCTGGCGGAGCTGAAGGCGGCCGGGCAGGGCGGTGACCGCTGGGAGCTGATGCTCGGTGCGCTCTCCGACCAGAGCAACATTCGCCAGCTGCCCCTCAAGACCTTGCTGGTGCAACTGGAGTTGCGCGGCATCATCGCGCCGCTTTATGCCTATTTCGCCGAGTACCGCTTCAAGCATCTGCTGGCGCCTGAAGCCCTGGTGGAACGCTTCGAAGGCGAGCGCCGCCAGTTCGTCGGGGCGCTGCTGCGCACCTCCACCCGCGCCCGCACCTGGTGCACCGTGGATTTCGACCGCCTGTACCGTGAGTACGGCGCCGAACGCAGCCGCGTGGTGAAGGCCCTGGATTACTTCCAGGAGCGCGGCTGGATCGAGCTGGAAAGCAAGCAGATGACCGAGGTCTATGCCCTGCAGCAACCGAACTTCGAGCCGGACGCCCTGGCTATTGAACTGCATCGTTACTTCCGCCAGCAGGAAGACAGCGAAATCGCCCGCATCCAGGCGATGCTGCAGCTGTTTTCCAGCGACAGCTGCCTGAGCGCGCGCCTCGCCCGCTATTTCGGCGACCACGAGGTCCCCGAGCGTTGCGGCCATTGCTCGGTGTGCCGGGGCCGCGTGGCGCACCTGCCGGAACCGCCGGCCCTGGCACCCCTGGCGGAGCGGAACTTCAGCGCCCTGTGTGGCGGCTTCAGCCAGCGCTACCAGGAATTGCGCGGCGAGCCGCCAAGCGCCGACTGCCTGACCCGCCTGCTCTGCGGCATCAGCGCGCCGCTCTTCACCCGGCTCAAGGCGCGCAGCCTGCCGGGCTTCGCCGCACTGGAGGCCTATCCCTACGCCGAGGTGCGTGAATGGGTGAGCCAACAGCCGGGCCTGTAGAAGGGCGAATTCATTCGCCAAGCAGGCTGAAGGCCTGCCCTGGCCGCAATCCTGCTGGACCGTTGCCGGGAGAACCCCGAGGAATCGGTGGCGCGTCGGTGGACTTCCTGCACGACTCGGCCTATGTCCTATTGGCGGGCTTCTACCTGCGTCGCGTGCTGCCCGGTGCCGGCAGCCATCGCGAAGCCCCCCACGACAACAATGGAGGACGCCACGATGCAGCCCTTCAGCTTCGCCACTACCGCACAGATTCTCTGTGAATCCGGCTCGGCCGTGCGCCTGGCCGAACTCTGCCGTGACCGCGGCGCGCGCCGCGTGCTGCTGGTCACCGATCCGGGCATCAACCGGCTGGGTCTGCTGGATGAGGTCCTGCTCGGGTTCGCCCTCGAGGGCATCAGTGTTGCGGTCTACGACCAGGTGCAGGCCGATCCGCCCGAGGCGGTGGTGCTGGAGGCCGTGGAGCTGGGGAAGGTCCTGGGTGCCGAGCTGGTGGTGGGTTTTGGCGGCGGCAGCTCGATGGACGTGGCCAAGCTGGCGGCGCTGCTGGCGCACCCGGACTGCCGGCAGGGGCTGGTGGACCTCTACGGCGTGGGCAATGTACGCGGTCGCCGCCTGCCGCTGCTGCAGGTGCCGACCACTGCCGGTACCGGCTCCGAGGTGACGCCGATTGCCATCGTCACCACCGGCGAGACCACCAAGACGGGCGTGGTTTCACCAGTGCTGCTGCCGGACCTGGCGCTGCTCGACGCCGACCTGACCCTCGGCCTGCCGGCGGCGGTCACCGCGGCCACCGGGATCGACGCGATGGTCCATGCCATCGAGGCCTACACCAGCCGCCTGAAGAAGAATCCGCTGTCCGACCTGCTCGCCCGTGAAGCCTTGCGCCTGCTGGCCGGCAACCTCGACGCGGTAGTCGCATCCGGGCGCAACCGCGAGGCGCGCCAGGCCATGCTGCTGGGCGCCTGCCTCGCCGGCCAGGCCTTCGCCAATGCACCGGTAGCGGCGGTGCATGCGCTGGCCTATCCGCTGGGCGGGCACTTCCATATTCCCCATGGCCTGGCCAACGCCCTGATGCTGCCCCACGTGCTCCGTTTCAACGCCGATGTGGCCGCGCCGCTCTACGCCGAGCTGGCGCGGCTGGTGCTCGGCGACAAGCTCCAGCCGGGCAACGCGGCGGAGCTTGCCGAGCAGTTGATCCGCGAACTTGCCGCCTTCAGCGAACGCAGTGGGTTGCCTACCCGCCTGCGCGACGCCGGTGTGCCCGAAGCCATGCTGCCGCGCCTGGCCAGCGATGCCATGTTGCAACAGCGGCTGCTGGTGAATAATCCGCGCGAGGTCAGCGAGGCGCAGGCCCTGGCCATCTACCAGGCGGCCTTCTGACCGATCCAACCGAACCCAGGGAACCCCCATGAGCCAACCCCAGCACCTGCGCGGCGATTACCGCCACTTTCAGCCCATCACCACCCGCTGGCACGACAACGACATCTACGGCCATGTGAACAACGTGGTCTATTACGGCTACTTCGACAGCGCGGTGAACACCTACCTGATCGAACAGGGCGGGCTGGATATCCACGAAGGCGGCGTGGTGGGCTTCGTGGTCAGTTCCTCCTGCGACTACTTCGCCTCCATCGCCTTCCCCGACCGCATCGAGGTCGGCCTGCGCGTCGGCAAGCTGGGCAGCAGCTCGGTGCAGTACGAACTGGCGATCTTCAAGCAGGGCGAGGATGAAGCCTGTGCCGCCGGGCGCTTCGTCCACGTTTTCGTCGACCGCGACAGCAACCGGCCTGTGCCGATTCCGCAAAGCCTGCGCGCGGCGCTGGTGGAGCTGGTGGTGTAGGGGCGAATTCATTCGCCAAGGACAGCGTAGCTGTCCCTTCGATTGCTTCAGGGGCAGACCTGCGGTCCGCATGGCGAATGAATTCGCCCCCTTCTACAGGCAACTTTCATCCATTGGACCCGAAACGGCTGAAATAGCGACATCCAGAGCCCCGACCGTCCGTCCGCTCTATTCATTGCCGGCGTGAGTCCGCACAATGCGCGCCAAACCCGAATGACCCACCCGGCGGCGAGGTACTGGACCGCGTAGCCTGGCTTTTGCTTTACCGCTTGATCTGGAGCAGCCAGGGCGGGGCGTCATCGGGGCTCAATGTCCACCCCGGGCCGGCCCGTCGTGCGGCCCGACGTTCAGCGGTACCTGCCATGACCCATGCAAACGGCTCCATCCTGCAACGCTTGAAACGCACCAGCCTGGTGACCCGGATCATCATCGGCCTGATCGCCGGCATCGCCCTCGCCCTGATCGCCCCCTCGTACGCCAGCGCCGTCGGCCTGCTCGGCAAGCTTTTCGTCATGGCCCTGAAGGCCGTGGCGCCGGTGCTGGTGTTCGTCCTGGTGATCGCTGCCATCGCCAACCACAAGCCGGGCGAGCGCACCCACATCCGCCCGATCCTCTTCCTCTACCTGATCGGCACCTTCTCCGCAGCGGTGGTGGCGGTGCTGGCTTCCAGCGTCTTCCCCTCGACCATCGCCCTGACTACCGGCGCCAATGACCTCGCGCCGCCCGGCAACATCGCCGAGGTCCTGCTGGGCCTGCTGGGCAGTGCCGTGGCCAACCCGGTGACCGCGCTGATGGAAGCCAACTTCATCGGCATCCTGGTTTGGGCGGTCGGTCTGGGCATCGCCATCCGCCAGGGCAGCGACACCACCCGCAACGTGTTCAGCGACCTGTCCCACGGCGTGTCGCTGATCGTCCGTGTGGTGATCAGCTTCGCCCCGCTGGGCATCTTCGGCCTGGTGGCCTCGACCCTCGCGGAGAACGGCCTCGGCGTGCTGGCCGACTATGCCCACCTGCTGGCGGTGCTGCTGGGCTGCATGCTCTTCGTGGCCTTCGTGGTGAACCCGCTGATCGTGTTCTGGAAGATTCGCCGCAACCCCTATCCGCTGGTGCTGACCTGCCTGCGCGAAAGCGGCATCACCGCCTTCTTCACCCGCAGCTCTGCCGCCAACATCCCGGTGAACCTGCAGCTGTCGGAAAAGCTCGGCCTGCACGAAGACACCTACTCGATCTCCATCCCGCTGGGCGCCACCATCAACATGGCCGGCGCGGCCATCACCATCACCGTGCTGACCCTGGCGGCGGTGAAAACCCTGGGCATCGCCGTGGACATTCCCACCGCCATCCTGCTCAGCATGGTGGCGTCAATCTGTGCCTGTGGCGCTTCCGGCGTGGCGGGCGGTTCGCTGCTGCTGATCCCGCTGGCCTGCAGCCTGTTCGGCATCCCCAGCGAAGTGGCGATGCAGGTGGTTGCCGTCGGCTTCATCATCGGTATCCTGCAGGACGCCGCCGAAACCGCGCTCAACTCGTCCACCGACGTGCTCTTCACCGCAGCCGCCTGCATGGCCAGCGGCGATGTGGACGAGGCGCGCACCGAGCAGCAGATCGGCTGATTCCCGCGCAACGAAAAAAGCCCGGAATTCCGGGCTTTTTCATGGGCGGCGATCAGTGGCGATGCTTGCGGTGTTTGTGGTGCTTCCCATGCCCGTCGTGATCGTCCTTGCTCAGCTCGGTGGCGATGGCGCCACCCGCCGCGCCGCCCAGGCCCGCGCCGATGACCGAGCCGGTGGAGCCGCCCAGGGCGCGACCGGCCACCGAACCGCCGGCGGCACCCAGGCCGCCGCCGATGGCGGCTTCGGTCTTCTTGCCGCTCTTGGCGGTCATGGCGCTACCCGCTGCACCACCCAGGCCGGCGCCAATGGCAGCGCCGGTGCTGCCGCCGACGGCATTGCCGACGACGTTGCCCAGGGCGCCGCCGAGGCCGCCACCGATGGCATTGTTGGTGGTTTCGCCGGCCACTACGGCCTGAGTGGCCAGCAGGCTGAGGGCGAGGGCGGTTACTGCTTTACGCATCTTGCTGTCTCTCCATTTCGAAGGGGATGTCCATGGTTCCTCGGCTTGGCCAAGGGGGCCCCATGACACGGGTCGGATTATGGGGGCGGGGGCGACGGGCTGTCGCTCGCCCAGGCCTCAGATCCGGAAAAAGCCCGCTTGAAGCGGGCTCTTTCGTGGGTGCGTTGATCAATCGTCCCAATGACGGTGCTTGTGCTTGCGGTGCCCCCAGGCGTGTCCACGGCCGGGGTGACCGCGGTGGGCGTGACGATAGTGGCGATGGTCATCATCGTAGTCGTCGTCGTAGCGGTTACGGTCACCGAACTCGTTGCCGAGGGCGCCGCCGGCGCCGCCGCCGAGAGCTGCACCGATCAGGCCGCCGGTGGTGCCGCCCATTTGCCGGCCGACGACCTGGCCGCCAGCTGCGCCCAGGCCACCGCCGATGGCAGCTTCAGTACGGTTGCGTTTAGGGGCTGCTACCGCGCCGCCTGCTGCACCACCCACACCTGCGCCAATGGCTGCACCGGTGCTGCCGCCGACTGCGTTGCCGACAACGGACCCCAGGACCCCGCCCAGCGCGCCGCCAATACCGGCATCGGTATTGCCGCCTGCAAAGACGCTGCCGCTGGCCAGGCCAAGAGACAGAAGAAGGATCGAGGTGTACTTCATGGTGAGGATCGCCTCAGTGGTTTTGGTGAGGCGATATTTACTGTAGGAAATTTCTTAAGCAAGTATCTGGCGACGAAAAGTAGCAACTTTTCGTGTTTTTTTAATTGTCTGGATTTTCGGCAGAACTTTTTCTTTTCAGGGCTGTCAGAGACTCATTCCCACCCGCTTGTTTGCTGGCTTTCAGCCTCTTTCTATGCTGGCAAATTGCCAAAAAACCATAAAGTTCCGTTGCAACTTTATATAGGCATCGAATCCGTATTTCAAATTGTTTCTCGCGAATAAGAGTTCGAGAAACAAACTTCCCTTAGTTCAATTAAAGAATGATTTCAGCCGTGCATGTTGTGGGCCGGCCTTGTCGTGCTTCGGGCTGGCCAGCGCCAGCCCGGGGGCTGGCTCAGAGAATGCGGCCGTTGTCGCGGGGGGCTTCGAGGCGGATGGCCACGAACTTGGAGGTGGGGGTGTAGCTGCCGTCGCCGTAGCTCTCCAGTGGCACCAGCGGGTTGGTTTCCGGGTAGTAGGCGGCGGCCTGGCCGGCGGGGATGTCGAACGCCAGCAGGCTGAAGCCGGAGACACGCCGCTCCACGCCATCGTCCCAGAGCGTCACCATGTCCACCTTCTGCCCCGGTTCGAAGCCCAGGCGGCGGATGTCGGCCTCATTGGCGAAAACCACCTCGCGCTGGCCGCGTACGCCGCGATAGCGGTCGTCCAGGCCGTAGATGGTGGTGTTGTACTGGTCGTGGGAGCGCAGCGTCTGGAGGATCAGGTGCGGCGCCTTGCCGGCGCTGCGAACCTTCTCGTGGAGCAGGTCCGCCGGCAGCGGATGGGCCGCGAAGTTGGCGCGCCCGCTCGCAGTGCTCCATTGCCGGGCATTGGCGGTGTTGCCGAGGTAAAACCCCCCCGGATGCTGCAGGCGACGGTTGAAGTCCTGGAAGCCGGGAATGGTCTCGGCAATCAGATCGCGGATACGGTCGTAGTTGGCGATCAGCGCGTCCCAGTCCACCGGGCGGTTGCCCAGGGTGGCCTTGGCGATTCCGGCGATGATCGCCGGCTCCGAACGCATCTCGGCGGAAGAGGGCTCAAGCTGGCCACGGGAGGCGTGGATCATGCTGAAGGAGTCTTCCACCGTCACCGCCTGAGGTCCTTCGAGCTGGCGGTCGATATCGGTACGCCCCAGGCACGGCAGGATCAGCGCGTCCCGGCCGACCATGAGGTGGCTGCGGTTGAGCTTGGTGCTGATCTGCACCGTCAGTTCGCAATTGCGCAACGCGGCGTGGGTGCGATGGCTGTCCGGCGTGGCCTGGGCGAAGTTGCCGCCAAGGCCGATGAAGACCTTGGCCTGACCCTGGAGCATCGCATTGATGGCTTCCACGGTGTTGTGACCGTTCTCCCGCGGCACCTTGAAGCCGAAGCGCCTTTCCAGCGCATCCAGCAGCGCCGCTGGCGGCCGGTCGTTGATGCCCATGGTGCGGTCGCCCTGCACGTTGCTGTGACCGCGCACCGGACAGAGACCGGCGCCGGGGCGGCCGACGTTGCCGCGCAACAGTTGCAGGTTGACGATTTCCTGGATGGTCGGCACCGAATGGCGGTGCTGGGTGATGCCCATGGCCCAGCAGATGATCACCTTCCCGGCGTTGCGGTAGATGCGCGCGGAGGTCTCGATTTCCTCCAGGGTCAGGCCCGACTGCTGCTCGATCTGCGCCCAGGGCGTGGCGTCCACTGCGGCGAGGTAGGCGTCGACGCCCTCGGTATGCTCGGCGATGAACGCGTGGTCGAACACCGGCGCCTCGCCGTTCGCCTGGGCCTCGCGTTCCCATTGCAGTAGGAACTTGGCGATGCCGCGGATGGCGGCCATGTCGCCACCCAGGGCCGGGCGGAAGAAGGCGGTGTTCAGCGGCCGTGAGCCATTGCTGAGCATTTCCAGGGCATGTTGAGGGTGCTGGAAGCGCTCCAGGCCACGCTCCTTGAGCGGGTTGTAGCAGACCACCTGGGCACCGCGTTTCACTGCTTCGCGCAGCGGTTCGAGCATGCGCGGGTGATTGGTGCCGGGGTTCTGGCCGAAGACGAAGATGGCGTCGGCATGCTCGAAATCGTGGAAGGTCACGCTGCCCTTGCCCACGCCGACGCTCTGGCTGAGGGCGACGCCGCTGGCTTCGTGGCACATGTTCGAGCAGTCGGGGAAATTGTTGGTGCCGAAGGCGCGGACGAACAGCTGGTACAGGTACGCCGCCTCGTTGCTGGCGCGGCCGGAGGTGTAGAACTCGGCCTGGTGCGGGCTTTCCAGGTTGCGCAGGTGGCGGGCCACCAGGGCGAAGGCGTGCTCCCAGCTGACCGGCACGTAGTGGTCGGTCTGGCGGTCGTAGCGCATGGGATGGGTCAGGCGGCCCTGGTATTCGAGCCAGTAGTCGCTCTGCTCGCGCAGCTGGCTGACGCTGTAGCGGGCGAAGAAGGCGGCGTCCACCCGGCGTTTGGTGGCTTCCCAGTTGACCGCCTTGGCGCCGTTCTCGCAGAACTTGACGCGGCCGTCCTCGGGGGAATCGCCCCAGGCGCATCCGGGGCAGTCGAAGCCGCCATTCTGGTTGGTCTTGAGCAGGGCGCGGAGGTTCTTGAACGGCTGTTTGCTGTCCAGCCAGAAGCGGGTGACGCTTTTCAGCGCGCCCCAACCGGCCGCCGCGCCTCTGTAGGGCTTGTAGCGGGGGTTTACGGGTTGCAGGCTCATTCGATGTCGGCTTTCGGTTGCGGCGCCGGGCTGTAGACCCGGGGGGCACTGTGATGGGGCAAATGGATGAGGTTGAGGTGATGCCGGCGTGCCCATTCCACGGTCAGGGTGGTAGGCGCGGACAGGCTGACCAGGGTGGACAGGCCCGCGCGCACCGCCTTGTGGATGAGTTCCAGGCTGCAGCGGCTGGTGACCACGGCGAAACCCGCGCGTGGGTCAAGGCCTTGTCGCAGCAGGGCGCCGATCAGTTTGTCCAGGGCGTTGTGACGGCCGATGTCTTCGCGGCACAGGCGCAGTTCGCCATCGGCATCGACGAACAGCGCGGCGTGCAGGGCGCCGCTGCGCCGGGCCAGCTCCTGGGCTTCGTTGATGCGCTGGCGCAGGTCGACGAAGTGCCCGGCCGGCGGCAGGGGCGCAGGGGCCAGGGAGCGCAGTTCGGGCAGCGCCTGCTCCAGCGCTTCCACGCCGCAGAGGCCGCAGCCGGTGGTGCCGGCCAGGTTGCGGCGCTGCTGCTTGAGCGACCAGAAGGCGCGATTGCCGATATCCACTTCGGCGTGCAGGGCGATACCTTCACCTTCGATGCGGATGTCATAGATATCGTCGATGGACTGCACCGCGGCGCTGCTCAGGCTGAAGCCGGCAACGAAGTCTTCCAGGGCGCTGGGGGAAACCATCATGACGGCATAGCTGATGCCGTTGTAGGAAATCGCCAGGGCGCACTCTTCAGCCAGAGCGGCATCTTCCACGCGTGCTTCGTCGTCCAGCTCGGTGTACCGATAGCCGGCCGCTTCGGTCGGGTTATCCACAGCAGTGAGATGGCGCTTGGCGTCTGGGCCCGGCATGGTTCTGCCCCTGCGACGGTTTGACTCAGCCATCCTAGGCCCGTCTGGCACGGGCGTCTAATCGCTATTCCCGATTCATTGATCGAGCGTGTCTATCAAGAGTTGCGACCAGGCTCCAGCAAGGCCCGGGCTTCGGAGAAGCAGGCATCGGCGAGCGCCGAGCGGGGCGCGCCACGGCGCAGGATCAGGCCCAGCGGCGCCAGGGTGCGGGCGTCCTCTATGGGGGTCAGTGCCAGGTGTTCGGTGAAATCGTCGAGGCCGCTGTCCAGCGGCATGATGGCGCAGCACAGACCGGCACTGACGGCCTGCAGCAGCTGGTGCACGGCATCGGTTTCCAGCCGGGGCTGGGGCGACAGGCCGCGGCTGCGGAAGCCGTGGTCGATGGACTGGCGGAAGTGCATGCCGCCGGAGAGCAGCCCCAGGGGCAGGTCCACCAGGTGTTCCCAGGGCAGGGCCGGCACATCGAAGCTGAAATGGCGGCGGTCGTGCAGCAGGCCCATTTGCGTCTGCGCCAGTTCCAGGCTTTCGAAATGCTCGCGATCCAGGCGGTCGAGATAGGACAGGCCCAGGTCCAGCTGGTTGCGCGCCAGGCTTTCGAGGACCTGTTCGGAACTCATCGAGAACAACTGGAAGCGCAGGCTCGGGTGCGGGCCGGAAAAGGCCGCCACCAGGCGCATGGGATCGAAGCCGGCGAGGGGCACCACGCCCAGACGCAGGGTGCCGACCAGTTGACCGCGACAGGCCGCCGCTTCGGCATAGAGGCCGTCGTGGGCCGCCAGCAGGCTGTGGGCCCAGGCCAGCACGCGCAGGCCGGCGTCGGTGAAGCCCTCGAAGCGCTGGCCGCGGACCACCAGTTCCAGGCCCAGCTCCTCTTCCAGGCTGCGCAGGCGCATGGAAAGCGTCGGCTGGGTGACATGGCAGCGTGCGGCAGCCTGTCCGAAGTGGCGGGTTTCCTCCAGGGCGATGAGGAACTTGAGTTGCTTGATGTCCATGCCGGCTCCTGTCTGTGCTTCGGGATTCTAGCCTGTCGTCGTCTGCGGGCGGTCCAGTTGGTAAGTGTCTAGACTTGCACTTCCCTGGCGCTGTGCGCCGTCCCAATGGAACGAGAGGATCTGTCATGGGCATCTTCGACTTTGTCAAAGAAGCGGGTGTGAAACTGTGGGAAACCCTGGTGGGCCAGGAAGCCCAGGCCGCCGAAACGCTGAAGGAACATGTGGCGAAGGTGGGGTTGGGCAACCCCGCCATCGCACTGACGGTGGAAGGCGACAAGGTGATTGCCCGAGGCGAAGTGGCGACACAGGAAGAGAAGGAAAAGATCCTCCTGGCGCTGGGCAATGTCGAGGGTGTGTCCCAGGTCGAGGATCAGATCAGCGTCAGCGCGCCCGCCGTGGCGCCGGCCCGTTTCGTCACGGTGAAAAAGGGCGACACCCTGAGCGCCATCGCCAAGGCCGAATACGGCAACGCCAATGCCTACATGAAGATATTCGAAGCCAACAAGCCGATGCTCTCGCATCCGGACAAGATTTATCCCGGGCAGGTGCTGCGCATTCCTGAATAACGATCTGCTGCGCGTCGGAATAACTGCGTTGAGAATGGCTTCGGGCTGCTCATTTACAACTTGTAAACTCCGCTCCCTCAGCCATTCCCGCGTTGTTCTTCTCTAGCTCGCTAGATCGTGGATAGACGCTGGTCAGAGACCTTCCACGAGGGCCCGGTAGCTCTCCACCGCGGCGAATTCCTCGGTGTCCTTCGGGCCCTTGCGGCTATCCGGCTCGCGCACGGCCAGCAGTTGTGCAATGCCATAGCGCCGTGCGCTGCGCAGGATCGGCAGGCTGTCATCGATGAACAGGCTGCGCGCCGCGTCGAAGCCGAAGTCCTGCTGCAGGGCTTCCCAGAACTGCTGGTCTTCCTTGGGATAGCCGTAGTCGTGGGAGCTGATCAGGCGGTCGAACCAGGGCGCCAGGTGCACCCGCTCCATCTTCAGTGACAGCGAGTCGCGGTGGGCGTTGGTGATCAGTGCCACGCGCTTGCCGGCGCGGCGCAGGGCGGCGAGGAACAGGTCGGCATCCGGGCGCAGGTCGATCAGGTGCGCCACCTCGCGCTTGAGCTCGCGGATCGGCAGGCGCAGTTCGCGGCTCCAGAAATCCGTGCAGTACCAGTTCAGCTGGCCGGCCTGGTCGCGGAACAGCGGCAGCAGTTCGGCATCGGCCAGTTCGCGGCTGATGCCGTGGTGCTCGGCGTAGCGCTGCGGCAGGTACTCCAGCCAGAAGTGGTTGTCGAAGTGCAGGTCGAGCAGGGTGCCGTCCATGTCGAGCAGGACGGTGTCGATCTCGTTCCAGGGCAGTGGCTGCATGGTCGGCATCGGTGGTGGCGGTGGGCTGTCGTCATTGCGTCGCTGGTCGTCGCTGGCGTGCAATCTCCAGCGCGGACAAAGCGCAAAGGCGGGGTATGATAACCCGCCGGTCATGCCAAGGAGTCCGTTATGCGTCAGAAGCCCACGGTGCTCGCTCGCGAAATCGTCGCCAGCAGCCGTCTGTTCCGTGTCGAAGAGCTGCAGTTGCGCTTTGCCAATGGCGTCGAACGCACCTACGAACGCCTGGTGGGCAAGGGCACCGGCTACGGCGCCGTGATGGTGGTGGCCATGGCCGATACCGAACATGTGCTGCTGGTGGAGGAGTACTGCGCCGGTACCGACGACTACCAGCTGTCCCTGCCCAAGGGCCTGATCGAACCGGGCGAAGACGTACTCGCCGCCGCCAACCGCGAGCTCAAGGAAGAAGCCGGGTTCGGTGCGCGCCAGCTGGAGCACCTCACCGAGCTGTCCCTGTCGCCGGGGTACATGAGCCAGAAGATCCAGGTGGTCCTGGCCCGCGACCTCTATGAAGAAAGCCTTCCCGGCGATGAGCCGGAACCGCTGCGGGTCGACCGCATCAACCTGCGCGAGCTGTCCAGCCTCGCCCAGCACCCGCAATTCAGCGAAGGGCGCGCCCTGGCTGCGCTCTATCTGACCCGAGACCTGCTGACCCAGCGTGGGGAGTACCAATCGTGACCCATCCCTTGCTTCCCGCTGTCATCGACCTGGTGCGCCAGGCCGGCGATGCCATCCTGCCGTTCTGGGGGGGCGAACTGACCGTGACCGAGAAGGCCGATGCCTCTCCAGTCACCGCCGCCGACCTGGCCGCCCACAAGGTGCTGGCCACTGGCCTGGCCGCGCTGGACGGTGGCATTCCGGTGCTCTCCGAAGAGGCGGCGAACATTCCCCTGGCCGAACGCGCCGCCTGGCAGCGCTGGTGGCTGGTGGACCCGCTGGATGGCACCAAGGAGTTCATCTCCGGCAGCGACGAATTCACGGTCAACGTGGCGCTGGTGGAAGGCGGCCGGGTGGTGTTCGGCGTGGTCGGCATGCCGGTGTCCGGGCGTTGCTACTACGGTGGCGCCGGTATCGGGGCCTGGTGCCAGGATGACGACGAGGAACCCTTTGAAGTCAGTGTGCGTATCGCGCCGGACGAGGCGTTCACCGTGGTCGCCAGCAAGCGCCATTCGAGTCCGGCCCAGGAGCGTCTGCTGGCCTGGCTGGCCGAGCGTTTCGGCGATCTGCAGCTGGCCAGCATCGGCAGCTCGCTGAAGTTCTGCCTGCTGGCCGAGGGCTCCGCCGATTGCTACCCGCGCCTGGCGCCGACCTCCCAGTGGGACACGGCGGCTGCCCAGGGCGTGCTTGAAGGCGCTGGCGGCGAAGTCCTCGATCTCGCCGGCAAGCCGTTGGCCTATGAGGCGCGCGAGGATTTCCTCAATCCCTCCTTCCTCGCGCTGCCGGTCGCCGCCGAATGGCGCGCGGAGCTGATCCTGCTGGCGCGCGCGCTGGATTGAGAACGGCGGAAACGACAAAGGGCCCCAAGGGGCCCTTTTTCATGGTTGTCGCTTCACGCAACATTCGTAGGATGGTGTAGAGCGAAGCGAAATCCATCACCACGATCGATGGGTTTCGCAGGCTCTACCCATCCTACAACTGTCCCCGGAAATCGCCTCAATCCAGCATGTCGGCGAAGCGCTCGTCCTTCTTGTAGCGCAGCGTCTGGGTGAAGCCCGGCACCTGGATGCCTTCGGGGCTCAGTTCGATCTGCTGCTCGTCGATCAGGTCGTTGCCGAAGTTGTAGATGATGTCCAGCTCGCCCTGGCGGGCACGACGATCGTATTCCTCGGCGTTGGCGCGGGTCTTTTCACGCTTGGCGCAGTAGGCGGCGAAAGCGGCCTCGCCATAGCGCTTCTTCAGCATCTTCTCGGCCAGGCGCGGGGAGATGAGCACGCCTGTGGCGTTGTTGCCGCCGAAGCCCTTGGAGTTGATGAAGCAGACATCCATCTGCTGGTCGCCCAGGACCCGGTCGCGAATCTCGATGGACAGGTGCTGGCGGTGGACGTCGTCGGCCACCCGGTCGATGGTCTTGATACCCGGCAGGATGCCGTATTTGAAAGTACCCAGGGCGGCGATCACCTGGTCGCCGCTGGCGGTCGCCAGGGAGTGGCCGACGTAGGCCTTGACCGCTGCAATGGGCCAGTGCTCGATGCCGAACGCACCGGCAACGCGGTCCAGCAACTCGGACTCGGTGACGCGGTTGGCCGGGGTGCTGGAGCCGTGGGCGTGGACGAAGCTGCGCTCGCGCACGCCGTCCGCGCCGATCAGCTGGGTGGCGGCGGCCACGGCCTTGGCCAGGGTCAGGTAGTTACCCGGGCCGGGGGCGGAGATGGATTTCTTGAAGCCGTCGGCGTTGATGAACACGTCGGTCACCGCGCCGTGGATATCGGCGCCCAGCTCCAGGGCCAGTGCGTCGTCCATCAGCACCACGTACTGGCTGGATTCGGCCAGGGTGAAGCCGCAGTTCTCGCCGAAGGGGCGGCTGGCACGGTGGAAGTCGACCTCTTCGCGACCGCCGATCTGGCGCAGGCCTTCCTCGGTGGCCAGGGCGCCCATCGCACCGTAGCCGTCGATGCACTCCTGGGTGATCGGCGCTTCGGCGTTGCCGATCAGGGCCACGCGGGCGCGGCCGGAGGTGATGAGCTCGATGCCTTTCTGCAGGTTGTAGAGGAAGGTGGCACAGGCGCCGGTGACGCTGCCGGTGGTGCCGACGCTGCCCAGCACGTAGGCGTTGATGAAGTCGGCGGGCATGGTGTTCAGGCCCAGCGGGCATTGCTTGGCGGTGACGCGGCCGCCTTTCAGGCGCGATTGCATCATGCCGCCGAAGCCGTACTCGTCCAGCTGGCTCATGATGCTGCCGGAGAACACCGCGATCTCGTCGGGCTGCACGCGGTCGACGATGTCCTTCCACGGCAGACCGATGGAGCGGATGGCATCGGTGGCGGCGACCACCGACAGCTGCAGGCCGCGCGGGTGGAAGCGGGAGTTGTACAGCTCGCCCGGCTCGAAGCCGGTGGGCAGCTGGCCGGCGGACTTCACCGGCAGCTCGCGGTAGCTGTCCACCTTGAAGTCGCAGGTGCCTTTCAGGGTCACGCGCACTTCACCGTTATCCAGGACTTCCACGTCCCAGTTGGCCGGCAGCGGCTCGGGGAGTTGCTTACGCGAGGTGATGAAGCTGATGGGTTGGCTGTCTGCGGCGGAGATGGTGAGGTTCTTCTGCCAGTGGGCCGCGTCCACATCCAGATGCTGCTTGCCGATGCGGCGTACCAGGGTGGCATCGAGGATTTCGGCGGCGTAACGGGTTTCGATCTCGGCCAGGGTCATGACCTTGCCGTCGGCATCGACGTACTGGCCGTCGATCACCGATACCAGCTTCATCATCACGGCGAGGCCGGCCAGGGTTTCCTGGCGCGACTGGGCGTCCAGGGTCTCGATCACGATGCGGCGGAAACCGTGGTGGAACGAGCTTCGCCCGGCCGCGTTATAGCCACCAAAACCCACAATCACTGGAAGTCGGGACATCTTTCGGAAACTCCTCAAAAAGACCGTCTCATGCCGGCGGGCTGGCTTGGCCGCGGGGCGCCGCGCGTCTGGGCGGCAATTTGC
Source organism: Metapseudomonas phytobenefica (assembly GCF_043392685.1). NCBI lineage: Bacteria > Pseudomonadati > Pseudomonadota > Gammaproteobacteria > Pseudomonadales > Pseudomonadaceae > Metapseudomonas > Metapseudomonas phytobenefica. The sequence continues at coordinate 4,171 of NZ_JBHZGM010000004.1, read as the reverse complement.
GGGCTCAAGCGTAACGGGCCAGGTGGCATGAGCCAGGCGGCAGCTCGAATGAACGGGATGTCTACCTGACGCGGGGTGTGACTATCAAGTCACTCCTTTGGTCATTTGGCGGCAGATTGAGAGCTTTTCGGAGGGGGAGAGAAACCTTGTGGGGGCGATTTCAATCGCGGGGCAGACCGCAGGTCTGCTTTTCGGGATATTCGAGGGCAGCTGCGCTGCCCATTGCGAATGAATTCGCCCCCACAGGGGAGGGTGCCTTGCGATCAGCGGTACTCGATGCCGGCCTTGCGGGTGCTGACTCGGGTGCCGGACTTGCCTTCGGTGATGGCGACGATGTTCTCCAGGGAACCGATCACCGCGTCCTTGCCGGTATTGCGGGCGAACTCGATGGCGGCCTGGACTTTCGGCCCCATGGAGCCGGCGGCGAAGCCCAGCTGTTCCAGTTCGTCCGGGTGGGCCTGGGCGATGGCCCTCTGGGTCGGTTTGCCCCAGTCGACGTAGGCTGCGTCCACATCGGTGGCGATGATCAGGAGGTCGGCGGAAAGCTCCTGGGCCAGCAGCGCGGAGCAGAGGTCCTTGTCGATTACCGCTTCGACGCCGGAGAGCTTCTTGCCCGATTCGTCGTACATGGTCGGGATGCCGCCACCGCCGGCGCAGATGACGATGGTGCCTTTCTCCAGCAGCCACTTCACCGGGCGGATCTCGAAGATGCGCTTCGGACGGGGGCTGGCCACTACGCGGCGGAACTTGTCGCCGTCGGGGGCGATGCTCCAGCCCTTCTCCTTGGCGAGGGCTTCGGCCTCTTCCCTGGAGTAGACCGGGCCGATGGGCTTGGTCGGGTTCTGGAAGGCCGGGTCCTTCGCATCGACCTCGACCTGGGTGAGGATGGTGGCGAACGGCACTTCGAACGGCAGCAAGTTGCCCATTTCCTGTTCGATCATGTAGCCGATCATGCCTTCGGTCTCGGCGCCGAGGACGTCCAGCGGGTAGGGGGTGACCTTGTCATAGGCCGCGCCCTGCAGGGCCAGCAGGCCGACCTGCGGGCCGTTGCCGTGGGCGATCACCAGTTCGTTGCCGGGCGCGACCTTGGCGATCTGCTCGGCGGCGATCCTCACGTTGGTGCGCTGGTTGTCGGCTGTCATGGGCTCGCCACGACGCAGCAGGGCGTTGCCACCCAAGGCGACGACGATACGCATATCGATTTCCTCCAGAAAATGAAAATGCGCCGCGGACCGGCGAACGCGTCGCGGTCCGGGGCGTATCGGGACTTACATATCGGCGAGGGTCGATACGAGGATCGCCTTGATGGTGTGCATGCGGTTTTCCGCCTGCTCGAAGGCGATGTTGTACGGGGACTCGAAGACGTCTTCGGTCACCTCGATGCCGTTCTTCAGGTTCGGGTACTGCTCGGCGATCTGCTTGCCGACCTTGGTTTCGCTGTTGTGGAACGCCGGCAGGCAGTGCATGAACTTCACGCGCGGGTTGCCGGCCGCTTTCATCATGTCCATGTTGACCTGGTAGGGCAGCAGTTCCTTGATGCGCTCGCCCCAGGCTTCCACCGGTTCGCCCATGGAGACCCAGACGTCGGTGTGGATGAAGTCCACGCCCTTGACCGCTTCTTTCGGGTCTTCGGTGAGGGTGATGCGCGCACCGCTTTCCTCGGCGAATTTCTGGCAGGCGGCGACGTGCTCATCGGTTGGCCACAGGGCCTTCGGCGCGGCGATGCGCACATCCATGCCGAGCTTGGCGCCGATCAGCAGCAGGGAGTTGCCCATGTTGTTGCGGGCGTCGCCCAGGTAGGCGTAGCTGATCTCGTGCAGCGGCTTGTCGCTGTGCTCACGCATGGTCAGCACGTCGGCGAGCATCTGGGTCGGGTGGTATTCGTCGGTCAGGCCGTTGAACACCGGCACGCCGGCGTACTTGGCGAGTTCTTCGACGATTTCCTGCTTGAAGCCACGGTACTCGATGGCGTCGTACATGCGGCCGAGCACGCGGGCGGTGTCCTTCATGGACTCCTTGTGGCCGATCTGCGAGGAGTTCGGGTCGATGTAGGTGACGTTGGCGCCCTGGTCATAGGCGGCGACTTCAAAGGCGCAGCGAGTGCGAGTGGAGGTCTTCTCGAAGATCAGTGCGATGTTGTTGCCCTTGAGGTGCTGTTGCTCGGTACCGGTGTACTTGGCGCGTTTGAGATCGCGAGACAGGTCCAGCAGGTAACGCAGCTCGCGGGTGCTGTGGTGCATCAGGCTGAGCAGGTTACGGTTGTGCATGTTGAAGGCCATGATTCTTTCTCCTTGTGGGTAACTGGAAACCAGGCTCCGTCAGAACAGCTTTTGGCTGGCGGGGCAGGCGGCGCCGGCTTGGGAGCCGCCCGGGAACTCGACTCAGTAATCGATCGGGTCGCGCAGGATCGGGCAGGTCATGCAGTGGCCGCCGCCACGGCCGCGGCCCAGCTCGCTGGCGCTGATGGTGACCACCTCGACGCCGGCCTTGCGCAGCAGGGTGTTGGTGTAGGTGTTGCGGTCGTATCCGACCACCACGCCGGGCTCCAGGCAGACCACGTTGTTGCCGTCGTCCCACTGCTCGCGTTCGGCTTCGAAGCTGTCGCCGCCGGTCTGTACCACGCGCAGTTGCTTGAGATTGAGGGATTCGGCGACCACCGAGATGAAGTCCTTCTCTTCGCGACGGATGTCGATGCCGTAGGGGCGGCTTTCATCGGGACGCAGGACGAAGGGCACGATTTCCTTGACCACTTCCGGGAAGACGGTGACCAGGTCGCGGTCGCAGAAGGTGAACACAGTGTCCAGGTGCATGGCCGCGCGGGACTTGGGCAGGCCGGCGACGACGATTTTCTGTGCCGCGCCCTTGCTGAACAGCGCCTGGGCCAGTTGGCCGATGGCCTGACGGGAAGTCCGCTCGCCCATGCCGATCAGCACCACGCCGTTGCCGATGGGCATCACGTCGCCGCCTTCGAGGGTGGACATGCCGTGGTCCTTGTCAGGGTCGCCGTACCAGATTTCGAATTCAGCCCCGGTGAAGATCGGGTGGAACTTGTAGATGGCGGTGGTCAGCAGGGTTTCCTGGCGACGGGCCGGCCAGTACATCGGGTTGAGGGTCACGCCGCCGTAGATCCAGCAGGTGGTGTCGCGGGTGAACTGGGTGTTGGGCAGCGGCGGCAGGACGAAGCTGGAGTGGCCCAGGTAGTCGCGGTACATCTTGATCGCGCTGGCGCCTTCACTCTCCGGAAGGTCGGAGCCGGCGACGCCGCCGATGAGGAATTCGGCGATCTTGCGCGGCTCCAGGCCTTCGATCCAGGAGCGCACTTCATTGACCAGGCCAACGCCGACCTGGTCATTGGTGATCTTGCGATCGAGGATCCACTTCAGGGCTTCCTTGTTCTGCACGATGTCGGTGAGCAGGTTGTGCATTTCCAGCACATCGATGCCGCGTTCACGCATCTTGGTGACGAAATCGAAGTGGTCGCGCTTGGCCTGGTTCACCCAGATCACGTCATCGAACAGCAGCTCGTCGCAGTTGTTGGGGGTCAGGCGCATGTGGGCGAGCCCCGGCGAGCAGACCATTACCTTATGCAGTTTTCCGGCTTCGGAATGAACGCCGAGTTTGACTTTGGACATGGCAGGTCTCCTTACGGGTTAGAGGGTCAGGAAGCCGTCGTAGAGGCCATAGGCCGCTACCAGCGCGCCGATGACTACGGCAGCGAAGATCAGCTTCTCGACAGAGGTGAACACCAGTTGCCCCAGTTCGCGCTTGGCCTTGGCGAACAGGATCGCCCCCGGTGCGTAGAGCAGTGCCGACAGCAACAGGTACTGCACCCCCGCCGCGTACACCAGCCAGACCGCGTAGAGCACGGCGATCAGCGCGATCAGCAGGTCCTTGCCACGCTCGCCGGGTGCCTGCTCGTAGGTTTCGTGACGCCAGGCCAGCAGCAAGGCGTAGGCGGCGGACCAGAAGTACGGCACCAGGATCATCGAGGTCGCCAGGTACAGCAGGCTGAGGTAGGTGGAGCTGTTGAACAGCGTGATGATCAGGAACAGCTGGATCAGCCCGTTGGACAGCCACAGGGCGTTGACCGGCACCTGGTTGGCGTTTTCCTTGCGCAGGAACTCCGGCATGGTGTGGTCCCGGGCGCTGGCGAACAGAATCTCGGCGCACA